>NZ_JAMYSG010000053.1:0-21408 GCF_040321815.1 Mesorhizobium sp. M0239
GGGGGGGGGGCGGCCCCCCCCCCCCCCCCCCCCGGGGGGGGGGGGGGGCCCCCCCCGGGGCGGGGGGGGGGGGGGCCCCAGGCCGAGCGCTGCACTCCCACCCCGTCTCCCTCGCCTTGCTGCGCAAGGCGCGCTCGCCGACCCTCCCCACAAGGGGGAGGGTAAGTCAGCCGGTCCCCTGCTCGTCCACGCCTGGCCGGATCGGGTGGCGAAGGCGCGTGGCGAGCGTGGCCGTTTCGTGCTGGCCAACGGCTCCGGCGCCATGCTCGACGCCGGCGATCCGCTGGCGGGCGAGCCGTTTCTGGTCGTCGCCGACTTGCAGGGCAAGGCACAGAATGCGCGCATCACGGCGGCGGCGGCGATCGGCGAGGACGATGTCCGCGCTGCGCTGGCGGACAGGATCGAGGTCCGCCGTGAAACGAGCTTCGACCGCGACAAGCGCGCCGTGCGCGTCCGCGAAACAGTGCGCCTTGGCGCCATCACGCTTGCCGAGCGCATGCTGCCGCCGCCAATCGGTGCTGACGCTGATCGCGCCGTCCTCGATGCGGTGCGCCAGCACGGGCTGTCGCTGCTGAATTGGAGCAAGGAGGCGCAAACGCTGCGCCAGCGGCTTGGCTGGCTGCATCGCGGCCTTGGCGCGCCCTGGCCCGACATGGCGGATGCCGCCCTCATCGAGCGCCTCGACGACTGGCTGCTGCCTTACCTCGCCGGCGCGGCATCGTTTGCCGCCATCGATGCGGGCGTTGTCTCGGCCGGACTGACCAGCCTCGTGCCGCATGATCTGCAGCGCAGGATCGATACGCTGGCGCCGACCCATTTCGATGCCCCGTCGGGCAGCCATGTGCCGATCCGCTATGACGGCGAATGGCCGGTGCTGGCGGTTCGCGTGCAGGAGCTGTTCGGCCTCGACCGCCATCCTTCGATCGCCAATGGCGCCGTGCCGCTGACGCTCGAACTCCTGTCGCCGGCGCACCGGCCAATCCAGACGACGCGCGACCTGCCCGGCTTCTGGCGCGGCTCCTGGGCCGATGTGCGCGCCGACATGCGCGGCCGCTATCCCAAGCATGTCTGGCCGGAAAACCCGCTGCTCGCCGCCGCCACCGCCCGCGCCAAACCGCGCGGGACCTAGCGTTCCTGGTCCTACGGCTGTAATTCATGGCCATGATCAACGTTTTGCGTTCGCCCGATTTCCAGCAGAGCCAGAGACTGCGCCTCAACACGCTGATCCGGTTGCGCTGGCTTGCCATTGTCGGTCAGAGCCTGACGGTGCTCGTCGTCGCCTATGGGCTGAAGTTTCCACTGCCGGTCAGCCTCTGCTTTGCCCTAATCGCCTGTTCGGCCTGGATGAACCTGTTTCTCGCCTTTCGCTTTCCGGCGGCGCACCGGCTCACGCCGCTTGCGGCCTTCGGCATCCTCATCTTCGACAGCCTGCAGCTTGCCGGCCTGCTCTACATGACCGGCGGCCTCACCAACCCGTTCTCGCTGCTGATGACCGTGCCTGTCGTCATTTCGGCGACATCGCTGCCCCTGCGCCTGACCGCCATCCTCGGTGGGCTGGTCATGTCGGCGGCGACCTTTCTGGTCTTTGTCCATCTGCCGCTGCCCTGGCATGAGGACGCGCCGCTGGCGATGCCTTTTCTCTATGTCGCCGGCATGTGGATGGCGGTGCTGTCCTCGATCGCCTTCACCGCCATATACGCCTTCCGGGTGGCCGCCGAAGCCCGGCTTCTTGCCAATGCGCTCGCCGCAACCGAGCTCGTGCTGCAGCGCGAGCAGCACCTTTCGGCACTCGACGGGCTGGCCGCCGCGGCCGCGCACGAGCTCGGCACGCCGCTCGCCACCATCGCGCTTGTCGCCAAGGAGATGGAAAAGGCGCTCGGCAAGGATCCGAAATACGGGGAAGACGTGACGCTGTTGCGTTCGCAGAGCGAGCGTTGCCGCGAGATTCTCAAGCGGCTGACCAGCCTGTCCTCCGAGGGCGAGGCGCATCTTTCGCGGTTGCCATTGACTTCGCTGGTCGAGGAGGTCACCGCGCCGCACCGGGACTTCGGCATCTCGATCAAGCTTCGGCCCGGCGAACGCATCGGCCCCGAGCCGGTCGGGCGACGCAATCCGGGCGTCATCTACGGCCTCGGCAACTTGGTCGAGAACGCCGTCGATTTTGCCCGCAAAAGCGTCACCGTGCGCTGGAGCTGGGACGAGGCCACCGTCACCTTCTCGATCATCGATGACGGCCCCGGCTTTCCGGCCGAGATCATCGACCGCATCGGCGAGCCCTATATGTCGACGCGCCAGGGCAATGAAACCGGCGGCGGTCTGGGCCTCGGCCTGTTCATCGCCAAGACCCTGCTCGAACGCTCTGGTGCCGTGCTCGATTTCCGCAATTCGAGCGGCCTGGGCGAGGGCGCCATGGTCCAGATATCGTGGCCGCGTGGTGTGTTCCTCAATCCGGAAATCACTTCGGCCAGCATGTTCGACACCGCCTGAGAGCCTTGAAGGACCTCTAAAAATTGGACAAGGAGGCTCAGGAACTATATTTGCGTAAAATTAAGGCAGCAGGAATTTTGAGACTATGACAGGCGACGAGAATATTGGCGCAATGGTTGAAGGCGAGGACACCTCGCTGCTTGTCGTCGATGACGACAAGCCGTTCCTCACGCGTCTGGCCCGCGCCATGGAAGCTAGAGGCTTCGTGGTCGAGACGGCCGAGAGCGTCGAGGAGGCGGTTGCCAAGGCGCGCGCCAATCCACCCGCCTACGCCGTGGTCGACATGCGGCTCGGCGACGGCAACGGCCTCGACGTGGTCGCGGCCATCCGCGAAAAGCGCGAGGATTCCCGCACCATCATCCTGACCGGCTACGGCAACATCGCCACCGCGGTGACCGCGGTGAAGCTCGGTGCGGTCGATTATCTCTCCAAGCCCGCCGACGCCGATGATATCTTCGCGGCACTCACCCGCACCGCCGGCGAGCGCGCGGCGCCGCCGGAAAACCCGATGTCAGCCGACCGCGTTCGATGGGAGCATATCCAGCGCGTCTATGAGATGTGCGAGCGCAACGTCTCCGAGACAGCGCGCCGGCTCAACATGCACCGACGCACCTTGCAGCGCATACTGGCCAAGCGGGCGCCGCGTTAAGGCCGCCGTTTGCCATCTTGCGGGATCGAAGCCCGCCAAAACAGACGGCATGACGGAGGCGACATGCAGGACTTGAAGCATCGGCCGGTTTCCGTCTTCCGCGAATTCCTCGATAGTGAAGCGGCTGGCGGCATCATCCTGATGGTGGCGGCGGCACTGGCCCTGATCGTCGCCAATTCGCCGCTCGCCGAAACCTATTTCTCCGCGCTCCACGCCTATCTCGGCCCGCTCAGCGTCTCGCATTGGGTCAATGACGGGCTGATGGCGGTGTTCTTCCTGCTCGTCGGACTGGAGATCAAGCGCGAGATGCTGGACGGCCAGCTCTCCACCTGGCCCCGGCGCGTGCTGCCCGGCATTGCAGCCGCCGGCGGCATGGTGGTTCCCGCACTCGTCTATGTGGCCGTCAACCGCAACAATGCGGCCGCCCTGTCCGGTTGGGCGATCCCGACCGCCACCGACATCGCTTTCGCGCTCGGCGTGCTGTCGCTGCTCGGCAGCCGCGTGCCGGCTTCGCTGAAGGTGTTCCTCACAGCACTGGCGATCATCGACGACCTCGGTGCCGTCATCATCATCGCCATCTTCTACACCAGCGGCCTGTCGCTGGCTTATCTGGGTGCTGCCTTCGCCGTCATTGCCGCGCTTGTCGTGCTCAACCGCATGCGGGTGATGACGCTGGTTCCCTATCTCGTGCTCGGCGTCATCTTGTGGATGCTGGTGCTGAAATCCGGCGTCCATGCCACGCTCGCCGGCGTGGCGCTGGCGCTGACCATCCCGCTTGAGCGCTCCGCCGGCATCGGCCACGATCTCGACCATTCGCCGCTGCACCGGCTCGAGCACGGCCTGCACAAGATTGTGGCCTTCGTCGTCATCCCGATCTTCGGCTTTGCCAATGCCGGCGTTTCGCTGGCCGGCCTCAGCGTCAGTGCGCTGATCGAGCCGTTGACGCTGGGTGTCGCCGCCGGCCTGGTGGTTGGCAAGCTGGTCGGCGTGTTCGGCTCCTCGGCACTTGCGATCCGGCTCGGTCTTGCCGACCTGCCCGCCAATGCCGGCTGGACGCACATGATCGGCATATCGCTGCTGTGCGGCATCGGCTTCACCATGAGCCTGTTCATCGGCCTGCTCGCCTTCGCCGGCGACGTGGCGCTGCAGGACGCGGTCAAGGTCGGCATCCTCGCCGGCTCCTTCATCGCCGCCATTCTGGGTGCTGCCGTGCTGCTCATGGCGCCCGCCAAGGGTGGCGTGGAGGACGATGAAGAGCAGAGCCGGTCATAGACTGAAGGACGGGCCGTTACTCGCTCTCACCCTCCAGCGCCGGCACCGACACGCCGGCAAGCTCTGCCGCCAGCAGCCGCGAAGCGCCGGCCCGCGCGACCCGCAGCATCAGCGCCTTGCGCGTTGCCGCTGCCATGCGGTGCTCGGGCGCATCGCGCAGGATCTCGGCGCCATAGCCGTCGGAAAGGATGAAGCCGCATTCCTGCGGAAAGATTTCCGAGGGCACGCCGGGATGGGTGGCGAAGAAGAAGCGGTCGGAATGCAGCCGGTAGTCGGGCCATTTGCGGTCGACCCTGAAATCCTCGATCGAGGATTTGATCTCGATTATCCAGATATCGCCCTGCCGGGTCAGCGCGACGAGGTCGGCGCGGCGGCCCGTGGCCAGCGACAGCTCGGGCAACACATGTGCGCCCATATCCATGAGCAGCCGCTGTACGCCGCGCCGCACCAGCATGGCGCGTTCGGACTGGCGGCCGTCGATGAGAGGATTGATGGGGATGGGGGAGATGATCGGCATGCCAGGCACCATGCCAGATTCTGTTCACGGTTTGAACCTGTTTTATGTGGGCGCTTTCAGGTAATCGTCGGGCTTCCACTCTTTCATCGCGGGCTACTTCCGCGCGATCCATTCCGCTAAACCGGGCTCAATGTCGTCGCTATCCGTATACTCCCGGATCAAAAGCTCGGCCTCGGCCCGCCATTTGTCCTCTGGAATGTTCTTCTGGATGACGATTTTTATGAACGCGCTGCGCAAAATATCGCAGTCAAAAGCCGATACCGAGCTATCGAACTGAGACATGGCCAACCTCCCATCCATAAGGGCGGGAGCTTAGCGTTACTCTCAATCACCGGTGCGCCGTTAACCCGTAGCCGGTGACCTTGGGATTTTAATACGCTGTGAGGTGGCTTCAATAAGGATTCACTGTACATTTTTAACCAAGCGGCTGGGCCTCAATTGCCGGCCAATTCGCGCGCTCTAGCTCCCGGCAGGCGGCAACCCCTCAAAGAAGCCGCAGTGGCCGGCGCGGATCATCATTCATCCGGCAACCTGCGCCGGCCATTTTGGCGTTAGGCCTGTCAAATATATAACCGCCTTTATGTAGGCGATCGTGTAGTTGTCGGACCTCAACGAACGCCCGTTTTGGACAGCAGGTTTAAAACCAGCACTCCAGCCAAGATCAGGCCCATGCCGACAAAACCTGCCACGTCGGGCCGTTGCCCGTAGACAATCCAAGCGACCAGCGCGACCAGAACAATGCCGCCGCCCGCCCATACTGCATAGGCAACGCCGACCGGTATGCGGTCCAGCACCTGGGACAGAAAGAAAAACGCCGTGGCGTAACCGAGCAGCACCAACATCGACGGGCCAAGCCTGGTGAAGCCTTCCGAGGCCTTATCGCGCTGGTCGCGATGACCTCACCGACAATAGCCAGGGCAAGAATGGCATAAGCTGGCATTCGATGAACCTCCAGTGGCGGGAGGCATCTAATGATCAGAACGCTACGATGGCGTCACGTTCACTTTCCCGTGATCGTGCCTCGCCGCGAGCGGCGCAGAGTCTCGTCGATTGCAAGGGCGCGCGCCTGTCCGATGAGGCCCACCCAGCTACACTCCGGGCTGCGTCGCTCCTGTTAATTAGCTAGAGCGAATATAAGTGAAAGGTGATATTTTCGAAGCAGCCGGGGCTCCCCCAATACACCCCGCTCCGGTCAGGCCCGGTGGCGGTCCACCCAAAGGAAGGCTACCGGGCCGATCCCTGCAACCAACCGGTGACCCGTTCGTTGACCCATGCCGGGTTGATCCCCCGGCACTCCAGGACCTGCCCGCTGCCGAGGGGCGGCGGGCCTTTTTTACCGATTGGGTTCAAGCCTGCAGCGATAGCGAAGGCGCCGGACTCCGGGACCTTCGCGTTGCAGGTCTCGTCAGAAGTGGATCCAGAAGGATCTGCGGAAACACCTGCGGCGCCAGGAACCGTGGCGCCAATAGCGACGGCAAACCCGCCTCCACCCGCGTCGACGACGGCGGCGGTGCCACCTGCGGTGCCGCACGAACTCGACGCCGTCCTGGACATCGGGACCATCCGGGTCGAGAATGTCGTCGGACGGTTTGTCGAGCTCATCGAGAATGCCCGGCCCCGTATTGGGGATGCCGGCCAAGGCGGTGGCAGGACGCGCGATTGCGACGACGGTCGCAGCCCCTGCCAGCCCAAGCATTCTAGTCAGAAACAATCGCCGATCCATGCCAATCTCCATCGTTGATCATTGCAACAAGGGAAGACATAGCGCGTCAGATTGACGCGCCCAGATGCCGAAGAAAATTGGATCAATCGCTCTGCTGTGCCGGCGGTGGGCCTATTTAGCGATCTCTGACAATCCACGCGGCCAAATGCGCCTGTTCCCGGGGATCATTCCTCCGACAAGCCGGTCGCCGTTGCGTCCGTTTCGATGCTCACCGGCACGCCCTGGCGCAGGGAGTTGCTGACCGTGGAAATCGCCGCGGCCCTTGTGATGATCTCCGCCGGGTCGGAGCCGTCCAGCGTCGTGCAGGAAACCGTCATGGTTGACGAAGTCGCGAGCAAAGGCTTGCCTTCGAGGTTCAGCGTCACGGTCACGGCGATCTTGTTGAGCGTTATGCCCATTTCCTCGGCAACGTAGCGAAGGTCGTTGCAGAAGCAGCCGCCGATCGCCAGGGCGAGCAGCTGGCCGCCATTGAAGCCCAGGCCCATGCCGCCGGCCTTGCCTTCGGGCCGGTCGACGATGATCGTGTGGCCGCCGGCCCAGCCCATGGCCGCCTGCGTGCCCCCCATATTGCGCAGTTCGACGCTCATCGAGACCATTTGTGGACGTCCTCCCGGCAGGAGTCGACCAGGCGTCGGGCCTCGTCGACGTAGGGTCATTATGCAGCCGCAGAGGTGCCCCTGTCGCTGAGCAACGCCGCTCCCGCCATGTCATCAAGGATCGGACAATCCGGCCTTTCGTCGCCGTGGCAGGCATGGATCAGTTTCTGCAGCGTCGAGCGCATCGACTGCAACTCGCGCACTTTCTCCTCGATCGCCGTGACATGGGCGGCGGCGATTTCGCGCACGTTGTGGCTGGCGCGGCTGCGATCCTGGTAAAGCGCCATCAACTGGCGGCAATCGTCGATGGAAAAGCCCAGATTGCGCGCGCGGCGCAGGAAGGCCAGCCGATGGATGTCGTCTCCGGAATAATCGCGGTAGCCGTTGGCGGCCCGCGCCGGGGCGATCAGGCCGATCTCTTCATAGTAGCGGATAGTCTTGGCCGGCAGGCCGGAGCGGTGGGCGGCGTCACCGACATTCATGACGGTTCTCCTCGATTTCCAGGAGCCCATGGAGCAGGCCCCTTGAATTTGCTTCACAATCCTGTGAGTCCTGTTGCCAAAATGCCATAGTGATACGCTTACCGGTACGTCAAGGCAGGCATATAGGCATCGCGCGCTTGGCAAGCAAAGCAAATGCCAGCATGAATGACGATGAGAGAGCGGCCGACTCGTGCCGCCGAAGTTGGGCGGGGCACCGGATCACCTGATGCGCATGAAGTCGTTTGCAATCATCGCCGCACTGGCGCTCTCCACTGCTATCGCCGGTTGCAGCACCATCGGCTCGCAGATCTTCTCCAACGACTACGGCGCGGTCACCGACGCCGGTTATCAGCTGCCGCGGATCCCGATCGAGAAAGTGCCGATGAAGTACCATCGGCAGGAAGTGAACTACGACAGCCCGGAAAAGCCGGGCACGATCATAGTCGATACGCAGAACAAGTTCCTCTACTTCATCGAGGGCGACGGCAGGGCCATTCGCTACGGCATCGGCGTCGGCCGCGAGGGCTTCGAGTGGCATGGCACCGCCCACATTGCGCTCAAGCGCGAATGGCCGACCTGGACACCGCCGAGGCAGATGATCCAGCGCCAGCCGGAATTGGAAAAGTTTGCCGGCGGCATGGAGCCGGGCCTGAAGAACCCGCTCGGCGCGCGCGCCATGTACCTGTTCAACAAGGGCGGCGATTCGGGCTATCGCCTGCATGGCAGCCCGGAATGGAATTCGATCGGCAAGGCTATGTCGTCTGGCTGCATCCGCCTAATGAATCAGGACATTATCGACCTCTATGACCGCGCCTCGGTCGGCGCCAAGGTCATCGTTCTCTAGAGGCAGTTTTCGTACGCGGACCGTCTAGGCAACAACGGACGTCCCAAGCAGAAAACCGGGCAATTCGGCCCGGTTTTTTGTTGTTTGCTCTCTAATGCCTCGAGAAGGAGGTCTCTACGAGACCTGCTCGACCTGCTGCACTTCCGGCACGAAATGGCGCAGAAGGTTCTGGATGCCGTGCTTCAGCGTCGCCGTCGAGGACGGGCAGCCGGCGCAGGCGCCCTTCATGTGCAGGAACACCGTGCCGTTCTCGAAGCCGCGGAAGGTGATGTCGCCTCCATCCTGGGCGACCGCCGGGCGCACCCGTGTATCGAGCAGTTCCTTGATGGTGATGACCAGCTCCTCGTCGGCCTTGTCGTAGAACTCACCGGTCTGGCTGGTCTCTGCGGCCGGGCCAGCCTTGGCCATGACAGGCGCGCCGGACATGAAATGCTCCATGATGGCGCCGAGGATCGCCGGCTTCAGATGCTGCCAGTCGGGGCCATCCTTGGTCACGGTGATGAAGTCATAGCCGAAGAAAACGCCGGTGACGCCAGGAATTTCGAACAGCCGGCCGGCCAGCGGCGAGGCGACGGCGGCGCTGTCGGCATCGCGGAAATCGGCGGTGCCTTCCAGAAGCACTTCCTTGCCGGGCAGGAATTTCAGCGTCGCCGGGTTTGGCGTCGATTCGGTCTGGATGAACATGGCCGTCTCCGTGCCCGTTTGGGCATCTAGTTTGGAACAATTCTAAATAGGCTCAATTGGATGGACATTCAAGCGAAACGCATCGCCGGAACGGCTGGCTGGCGGAATGTTTTTTCGCGCCCAAAATCGGAGCGGCATCACCTGAAGAGCAAAATCTCAGGCCAGGCTGTCTATTTCCTCGTCCGACAGGTTCTGCGGCACGACAGTCACCGGGATCGGGAAGGCGGCACCCTTGCCGGCCACGGCGCCGACCAGCGGCCCCGGGCCTTCCTTGCCCGCACCGGCGGCCAGCACCAGGATGGCGATGTCCTGGTCTTCCTCGATCAATTTGTGGATCTCTTCCGTCGGCTTGCCTTCGCGCACCACCATCTCGGGCTCGATGCCGAGCTTCTGGCGCACCTTGTTGGCATAGCTGTCGAGTGCGGCGCGCGCCGTGGCGTTGGCTTCCTCGCGCATGATCTTCTCGACACCCAGCCAATGCTGGAAATCGTCCGGCACGATGACATAGAGCAGCACCAGCGTGCCGCTGGTGCTCTGCGCCCGTTTCGAGGCATAGGCGACGGCGCGCTCGCATTCCGGCGTGTCGTCGATGATCGTCAGGAATTTCCTGCGATGGCCGGCTTCGCGGCTGAGGCGTTTGGAGACCATGTCTATCTACTCGGTGTCGTGCGGCCGCAATCTGCCACTGCGGGGGACCGGCGGCAAGCCGCCGGCCTTGTGCCAGTGCACCCGATGTCGCGATCAGCCCTGCAGCAGGCCGATAATGTCGCGCACCGTCTTCATCGTCGCTTCGGCCAGCACGCCGGCGCGCTCGCCGCCATCCTTGAGCACCGCGTCGACATAGGCGCGGTCATCCGAAATGCGGCGCATCTCGCTGGCGATCGGCGCCAGTTTTTCCACTGCAAGATCGGCCAAGGCCGGCTTGAACACGGAAAACTGCTGGCCGGCGAATTCCTTGAGTACATCCGCCTTCGACATCTCGGCGAGACCCGCATAGATGCCGACCAGGTTCTCCGCCTCGGGCCGGCCGGCCAGGCCGTCCAGCTCGCTCGGCAACGCTTCCGGGTCGGTTTTGGCCTTGCGAATCTTCTTCGAGATGTCATCGGCATCGTCGGTCAGGTTGATGCGCGACAAATCCGACGGGTCCGATTTGGACATTTTCTTGGAGCCGTCGCGCAGCGACATGATGCGCGCCGCCGGCCCACCGATGACCGGCTCGGTCAGCGGGAAATAGCCGTTCACGGTCTCTTCGCCGACCTGCATCTCGACGCCGATGCCAAGGGCCGCGATGCGGTCGGAGAAGTCGTTGTTGAATTTCTGCGCGATGTCGCGTGTGAGTTCCAGATGCTGCTTTTGGTCCTCGCCCACCGGCACGTGGGTGGCACGGTAGAGCAGGATGTCGGCAGCCATCAGCGAAGGATAGGCTAGCAGGCCGAGCGACGCGTTCTCGCGGTCCTTGCCGGCCTTGTCCTTGAACTGCGTCATGCGGTTCATCCAGCCGATGCGCGCCACGCAATTGAAGATCCAGGCGAGCTCCGCATGCTGCATGACCCGCGACTGATTGAAGACGATGTGCTTCTTCGGGTCGATGCCCGAGGCCAGGAACGCAGCGGTGATCGACCGCGTCTGGTCGGCTAGGTCTTCATGAACGAGTTGAGCTGTCAGCGAATGCAGGTCGACGACGCAATAGATGCAATCGGAGGTGTCCTGCAGGGCGACGAATTTCTTGATGGCGCCGAGATAGTTGCCGAGGTGCAGATTGCCGGTCGGCTGGACACCGGAAAAGACGAGTGGCTTGAAGGCGGTCATGATTGTCCTCATGGCTTGTGGAGGGCCGTATAAGTGTGATTCCGAAAAGTTGCAGACTTTTCGGAGCCAATCACGCGGCTGGAAACCGCGCGCGGCGAAAGTCTTGCGACGGCGCGCTTATGGACGAGAGCGGTGAGAGGATCAAGAGGCCATTGGGCCTTGGAGCAGACTACAAGGAACAGAGACAAGAAACCGGGAGTGTCTCAGTTTGAAATTTGAAATATGCAAAAGCACCTATATGCTTCGCGGAAAGCAGGGGCCGGAGACTTGGCGCGAGTTTGGAAGATTGTACGCCACGGGGCGCCCGATCAATGGGAGGATTCCATCCCAGAGAAGTCGCTGGCCGAAGGGCAATTAGTCGTGCTTCTATCGCGGCTAGCCGCGAGCCATCTGCCACCCGTCGCCACGACCCCATTGCCACGAAACGCTCCGCGCTTCACTACGTCGCTCACTGTCAAAAACGACCGCTTTGGCAACAAGCACTTCATCATGTACGCGAGCGGCAGCCGGGTGCATTACATAGCGACCTTGGAGGAGACGCCTTGAATGCCCACCGGATCTGAAGGTCAGAAGCGCCCCGCCGGCGTGGTCGGTATGCAAGAGGCACTGCAGCGCAGGCGCAGCCGCGAGACGCCGCTGGAGACCGCGGCACGGCTTCGGGCCGAACTCGGAATTGAACTGAGGGGGCAGGCGCGCAACACCTTGCCACCCTCCGTCTACGACGAATTGTCTGGAGAAGACTAATGTTTGTCGAAGCAGCCGCTATCGTCGCAATGAGGGGTGGGACATTGCAATAAATTCCGGCTCACGGATCTGGAGACTGTTCCCTAGTCGGCGGCGATCCTTTCCGTCCGACATTGCGCCGGATCATCCCGAAATCGGCGCCGCCGGTGGCAAACGCGGTGATGAAATAAAGCAGCGCCCCACCGGCAACCAGCGACAGCAGCGTCGCCGCCTTGACCACCAGCGGCGAGCCCGGCCCAAGCCTGATGGCGAACCAGTGTTCGGCAAAATAGAGCGCAGCGCCCATCACCACGGCGGACAGCACCAGACGTGGAATGCGCTTCATCAGCGGTACGTCGCGGCCCCAATGGCCGCGCCGGATCAAGACGCCGAGCAGCATCACCGCGTTGACCCAGCCGGCGACGGCCGAGGCCACCGCAATGCCGGGCGCCCCCATCCGTGGAAACAGCGTCAGCGCCGTGGTGACGTTCACCGCCACCGAGATGGCGGCAAAGATCATCGGCGTGCGCGTGTCCTCGCGGGCGAAATAGCCTGGGGTGAACGCCTTGATCAGCACGAAGGCCGGCAGGCCGAGGCCGAAGATCGCCAGGATCGCCGCCACCGTCGGCGTCGATCCGTTGGCGGCGAACGCGCCGCGCTCATAGACCAGCCGCACGATCGGCTCAGACATCACCCAGAGTGCCGCGGCTGCCGGCAAGGTCAGGAACAGCGTGAACTCGACCGAGCGGTTCTGCAGATTGGCCGCCTCGATCAGATTGCCCGACTTCAGCGCCCGCGACAGTTCGGGCAACAGCACGATCGCCACCGCAACACCGACCACGCCGAGCGGCAACTGGTAGATGCGGTCGGCATAGGCGAGCGAGGACACCGCGCTGTTCTGTGCCGAGGCGATCGCCGTGCCGATCAGCTGGTTGATCTGGGTGATGCCGCCGGTGATGGCCGCCGGCAGCGCCAGGATCAGCAGCCGCTTGACCGCGGGCGTCATTTTCGGCCGGCGGAAGCCGATCGAGATGCCGGCGTGGCGCACCGCCACCCAGACGATCGCCAGTTGCACCAGTCCGGCGGCAAGCACGCCCCAGGACAGCCCGTAGCCGACGGTGAGGGCATCCGAGCCCTTGTACCAGGCATAGGCGAGCACGCCGATCAGGATGATGTTGAGGAACACCGGGGCCACCGCGGCGGCGAAATAGCGGCGCAGCGAATTCAGCATGCCCGCCATCATCGCGCCCAGCGACATGCAGATCAGATAGGGAAACATGATCGTTGCCAGCGTCACCGTGGTGTCGAACTTCCCCGGCGTGCCGGCAAAACCCGGCGCCACCAGATAGCGCACGATCAGCGGCATCGACAGTTCCATGATGATCGTCAGCGCCAGCAGCGCCGTGAACAGCACGCCGAACACTTCCTCGGAAAAGCGCTTGGCGCCTTCGGTACCGTGGGTCTCGATCTCCTTGGCGAACAGCGGCACGAAGGCGGCGTTGAAGGCCCCCTCGGCAAACAGCCGGCGAAAGGTGTTGGGAAACTGGAAAGCGGCGTTGAAGGCATCGGCAACCGGTCCGGTACCGAGTGCAGCAGCCATCAGCATCTCGCGGCCGAAACCGAGCGCGCGGCTCATCAGCGTGCCGGAAGCGACCGTTGCGAATTTCTTGACGAGGCTCATGCTTTTGGGAACTGCCTGCGCAATTGGGACAAAGTGATGGTCGTTGTCACTCGGCCGCCGCCCTGGGCTTGCCGCCGCGTTCGGGCACGATGCCTTCGAGCGTTGCCATCAGCCGATTGCGGATGGTGGCGATGCGGGCCGGGCTATCTATCTTCTGGCCAGTGAGATCGGTGACATAGAAAGTGTCGATGACCTTTTCGCCGAAGGTGGTGATGTGGGCCGATGCGATGTCGAGCGACAGGTCGGAAAGCGTTCCGGTGATCTCCGACAGCAGTCCCGGCCGGTCGAGGCCCTCGACCTCGATGACCGAAAAACGGTTCGACAGCGTGTTGCGGATTTCGGCACGCGGTGGGATCTTGAACACCTTGGAGCCGCGCCGCGGCTTGGTGCGCTTCTCGATCATTTCCGGCAGCCAGCTCTTGCCCGACAGCACGTCCTCGATCAGCCGGCCGACACGTTCGGCGCGCCGGCGCTCGTCCTCGTCGCGATCGAATTCTCTGCTGATCAGGATCGTGTCGAGCGCGCGGCCATCCGACGTCGTGAAGATCTGCGCGTCGACAATGTTGCCGCCGGCTCCGGCGCAAGCCCCGGCGATGACAGAGAGCAGGCGGGGGTGGTCCTGCGCCAGCACGGTGATTTCGGTCACCGCCTCGAACTGGTGGGTCTTGACCATGGTGGCAAGCTTGTTGCCTGACACGTCCGCTTCGCGGATGAACTCGGCATGGCGCAACTGGTCTGCGAGATCGACGGTCAAAAGGTAATTCTCGTAGTGTTGGCCGACATAGCGCTTGCGGGCCTTGTCCGGCCAGTCGGCAAGCGCCTCGGCCAGGCGCTCGCGCGCCGCCGCCGTGCGCTGCGCGCGCGACACTTCCGAAAACCCGCCGGTCAGCAGCAATTCGGTCTCGTAGTAGAGCGTGCGCAGCAGCTGGCCCTTCCAGCCGTTCCAGACACCGGGTCCGACGCCCCTGATGTCGCAGACGGTGAGGATCAAAAGCAGCTTCAGCCGCTCGACCGACTGCACGATCGCGGCAAAATCCTCGATGGTCTTGCGGTCGTTGAGGTCGCGGGTCTGCGCCGTCATCGACATCACGAGGTGGTTCTCGACCAGCCAGGCCACGGTTTCGGTATCGGCAGGCGACAGCCCCATATGCGGGCAGATCCGACGGGCGATCCTGGCCCCCGCCTCGGAATGGTCCTCCGGCCTGCCCTTGGCGATGTCGTGCAGCAGTACGGCGACATAGAGCGCTTCGCGGCTCTTCTTCAGGCTCGGCATCAGCGTGTGCGAGAGGGGGTGGACCTTTTCGCCGTCGCCGCGCTCGATCTCGGCCAGCACGCCGATGCAGCGGATCAGATGCTCGTCCACCGTGTAGTGGTGGTACATCGAGAACTGCATCATGGCGACGATCTTGCCGAAATCCGGGATCAGCTTGCCGAGCAGTCCGGCTTCGTTCATGCGACGCAGATTGAGTTCGGCATTGCGATCCGAGGTCAATATGTCGAGGAACAGCCGGTTGGCCTCCTCGTCGCGCCGCAGCGACTTGTTGACCAGGCCGAGCGAACGGGTCAGCAGCTTGAGCGCGTCAGGGTGGAATTCCAGACCGTGCTTGTCGGCGAACCAGAACAGCCTGAGCAGATTGACCGGATCGCGCTCGAACACCTGGTCGTCGGCGATGTTGATGCGGTGGTTGTCGACAATGAAATCGGAGGTGCCGGCCAGCTTGCGTTTGCGCCTGGAGAAAGTCAGGAAGATGCGGTTGAAGCCAGGAACGTGCTTGGCCTGCTCCTCCTCGAGCGCCGCGCAGAAGATGCGGGTCAGGTCGCCGACGTCCTTGGCAACGAGGAAGTAGTGCTTCATGAAGCGCTCGACCGCCGACAGGCCGGGGTGTGTGGTGTAGCCGAGCCGTTCGGCGATCTCGCGCTGGATGTCGAAATGCAACCGCTCTTCGGCCTTGCCGGTGAGGAAATGCATGTGGCAGCGTACCGCCCACAGGAAATCCTCCGCCTTCTGGAACTCGCGGTATTCGCCCTCGGTGAAGACGCCCTTGTCGACCAGTTCCTCGCCGGTACGCACCCGATAGAAATATTTGCCGATCCAGAACAGCGTCTGCAGGTCGCGCAGGCCGCCCTTGCCGTCCTTGACGTTGGGCTCGACCAGATAGCGGCTTTCGCCGGCCTTGGCATGGCGGTCATCGCGTTCGGCAAGCTTGGCCTGGACATATTCGGGGCCGGTCGTGCGCACCACCTCATGATCGAACCGCAGCATCAGTTCATCATAGAGCTTTTCCTCGCCCCACAGGAAACGTGCTTCGAGGATCGAGGTGCGAATGGTGACATCGGTGCGCGACAGGCGCAGGCATTCGTCGATGTTACGGGTGGCGTGGCCGACCTTCAGCCCCAGGTCCCACAGCATGTAGAGCATGTATTCGACTGTCTGTTCGCCCCACGGCGTCTGCTTGTAGGGCAGCAGGAACAGAAGGTCGATGTCGGATCCGGGCGCCAGCGTTCCACGGCCGTAGCCGCCGACAGCGACGACGGCCATGCGCTCCGCCGAGGACGGGTTCTTGACCCGGTAGACATGGGTGACGGCGAAATCGTAAAGCGCCCGGATGATCTCGTCCATGAGATGCGACAGCCGCGCCGCGCAGGCGCTGCCGCCGCCATCGTCCATCAGCATTCGTTCGGCAATGGCGCGCCCTTCCGCCAGTCGTCCCTTGAGCAGTTGGAGCACGCCATTGCGCGCGGCCTGCCCTGAGCCATCATCCGCCGTGGCCGCGGTCAGCGCGGTCATCTCGCGGCGCAAGGCTTCGCCGTCGATCAATTCGTCGAGCTTCAGGGAGATTCTTGCCATATATCCAGTCGGCCTTGCCGTTCGGCGGCGTCTATAGCGCGTTTTCGTGGCGCTGGGTATGGGGCGTTGAAAGCCGGTTCAAGACCCGGTTGAGCTTTGGCTCGGATAAGTAAATGGAATAACCATTCTCCGCTTCAGTCGACAGAAATCGACAATGCGCTTGCCTATCCGCCGAGCCTCGGCTTTGACCTTCGCTATGGCTGTCTTTCTGCGTTTCCCGGTCCCGGCGGCGCACTGGATATCCCGCTTTTCCCTGAGCAGGCTTGGCAATTGGAGCGCCCTGTCGCCAAGGAACTGATCTTGCGCGCAGAGCGCAGGAACAAGCTGATAGATTGTCTCGCCTCGCAAAACCGAAAACTCGGGGTTGAAGACAAGGTCGTCGACAGCGATGCCGATCTCCTCGGTGGCCTTGATCAGGTCGAGCGCGGTTTGCCTGGAGATGATGTAGCCGGCGGTTCCTATATGTCCAGCGTCGAGTTTGGATGTGGAAAAGCCGTGACCGATGTCAATGCGCTTGCGTCGGATCACGGTCTTGCAAAAATAGCTTTCGAGCTTGACGACTTCGGCATCGGCTGGAATCCAGTTGCTGTCGCGAAGCAATGCGCCGGCTTTCGCGGCAAAGACGATGTCGTCCTCGAAGATTGCCCCGTAGCGAGCGTCGCCTTGCGCTATGGCGGCCCAGCAGGCCCGGTGACTGAGCAGGCAGGCGATCTCGCCGTCAGTCAATGGCAGCCTGTTCCGATATCCGACATTTTGCGGCAGCTGGTCCAGGTCCGGCCGATCCCGTGCGTCGATGGCCTGAACGCGTTCGAACGGGACGCCGATGCGGGCAAACTCCGCCGTCACACGGGCAAGGCGATCGGGAGACCGATCGAGATTGATGACCAGACGCTTCATTGCCAAAGAAAATCTCACCCCCGGGACGCTCGCTCTCTAGCAGGCGTGGTGTTGCCGCGTGAGACTTTTTCTGGGGGAGGATGGACGCGCCGTGGACCGGAGAAGAAAAGTCGAAACAGCCCTTGACCTTCCAGTTACTGGAAGCCCTATCTCCACGTCACACGCCGATAAATCAAGGCATTTTCGAATGACGCATTCCGATCACGATCATCACGCGCATAGTAGCTGCTGCTCGACAAAAGGCGCCGTGCCCACCACGAAGAGCGTCGTCCGCGATCCGGTCTGCGGCATGACTGTCGATCCGGTCGCCGGCAAGCCGACGACCGAGCATGATGGCCATCCCTATCATTTCTGCAGCCAGGGCTGCCGCACGAAATTCGTCGCCGAGCCGGAAAAATTCCTGACGGCCACCGATCCGGTCTGCGGTATGAGCGTCGATCGCGCGACAGCCAGGCACTTTGCCCGCCACGAAGGCCAGGGCTTTTACTTCTGCTCGGCCGCCTGCCAGGCGAAATTCGAGGCGGAGCCGCAAAAATATCTCGGCGACAGGCCGGCACCGCAGCCGATGCCCAAAGGCACGCAATACACCTGCCCGATGCATCCCGAAATCATCCGCGACAAGCCAGGATCCTGCCCGATCTGTGGCATGGCGCTGGAGCCGATGGGCGTGCCGACGGGCGATGAAGGGCCAAATCCCGAGCTGGTCGATTTCACCAGGCGGTTTTGGGTGAGCGCTGTCCTTTCGGTCCCCCTTCTGATCATCGCAATGGCGCCCATGATCGGCTTGATGTTTGAAGGCCTGGTCGAGGACCGGACAAAGGTCTGGATCGAACTGGTCCTGGCAAGTCCGGTGGTGCTTTGGGCCGCCTTTCCCTTCTTCCACCGCGGCTGGGACTCGCTGGTCAACCGCAGCCCCAACATGTGGACGCTGATCTCGCTCGGCGTTGGCGCTGCCTATCTCTACAGCGTCGTCGCCACGCTGTTTCCGGACATTTTCCCGCATCAGTTCCGCGGCCATGGCGGTGCGGTGCCCGTCTATTTCGAGGCTGCCGCCGTCATCGTTGCGCTGGTCTTCCTTGGTCAGGTGCTGGAGCTGCGCGCCCGTGAAAAGACCGGTTCGGCGATCCGCGCCTTGCTCGATCTGGCGCCGAAGACCGCGCGGCTGATTGCCGCCGATGGTTCCGAAAACGACGTGCCCCTCGACGCCGTCAAGGCCGGCGATCGCCTGCGCATACGCCCCGGTGACGCCGTGCCGGTCGATGGCACGGTGCTGGAAGGGCGGTCCTCGATCGACGAATCGATGATCACGGGCGAGCCGTTGCCGGTCGAGAAGGTCGAGGGCGATGCGCTGACCGGCGGCACGCTCAACAAGAATGGTGCGCTGATCATGCGCGCTGAGAAGGTTGGCGCCGAGACGACGCTGGCGCGCATCGTCGAGCTAGTCGCCAAGGCGCAGCGCTCGCGCGCCCCGATTCAAGGGTTGGCCGATCGCGTTTCTTTCTACTTTGTCCCGGCCGTCGTCCTTGTCGCTATTGTCGCTTTCACCGCCTGGGCCGTGTTTGGACCCGAGCCCAGCCTGATCTTTGCCATCGTCTCGGCGGTGTCGGTGCTGATTATCGCTTGCCCCTGTGCGCTCGGCCTTGCCACGCCGATGTCGATCATGACCGCCACCGGGCGCGGAGCGCATGCCGGTGTGCTGATCAAGGAGGCCGCAGCACTCGAACGCTTCGCTTCCGTCGACACGCTGATCGTCGACAAGACGGGGACGCTGACCGAAGGCCGGCCGAAGCTGACCGATGTCGTTGCGGCAAACGGTTTTTCCGAGGAGGAATTGCTGGCGCTTGCCGCCGGTCTGGAGAAGGGGTCGGAGCATCCGCTGGCTGAAGCCATCGTCGACGGCGCCGCTACGCGCGGCGTGACAGTTGCCGAGGCCAGCGCCTTCGAGGCGGTCACCGGCAAGGGCGTGTCCGGTTCGGTCTCGGGAAAGACGGTCGCGCTCGGCAATGCCGCGATGATGGCCGACCTTGGCGTCGACATCGCATCCATCTCGGCCAAGGCCGAGGCGTTGCAACTCGAAGGCAAGACGGCGATGTTCGTCGCTGTCGACAAAAAACTGGCCGGCATCGTCGCCGTCGCCGACCCTATCAAGGCAACGACGGCCGAGGCGATCAAGGCGCTGCATGAAAGCGGCTTGCGGATCATCATGGCAACCGGCGACAATGAACGCACGGCCAACGCGATCGCCAGAAGCCTCGGCATCGACGAGGTCCGCGCCGGCCTGCTGCCGGAACAGAAGGCAGCCCTTGTCGAGGAACTGCGCGCAAAAGGCGCCGGCGTTGCCATGGCCGGGGACGGCGTCAACGACGCACCGGCCCTTGCCGCCGCCGATGTCGGCATCGCCATGGGCACCGGCGCCGATGTCGCCGTCGAAAGCGCCGGTATCACTCTGGTCAAGGGCGACCTCAACGGTATCGTGCGCGCCCGCACGCTGGCGCAGGCGACGATCCGCAACATCCGTCAGAATCTGTTCTTCGCCTTCCTCTACAATGTGCTGGGCGTGCCGGTCGCCGCCGGCGTGCTCTATCCGCTCACCGGCACGCTTCTGTCGCCGATGCTGGCGGCCGCGGCGATGAGTCTGTCTTCGGTGTCGGTGATCGCAAACGCATTGCGGCTGAGAACATTGAAACTCTGATCCAAGCCCCCAAATACGAAACCACTCAACAGGAGACCATGAATGACCTTGGCCAAAAAACTCGTGCTGCTGCTGATGGCGGCCGGAATGCTGGTTGCCGTCTTCCTCGAAAGCGTTCCGGCGCAGAGTGAGGAAATGAAACACGACATGGGCGCTATGGCGGCGGATGCGACCAGCCCTTCGACCGAAGGCTACAAGGCGGCGATGGACAAGATGCATGCCGACATGATGGCGTCCGACTATACCGGCAATGCCGACGTCGATTTCGTCAGAGGCATGATCCCGCACCATCAGGGTGCGATCGACATGGCCAAGGTCGAACTTGCCAATGGCAAGGACCCGGAAATCCGCAAGCTCGCCGAAGGCGTCATCGCCGCGCAGGAAGCCGAGATCAAGCAGATGCAGGCCTGGCTCGCCGCCCATCCGGTGAAGTAAGTCTTCAGCCATAGCCAGCGCGGCGAGAACGCCTCTGGATTTCTCGTCCAGCCTATGATGCGATCCAGCCCCAACTGGAGCCCGCCATGCCATCGACCATCAGAACCACCAAACTGCCCTCTGGCGAAGCAGTTCAGGTGCTTGGCCAGGGCACATGGAAGATGGGCGAGAATAACAATCGCCGCACCTCTGAGGTCAACGCCCTCAAGCTCGGCCTCGACCTCGGCATCACACTGATCGACACCGCCGAAATGTATGCCAGCGGCGGCGCCGAGGAGGTGGTGGCCGAAGCCATTGCCGGGCGCCGCGACGAGACCTTCCTGGTTTCGAAAGTTCTGCCATCAAATGCTTCGCGCGCGGGCGTGCAGCGCGCCTGCGAAAACAGCCTGAAACGCCTGCGCACCGACCGCATCGATCTCTATCTGCTGCATTGGCCCGGCAGCGTGCCATTGACGGAAACCGTCGCGGCCTTCGAGGCCCTGAAAAAGGCCGGCAAGATCCGCCACTGGGGCGTCAGCAATTTCGACACCGACGAGATGGAAGAGCTGACCTCCTTGCCCGATGGCGGCAGTGTCCAGGCCAACCAGGTGCTCTACAATCTGGTCCGGCGTGGCCTCGAATTCGACCTGGCGCGTTGGAGCCGGCAGCGCAACATTCCCTTGATGGCCTATTCGCCGGTCGAGCAGGGCGCGCTGGCGCGCAATGCCAGGCTCGACGCCGTCGCCGCCCGCCACAACGCCACGGCCGCCCAGATCGCCTTGGCCTGGGTGATGCATCAGGCCGGCGTCATCGCCATTCCGAAGGCCAGCAGCCAGGAGCACGTCCGCCAGAATGTCGCCGCGCTCGACATCAAGCTTACGCCTCAGGACATCGCCGATCTCGACCGTGGCTTTCCGCCACCGACGCGCAAACGCGGGCTGGAGATGATTTAGGCGCGCAGATAGCGAAGGCCCGTTCCGTCACACCCCCCTCTGTCCTGCCGGACATCTCCCCCGCAAGGGGGTGTTTGGACCGGAGACATCGCGAACAGGTGTGCGAGGACATCGCGAACAGTTTTGTCACTTATCGT
>NZ_JAMYSG010000054.1:0-21300 GCF_040321815.1 Mesorhizobium sp. M0239
GGTTGGGTATTTTTTTTTTATTGCCGTCGTTGATGCGCCCGGCGCACCCCCTCATAATCCACAAACACCAATTCTAACCCGCCCCGGCCGCGGCGTTTGGCGGGGGGGCCCCCGGACCACGCGCTGCCGCGTTTGATGTCGGACGATGCGGACAGCGCAACCGAAAGGGGGCCGAATGAACTGGCTTGAAAACTTGCGGCGCAGTTTCCTTGACTGGCAAGCCATGGCGGACGTGCTGCCAAGCATGATCACCATCGGATTGAAGAACACCTTGATCCTCGCGGCCGCATCCACGGTGCTGGGTGTCGTGCTCGGCATGATCCTGGCAGTCATGGGCATCTCGCAATCGCGCTGGCTGCGCATTCCGGCCCGGGTCTACACGGACATTTTCCGTGGCCTTCCGGCGATCGTCACGATCCTTCTGATCGGCCAGGGCTTTGCGCGCATCGGCCGTGAAATCTTTGGGCCTTCGCCCTTTCCGCTCGGCATTCTGGCCCTCAGCCTGATCGCCGGCGCCTATATCGGCGAAATCTTCCGCTCGGGCATCCAGAGCGTCGAGCGCGGGCAAATGGAAGCCTGCCGGGCGCTCAGCATGAGCTACGGGCAGGGCATGCGCCTGATCGTCATCCCGCAGGGCATCCGCCGCGTCCTGCCGGCGCTGGTCAACCAGTTCATCGGCAACGTCAAGGATTCGAGCCTCGTCTACTTCCTCGGTCTGCTCGCATCGGAGCGCGAGATTTTCCGCGTCGGTCAGGACCAGGCGGTGGTCACCGGAAACCTGTCGCCATTGCTGCTGGCCGGCGTGTTCTATCTCGTGATCACCGTGCCGTTGACCCACGTGGTTAATTACATCGACAACTCGCTGCGGGTCGGAAAGCAAAAGGCAGGCCTCGTCACCAGCGGCCTTGCCGAGGTGAGCGAACTGGAGAGCGCCGTCGGCAGCCCGCTCTCCGAGGCCAGCCCTGAAGACAGCTCGGCGCTTTCACGCTTCAAGGGTGGTAGTCTCGCCGTCACCAATCTCGACATGGCCTATGGCGATCTCGATGTCCTGAAGGGCGTCAGCCTGACGGTCAAGCCGGGCACGGTCACCTGCGTCATCGGTCCGTCAGGGTCGGGCAAGTCGACCTTGCTGCGCTGCCTTAACCGCTTGGTCGAGCCCAAGGGCGGTGACGTGCTGCTCGATGGCGCGAGCATCCTGGCGATGAAGCCCGAAAAGCTGCGCCGGCGTGTCGGCATGGTGTTCCAGCAGTTCAACCTGTTTCCCGACCACACAGCCCTGGAAAACGTCATGCTGTCGCTGACCAAGGTCAAGGGCCTTCCGGTGCGGGAAGCCGAGCGCATCGCCGAGGCGCGCCTCGCCGATGTTGGCCTTGCCGCACGCAAACACCATCGTCCCGGCAGTCTTTCCGGTGGCCAGCAGCAGCGGGTGGCAATCGCCCGTGCACTGGCAATGGACCCTGAGGTGATCCTGTTCGACGAGGTGACGAGCGCTCTCGATCCGGAACTGGTGAAGGGCGTTCTCAACCTGATGGCTGACCTCGGCCGACGTGGCATGACAATGGTCGTGGTGACCCATGAAATGGGTTTTGCCCGCAAGGTCGCCGATCAGGTCATCTTCATGGATGAGGGCCGTGTCATCGAGGCCGGCACGCCCGCTGCGATCTTCGACACTCCCAAAAGCGCGCGCTTGAAGCACTTCCTCGCCGAAGTGCTGTGATCCGCATCGCCATCTGGCCGATATGCGTGGAACGCCTTCGGTCGCTCAATCCACTCTCTACACAGTGAAAGAACATCTCATGGTTACATCGCATCCGGTCTCGAAGGTCGTCGTTGTCGGAGGCGGCATTTTCGGTGTCTCCACAGCCGTTCATCTCGCGCGGCTTGGCATCGAAACGATCCTCGTCAACGATGGACCGCTTGCCAAGGGGGCGTCGGGCCGCTCGCTCTCCTGGCTCAATTCAGCGCGCAAGCGGTCGGCTGAGTATCATCGCTTGCGCATGATCGGTATCGACCGCTACCGGACGTTGTCGGCGAGATATCCGGATGCTGCGTGGCTGCGTTTCGATGGCGGCCTGACATGGGATGCGGACGACGCCTCGAACCAGATTGCTGATGTCTTCGCCCATGAAAAGGATCTCGGCTATGACGCACAGCACCTGACCGCGGCCGCCATAACGGCGGTCACACCAGGCGTTGCCGCAGGCGCCGTCACGCCGCAGGGAGCCATTTTCAACCCAGGGGAAGGCTGGGTCGACCTGCCATCGCTGATCGATGCATTAATTGCGGAGTTCGTGGAGCGCGGCGGGCGACTGGTCACCGATGCCGGCAGGGCCACGGTCACGGTTGTCGATGGTCGTGCCACTGGCGCCACCACGACCAGCGGCATCGACTTTCCTGCCGATGCAGTCCTCCTGGCGACCGGCAGTGATGTGCCGCGAATGGTTGCGGCCACAGGCCACCATATCGAGGATGGGACGCCGATCGCGCTGCTGGTCAGGACCAAGCCGGTCGATTTGGCTCTTCGGGCCGTGCTCAACACGCCGCGCGTCGCCATCCGCCCGACGCCGGACGGAGCCCTCGCGCTCGATTCCGCCTGGTCGGAAGAAGAGGTAATCATCAATGCAGACGGCACCTATGGGGTGAAGGGCTCGACGATTGATGGACTTCTTGAACAAGCCGCGAAGGTCCTCGAGGGACATCCAAAGCTGGAATTGGAGAGTTATGGTGTCGGCCCCAAGCCGATTCCGGGCGACGGCGAGCCGGTCTTCGGCTTGTTGAAAGATATCCAGGGATACTACGTCGCCTTCAGCCACAGCGGCGCGACGCTTGGCCTGATCGCCGGTGAACTCATTGCCGACGAGATCGCCACCGGAAGAGAGCACCCGCTGCTTGCCAAGTTCCGCCCAAGCCGCTTTGCTTAGGCTTTCGGAATTGTTTCGTGTGGCCATCAGCGACATTTCTGCGGTCTGCCCTTTGAAAATCGGCGACCCGCTTGCCATATTAGCCCGATTGGGGCATAAGAGCGCCATAGCCGGGACGGAACGACTGGATGGTTCCGAGGCGGTGTTTGGTCATAAAGCGGAGACTTGCCACTTGCGTGGATCAAGAATCGGTTTTATGTAGACGAAACAGACACGCGACGCGTGGAGCTGGGAAACCGGCTTTACGCGTCTGATTTGCATGGGCGAAATGATTGCGCTGATTCGGCGCGAAATTCGCTCAGGCGGTACGTCCCGGCCAGCGGGATCATCCAGGAGACCCGGCCAACGGGTCTTGAAGACAGAGCGGCATATGGCTTCGAAAACCACAAATCCTTTCGTCTTTCTCCAGCAGGTCCGCGCGGAGACCGCCAAGGTGACTTGGCCGTCGCGGCGCGAAACGATGATCTCGACGGTGATGGTTCTGGCCTTCGCAGTGATCGCGATGATCTTTTTCTTCACCGCCGATCAGCTCATGGGCCTTGCGGTCGAACAGATTCTGGGCATCGGACGCTAAGTCCGGCGATTACGGAGAAGTCTTGAAATGACCGCGCGCTGGTACATCGTCCACGCCTATTCGAACTTTGAAAAGAAGGTCGCCGAGGATATCGAGAACAAGGCCAAGCAGAAGGGCCTGTCCGCCGACATCCACCAGATCGTGGTTCCGACCGAGAAGGTCGTCGAAGTTCGCCGCGGCCGCAAGGTCGATGCCGAGCGCAAGTTCTTCCCGGGCTATGTGCTGCTGAAGGCGAATTTGACCGACGCTGTGTTCTCGCTGGTCAAGAACACACCGAAGGTCACCGGCTTCCTGGGTGACTCCAAGCCGGTGCCGATCACCGAGGCGGAAGCGCAGCGCATCCTGAACCAGGTGCAGGAAGGCGTCGAGCGGCCCAAGCCCTCGGTCACGTTCGAGATCGGCGAAGCGATCCGCGTTTCGGATGGTCCCTTCGCGTCGTTCAACGGTTTCGTCCAGGAAGTGGACGAGGAGCGGGCGCGGCTCAAGGTGGAAGTTTCGATCTTCGGGCGCGCCGTGCCGGTCGATCTGGAATTCGGACAGGTCGAAAAGGGCTGATCCGAAATCCCTGACGCCGGTTTGGCGATCAGGGGAGGCGGCGCGGAAGCGCGGCCTGAGAACGGTGGGAGACGAATGCGGCTTTAGCCGGCCGCATGGATCGCACCACCAGACTGCAACCGCCGGCATGACCGGCATAGACAAAGGCAGGAAAAGAGATGGCTAAGAAAATTGCAGGCCAGCTCAAGCTCCAGGTGAAAGCGGGATCGGCTACGCCGTCTCCCCCGATCGGCCCGGCGCTTGGTCAGCGTGGCATCAACATCATGGAGTTCTGCAAGGCGTTCAACGCGCAGACCCAGGAAATGGAAAAGGGATCGCCGGTTCCGGTCGTCATCACCTACTATCAGGACAAGTCCTTCACCTTCGTCATGAAGACGGCGCCGGTGAGCTACTTCCTGAAGAAGGCAGCGAACCTGACGTCCGGTTCCAAGGAGCCGGGCAAGGTCAAGGCCGGTACGGTTTCGCGTGACAAGGTCCGCGAGATTGCCACCGCGAAGATGAAAGACCTGAACGCAAACGACGTCGAAGCGGCCATGCGCATGGTCGAGGGCTCCGCCCGCTCGATGGGTCTGGAAGTGGTGGGCTAAGATCATGGCAAAGATTGCAAAGCGTGTATCGAAGACCCGCGAAGGCATCGATCCCAACAAGGCTTATGCCCTGGGTGATGCGCTGAAGCTGCTCAAGGACCGTTCCTCGGTGAAGTTCGATGAGACCATCGAAGTCGCCATGAATCTCGGCGTCGACCCGCGCCATGCCGACCAGATGGTCCGCGGCGTGGTCAACCTGCCGAACGGCACCGGCCGATCGGTGCGTGTCGCCGTGTTCGCCCGTGGCGACAAGGCCGACGAAGCGCGCGCCGCCGGCGCCGACATCGTTGGTGCCGAGGATCTGGTCGACATCGTCCAGAAGGGCACGATCGATTTCGATCGCTGCATCGCCACGCCGGACATGATGCCGCTGGTCGGTCGTCTGGGCAAAGTGCTCGGCCCGCGCGGAATGATGCCGAACCCGAAGGTCGGCACCGTCACCACCGACGTTGCCGCCGCCGTCAAGGCATCCAAGGGCGGCGCCGTCGAGTTCCGTGTCGAGAAGGCTGGCATCGTCCATGCCGGCGTCGGCAAGGTCTCGTTCGACGTCAAGGCGCTGGAAGAGAACATCCGCGCCTTCGCCGATGCGGTGACCAAGGCAAAGCCGACTGGCGCCAAGGGCAACTACGTCAAGAAGGTGTCGGTCACCTCGACGATGGGCCCGGGCCTCAAGCTCGACGTCGCGACGCTCAACGCGTCCTGATACGAACATTTGGATCGGCCGCTAAGCGGCTGATCCGCAAGTGAATTCCGGGCCTCCGACCTAGTTGGTGGCCCGGTGCCGGAAGTCGAAAGGCTTCCGGACATCCTGTCCGAGATTGCAGGCGGCCCAGAAGCCTTAATTCGATTTGGGCCTGCATGAGACGGGTGAAGACCGGACAACGGAGCGATTGCTCCAATGAAAGGTTCGAACCGTGTTTGCCTTTTGTCTGCGCATCGCCGGCTTGACTGTCGATGTGGCGAAAGGGGGCAGGATCCTCGAGCGTCGTTCGGGAGATCCGTTACTGGATGGCCCGGCCGACAAAAGGCAACCCGACGCCTGTCCTCGTCAATGGGATGTTCCCGTTAACAGGATTGGGGTCAACTGGAGATAGGCAGTGGACAGAGCGGAAAAACGCGAACTCGTCACGGGCCTGAACGGTGCGTTCTCGAACGCAGGTTCAGTGGTCGTGGCCCACTACGCCGGTATCACCGTCGCGCAAATGAACGACCTTCGGTCGAAAATGCGCGCCGCCGGTGGCACCGTCAAAGTCGCGAAGAACCGTCTCGCCAAAATCGCTCTTCAGGGCACGGACTCCGCATCGATCATCGAGCTGTTCAAGGGACAGACGCTGATTGCTTATTCGGAGGATCCGATTGCGGCGCCGAAGGTCGCGTCCGATTTCGCCAAGGGAAATGACAAGCTCGTCATTCTCGGTGGCGCAATGGGCACCACCTCGCTCAATGCCGACGGTGTGAAGGCACTCGCCACACTTCCGTCGCTCGATGAGCTGCGCGCCAGGCTGGTTGGCATGATCGCCACGCCGGCAACCCGGATCGCCCAGATCGTCAATGCGCCAGCGGCTTCGGTCGCGCGCGTCATCGGCGCTTACGCCCGGAAGGACGAGGCGGCATGAGGCCGTTCCTCGCTATCACAAACACACGTTCGAACCTTATGAAGGAACACAACAATGGCTGATCTCGCAAAGATCGTAGACGACCTTTCGAAGCTGACCGTCCTCGAGGCGGCTGAGCTGTCGAAGCTTCTGGAAGAAAAGTGGGGCGTTTCCGCCGCTGCTCCGGTGGCTGTTGCCGCCGCTGGCGGTGGTGCGGCCGCTGCTGCTCCGGTCGAGGAAAAGACGGAATTCGACGTCGTCCTCACCGAGGCAGGCGCTCAGAAGATCAACGTCATCAAGGAAGTCCGCGCCATCACCGGTCTTGGCCTCAAGGAAGCCAAGGACCTGGTCGAAGCGGCTCCGAAGCCGGTCAAGGAAGCCGTTTCCAAGGCCGACGCTGACAAGTTCAAGGCCCAGCTGGAAGCAGCCGGCGCCAAGGTCGAACTGAAGTAAGCGTAAAAGCGGCGGGCGGCCTCGCGCCGTCCGCCACTCCCTTCGCCCGAAGGGAGTGCGCGTAACGCGAGATCTACGAGAACCTCTTTCCTGAGGGCCGAAAACCGGCCTTCAGGAAACGGGTTTTCTCCCGTTCTAGCCGGCCGCCGACAGGCGCCGGGAAAACAGACAGAGGGTTGCCGCCAAGGTGGCCCAGCATGCAAGGCGAGCCGCGGCGAGGCTCGTCCCGAGTTTAGAGCTAAGGAGCGACGATGGCCCAGACCCAGACTTTCAATGGCCGCAGACGCGTACGCAAGTTCTTCGGAAAGATTCCGGAAGTTGCGGAGATGCCGAACCTGATCGAGGTTCAGAAGGCATCCTATGACCAGTTCCTGATGGTGGCGGAGCCCAAGGGTGGGCGTCCGGACGAGGGACTGCAGGCTGTTTTCAAGTCGGTCTTCCCGATCTCCGATTTTTCCGGCTCCTCGATGCTGGAGTTCGTGAAGTATGAGTTCGAAGGACCGAAATTCGACGTTGACGAATGCCGTCAGCGCGACCTGACCTATGCCGCGCCGCTCAAGGTGACGCTGCGCCTCATCGTGTTCGATATCGACGAGGATACCGGCGCCAAGTCCATCAAGGACATCAAGGAGCAGGACGTCTACATGGGCGACATGCCGCTCATGACGCTGAATGGCACCTTCATCGTCAACGGCACCGAGCGCGTCATCGTCTCGCAGATGCACCGCTCGCCGGGCGTCTTCTTCGACCATGACAAGGGCAAGTCGCACTCGTCGGGCAAGCTTCTGTTTGCCGCGCGCGTCATCCCCTATCGCGGTTCGTGGCTCGATATCGAGTTCGATTCCAAGGACGTCGTGCACGCCCGCATCGATCGCCGCCGCAAGATTCCGGTGACGTCGCTGCTGATGGCGCTCGGCATGGACGGCGAAGAGATCCTGTCGACCTTCTACAACAAGATCACCTACAAGCGCGCCGGCGACCATTGGCGCATTCCGTTCAACGTGGAGCGTTTCCGCGGCCTCAAGGCCGTCGGCGACCTGGTCGATGCCGATACCGGCGAAGTCGTCGTCGAAGCCGGCAAGAAGATCACGGCACGTCAGGCTCGGGCGCTTGGCGAAAAGGGTCTGAAGGCGATCAAGGCGACCGACGAGGATCTGCTCGGCAACTACCTGGCCGAGGACATCGTCAACTACGCCACCGGCGAGATATTCCTCGAAGCCGGGGACGAGATCGACGAGAAGACGCTGAAGGTTCTGCTCGGCACCGGCGAAGACGAGATCAAGGTTCTCGACATCGACCACGTCAATGTCGGCGCCTATATCCGCAACACGCTCAACGTCGACAAGAACGAGAGCCGCCAGGACGCGCTGTTCGACATCTATCGTGTCATGCGCCCCGGCGAGCCGCCGACGCTCGAAACCGCCGAAGCCATGTTCAACTCGCTGTTCTTCGACAGTGAGCGCTACGATCTGTCAGCCGTCGGCCGCGTCAAGATGAACATGCGCCTCGAGCTCAAGGCTGAGGACACCGTGCGCGTGCTGCGCAAGGACGACATCCTGGCCGTGGTCAGGACGCTGGTTGAACTGCGCGATGGCAAGGGCGAGATCGACGACATCGACAATCTCGGCAACCGCCGCGTGCGTTCGGTCGGCGAGCTGATGGAAAACCAGTACCGCGTCGGCCTGCTGCGCATGGAGCGCGCGATCAAGGAGCGTATGTCCTCGATCGAGATCGACACGGTCATGCCGCAGGACCTGATCAACGCCAAGCCGGCGGCTGCCGCCGTGCGCGAGTTCTTCGGTTCCTCGCAGCTGTCGCAGTTCATGGACCAGACCAACCCGCTGTCGGAGATCACCCACAAGCGCCGCCTCTCGGCGCTTGGACCGGGCGGTCTGACCCGCGAGCGCGCCGGCTTCGAAGTGCGCGACGTGCACCCGACGCATTACGGCCGCATCTGCCCGATCGAGACGCCGGAAGGCCCGAATATCGGTCTGATCAACTCGCTGGCCACCTTCGCACGCGTCAACAAGTACGGCTTCATCGAGAGCCCGTACCGCAAGATCGTCGACGGCAAGCTGACCAATGACGTCGTCTATCTCTCGGCGATGGAAGAGGCCAAGCACCATGTCGCGCAGGCCAACGCCGAGCTCGACAAGAACGGTGGTTTCGTCGACGAATTCGTCATTTGCCGCAGTGCCGGCGAAGTGATGATGGCGCCGCGCGAAAACGTCGATCTGATGGACGTGTCGCCCAAGCAGATGGTGTCGGTGGCCGCGGCCCTGATCCCGTTCCTGGAAAACGACGACGCCAACCGCGCTCTGATGGGCTCGAACATGCAGCGTCAGGCCGTGCCGCTGGTGCGCGCCGAGGCGCCGTTCGTCGGCACCGGCATGGAGCCGATCGTTGCCCGTGACTCGGGCGCTGCCATCGGCGCCCGCCGCGGCGGCATCGTCGACCAGGTGGATGCGACGCGTATCGTTATCCGCGCTACCGAAGATCTCGATCCGGGCAAGTCCGGCGTCGACATCTACCGGCTGATGAAGTTCCAGCGTTCGAACCAGAACACCTGCATCAACCAGCGTCCGCTGGTTCGCATGGGTGACCTCGTCAACAAGGGCGACATCATCGCCGACGGTCCGTCGACCGAGCTCGGTGATCTGGCGCTCGGCCGCAACGTGCTGGTCGCGTTCATGCCGTGGAATGGCTACAACTACGAGGACTCGATCCTCCTGTCCGAACGCATCGTCGCCGATGACGTCTTCACCTCGATCCACATCGAGGAGTTCGAGGTCATGGCGCGCGATACCAAGCTCGGGCCGGAGGAAATCACGCGCGATATTCCAAACGTCTCGGAAGAAGCGCTGAAGAACCTCGACGAAGCCGGCATCGTCTATATCGGTGCCGAAGTTCAGCCGGGCGACATCCTGGTCGGCAAGATCACGCCGAAGGGCGAAAGCCCGATGACGCCGGAAGAGAAGCTTCTGCGCGCCATCTTCGGCGAAAAGGCATCCGATGTGCGCGACACCTCGATGCGCATGCCTCCTGGCACTTTCGGCACCGTCGTCGAGGTGCGCGTCTTCAATCGCCACGGTGTGGAGAAGGACGAGCGCGCCATGGCGATCGAGCGCGAGGAGATCGAACGCCTCGCCAAGGACCGCGACGACGAGCAGGCCATCCTGGACCGTAACGTCTATGCGCGTCTTTCCGACGTGCTCGTCGGCAAGGAAGCGATCGCTGGACCGAAGGGCTTCAAGAAGGGCTCGACGCTGTCCAAGGATATGCTCGACGAGTATCCGCGTTCGCAGTGGTGGCAGTTTGCCGTGGAGAACGAAAAGCTCCAGAGCGAACTCGAAGCCCTGCGTGGCCAGTACGACGATTCCAAGAAGGCGCTCGAACAGCGTTTCATGGACAAGGTCGAGAAGGTCCAGCGCGGCGACGAAATGCCTCCGGGCGTCATGAAGATGGTCAAGGTCTTCGTGGCCGTGAAGCGCAAGATGCAGCCCGGCGACAAGATGGCCGGCCGTCACGGCAACAAGGGTGTCGTGTCGCGGATCGTTCCGGTCGAGGACATGCCTTTCCTCGAGGACGGCACGCATGCCGATATCGTGCTCAACCCGCTGGGTGTGCCGAGCCGCATGAATGTCGGCCAGATCCTGGAAACGCATCTGGGCTGGGCATGCGCGGGCATGGGCAGGAAGATCGGCGAGCTGATCGACACGTACAAGGCAGCCGGCGACATCAAGCCGCTGCGCAAGACGCTCGAGAGCTTCATCCCGGCCAACGACCGCAACGAGCCGGTTCGTGACTATGACGACGAGAGCATCGTTCGCCTCAGCGAGCAGATGCGCCGCGGCGTCTCGATCGCGACCCCGGTGTTCGACGGCGCGCATGAGGCTGACATCAACATCATGCTGGAGCAGGCGGGCCTGCACACCAGCGGTCAGTCGCAGCTCTATGACGGACGCACGGGCGAGCCGTTCGATCGCAAGGTGACGATGGGCTACATATATATGCTCAAGCTTCACCATCTCGTGGACGACAAGATCCACGCGCGTTCGATCGGTCCGTACTCGCTCGTCACGCAGCAGCCGCTGGGCGGCAAGGCGCAGTTCGGTGGCCAGCGCTTCGGCGAGATGGAAGTCTGGGCGCTCGAAGCATACGGCGCCGCCTACACGCTGCAGGAAATGCTGACGGTGAAGTCCGACGACGTCGCCGGCCGTACCAAGGTCTACGAGGCGATCGTCCGTGGCGACGACACCTTCGAGGCCGGCATCCCCGAGAGCTTCAACGTTCTCGTCAAGGAAATGCGGTCTCTCGGCCTCAATGTCGAGCTGGAGAACACCAAGCTCGACGACAACCCTGTCCGGCTGCCCGACGCGGCCGAGTAAACAAGACGCTCGGTCGCGGAAATCGCGACCGAGCGCACCAAATTCTTCGGCCGGTGGCCGACACACGACGGCGGGCGTTTGGCTCGCGACTAGATGCAAGGGGTCTTCGAGGATCCCGAAAAGGAGAACGGCATGAACCAAGAGGTCATGAATCTCTTCAATCCGCAGGCGCCTGCGCAGGTGTTCGATTCCATCCGGATATCGCTTGCCAGCCCTGAGAAGATTCTGTCCTGGTCTTTCGGCGAGATCAAGAAGCCGGAGACCATCAACTACCGCACCTTCAAGCCGGAGCGTGACGGTCTGTTCTGCGCGCGCATTTTTGGCCCGATCAAGGACTATGAGTGCCTGTGCGGCAAGTACAAGCGCATGAAGTACAAGGGCGTCATCTGCGAGAAGTGCGGCGTTGAAGTCACGCTGTCGCGCGTTCGCCGCGAGCGCATGGGCCATATCGAGCTGGCGGCACCGGTCGCCCATATCTGGTTCCTGAAGTCGCTGCCGTCGCGCATCGGCACGCTGCTCGACATGACCCTGAAGGACATCGAGCGCGTCCTCTACTTCGAGAACTACATCGTCACCGAACCTGGCCTCACCGCGCTGAAGGAGCACCAGCTGCTCAGCGAGGAAGAGTACATGATCGCCGTCGACGAGTATGGCGAGGATTCGTTCACCGCCATGATCGGCGCCGAGGCCATTCACGACCTTCTGGCCGGCATGGACCTGGAGAAGATCGCCGGCGACCTGCGTTCGGAACTGGCTTCGACCACCTCCGAGCTGAAGCAGAAGAAGTATCTGAAGCGGCTCAAGGTCGTCGAGAACTTCATGGAATCCGGCAACCGTCCGGAATGGATGATCATGAAGGTGGTTCCGGTGATCCCGCCGGACTTGCGCCCGCTCGTCCCGCTGGACGGCGGCCGCTTCGCCACGTCGGATCTGAACGACCTCTATCGCCGCGTCATCAACCGCAACAACCGTCTGAAGCGGCTGATCGAGCTGCGCGCTCCCGGCATCATCGTGCGCAATGAAAAGCGCATGCTGCAGGAAGCCGTCGATGCGCTGTTCGACAACGGCCGCCGCGGCCGCGTCATCACCGGCGCCAACAAGCGTCCGCTGAAGTCGCTGTCCGACATGCTCAAGGGCAAGCAGGGCCGGTTCCGTCAGAACCTGCTCGGCAAGCGCGTCGACTATTCCGGCCGCTCGGTCATCGTGACCGGTCCGGAGCTCAAGCTGCACCAGTGCGGCCTGCCCAAGAAGATGGCGCTCGAACTGTTCAAGCCCTTCATCTACGCCCGTCTCGACGCCAAGGGTTACTCCTCGACCGTCAAGCAGGCGAAGAAGCTGGTCGAAAAGGAGCGTCCGGAAGTCTGGGATATCCTCGACGAGGTCATCCGCGAGCATCCGGTGCTGCTGAACCGTGCGCCGACGCTGCACCGTCTCGGCATCCAGGCGTTCGAGCCGATCCTGATCGAGGGCAAGGCGATCCAGCTGCACCCGCTGGTCTGCACGGCCTTCAACGCCGACTTCGACGGCGACCAGATGGCCGTTCACGTGCCGCTGTCGCTGGAAGCGCAGCTTGAAGCCCGCGTGCTGATGATGTCGACCAACAACATCCTGCACCCGGCTTCCGGCGCGCCGATCATCGTGCCGTCGCAGGACATGGTTCTGGGTCTCTACTATCTCTCGATCGTCAACCAGAACGAGCCGGGCGAAGGCATGGTGTTTGCCGATATGGGCGAACTCCAGCACGCGCTCGAGACCAAGGCGGTGACGCTGCACTCCAAGATCAAGGGTCGTTTCCGTACGGTCGACGCCGAAGGCAAGGTCGTGTCGAAGATCCATGACACCACGCCTGGCCGCATGATCATCGGCGAGCTTCTGCCGAAGAACGTCAACGTGCCTTACGAGACCGCCAACCAGGAGATGACCAAGAAGAACATCTCCAAGATGATCGACACCGTCTACCGCCATTGCGGTCAGAAGGAGACGGTCATTTTCTGCGATCGCATCATGGCGCTCGGCTTCAGCCATGCCTGCCGTGCCGGCATTTCGTTCGGCAAGGACGACATGCTGATCCCGGATGCCAAGATCAAGCTGGTCTCCGACACCGAGGCTTTGGCCAAGGAATACGAGCAGCAGTACAATGACGGTCTGATCACGCAGGGCGAGAAGTACAACAAGGTCGTCGACGCCTGGGCCAAGTGCTCGGAAAAGGTCGCCGACGAAATGATGGCCCGCATCAAGGCGGTCGAGTTCGAGGACAATGGCCGTCAAAAGCCGATGAACTCGATCTACATGATGTCGCACTCCGGTGCGCGTGGCTCGCCCACCCAGATGCGTCAGCTTGCCGGCATGCGCGGCCTTATGGCCAAGCCGTCGGGTGAAATCATCGAAACGCCGATCATCTCGAACTTCAAGGAAGGCCTGACCGTGCTCGAGTACTTCAACTCGACCCACGGCGCCCGCAAGGGTCTGGCCGACACCGCCTTGAAGACGGCGAACTCGGGTTACCTCACCCGTCGTCTGGTCGACGTGGCGCAGGACTGCATCGTCAACTCCGTCGACTGCGGCACCGACAAGGGCCTCACCATGCAGCCGATCGTCGATGCCGGTCAGGTCGTCGCTTCGGTCGGCCAGCGCGTGCTGGGCCGTACGTCGCTCGACGACATCACACATCCGGTGTCGGGCGAGATCCTGGTCAAGGCCGGAACGCTGATGGACGAGCGTGACGTGGAACAGATCGAAAAGGCCGGCGTCCAGTCGGTCCGCATCCGCTCGGCACTGACTTGCGAAGTCAGGGTTGGCGTCTGCGCGGTCTGCTACGGTCGCGATCTGGCCCGCGGCACCCCGGTCAACCAGGGCGAAGCCGTCGGCGTCATCGCGGCGCAGTCGATCGGCGAGCCGGGCACGCAGCTCACCATGCGTACCTTCCACATGGGCGGTACCGCGCAGGTGGTGGACAGCTCGTTCCTTGAAGCCTCGTATGAGGGCAAGGTCGAGATCCGCAACCGCAACGTGGTGCGCAACTCCGACGGCCAGCAGATGGTCATGGGCCGCAACATGGCGGTGCTGATCCTCGACGAAGCCGGTAAGGAACGCGCCTCGCACCGTCTCACCTATGGTTCGCGCATCTTCGTGGACGATGGTGACAAGGTGAAGCGCGGCCAGCGTATCGCCGAGTGGGATCCCTATACCCGTCCAGTCCTCACCGAAATCGAGGGCAGGGTGTCGTACGAGGATCTGGTCGACGGCATTTCCGTTCAGGAAACGGCCGACGAGTCGACCGGCATCACCAAGCGTGAGGTCATCGACTGGCGCTCGACGCCACGCGGTAACGACCTGAAGCCGGCGATCGCGATCCAGGACGCCAAGGGCAAGGTCGGCAAGCTGTCGAAGGGCGGCGACGCCCGCTTCCTGCTCTCGGTCGAGGCCATTCTTTCGGTCGAGCCGGGCTCGCAGGTTCGCCCCGGCGACGTGCTGGCGCGTATTCCGATGGAAAGCGCCAAGACCAAGGACATCACCGGCGGTCTGCCGCGTGTTGCCGAACTGTTCGAGGCACGTCGTCCGAAGGATCACGCCATCATCGCCGAGATCGACGGCACGATCCGCTTCGGCCGCGACTACAAGAACAAGCGTCGCATCATCATCGAGCCGCATGACTCGACGCTTGAGCCGGTCGAATACCTGATCCCGAAGGGCAAGCCGTTCCATCTCCAGGACGGCGACGTCATCGAGAAGGGCGACTACATCCTCGACGGCAATCCGGCGCCGCACGACATCCTGGCGATCAAGGGCGTGGAGGCACTTGCTTCCTACCTCGTCAACGAGATCCAGGAAGTCTATCGTCTGCAGGGCGTGCAGATCAACGACAAGCACATCGAGGTCATCGTTCGCCAGATGCTGCAGAAGGTCGAGATCACGGTGCAGGGCGACTCGACCTACATTCCGGGCGATCATGTCGACGTGATCGAACTGGAAGAGGTCAACGAGCGTCTGGTCGAGGACGGCAAGAAGCCGGCCGAAGGCCTGCCGGTGCTCTTGGGCATCACCAAGGCATCGCTGCAGACGCCATCCTTCATCTCGGCCGCCTCCTTCCAGGAGACGACCCGAGTGCTGACGGAAGCCGCGGTTGCCGGCAAGACCGACATGCTGCAGGGACTGAAGGAAAACGTCATCGTCGGCCGGCTTATCCCGGCCGGCACCGGCGGCACGATGAGCCAGATTCGGCGCATCGCCACCTCGCGCGACGAACTGATCATCGACGAGCGCCGCAAGGCCTCGGGTGTGGAAGTCGCCGAGCCGATGCTGGCCGACATGACAACCGCCGCGCAGTAAGCGGACGGAAAGAGAAGAGGAAAAGGGGCCGAATGGCCCCTTTTCGCGTTTAGGTCTCCAATTGGATCGGAGAAGAAAGCGATGAGCAAAAGAAGCTGGGCGGCAGTCGACGACTACATCGTCGGTTCCCTGTTTGAGGCGGACCCCGTGCTTGATGCCGTTCTGGCGGCCAACCACGATCAGGGCCTGCCGGCGATCGACGTGTCGCCGGCGCAGGGCAAGTTGCTTTCCCTTCTTGCGCGGATGCGGGGAGCCAAGAAGGTTCTCGAAATCGGCACGCTGGGCGGCTATTCGACCATCTGGATGGCGCGCGCACTGCCTGCCGGCGGCAAGATCGTGACGCTTGAACTCGATCCGCACCATGCCGCTGTCGCGCGATCGAATTTCGAGCGGGCAGGCGTCTTGGAGCGGGTGGAACTACGGGTCGGTCCGGCGCTGCAGTCGCTTGCAGCACTTGGCGCCGAGAATGCCGGGCCATTCGACATCATCTTCATCGATGCCGACAAGCCGAACAATCCGCACTACCTATCCTGGGCCATGCGGTTGTCGCGGCCCGGAACCGTCATCGTCTGCGACAACGTCATACGCGATGGAGCCGTGGTGAATGAAGATGGCCGCGACGCCAATCTCGAAGGGGCACGCGCCGCATTCTCGTTCATCGGCAGCGAGAAGCGTCTGGACGGCACCGCCATCCAGACCGTTGGCGCCAAAGGCTATGACGGCTTTGCCATTGCGATCGTGGAGTGACGGCCGATCGGCGAACAGCCAAGCCGTCCCTGTTCAATCGAAGAACGCCTCGACCACGTTGCGCTTGCCGAGCATGAAGGCGTCGGCGACATGCTGCAGGGGCGCGAGGTCGACATCTGAGGTCCCGGCACGCACGATCTCGGCGAAGCGCTTGTAGAGCATCGGGTACTCGGCCTCCGGCTCGTCATGAACTACCTTGCCGTCGATGGCGAGCTTCGACCCGCCGCCCGACAGCACCATGGCGCCCTTGTCGGTCTCGGCCAGGATGTCCCAGCTTTGCGGGCCGGTCTGCAGCCAGTCGAGATCCATCGTCACCGGCAATCCATTCGAGGTGCGGAAGGCGACGCGCGCGGCAACCGGGGAGGCGCGGTTTTCGGGAAAATCCAGCACCGCCGAGGTGATGAACATCGCCGGCAGGATATGGGTCGCAATCGACAGCGCGTTGATGCCGGGATCGAAGACGCCAAAACCACCGGGCGCCCAGATCCATTCCTGGTTCGGGTGCCAGCGGCGCACATCTTCCTTCCAGTTGATGGCGGCCGACTTGATCTTGGACGTGTCGAGAAATGCGCGCGCGGCCTCGACCGCCGGCGCATAGCGCGAGTGCCAGCTGGCGAACAGCGAGACGCCGTTCTGCGCGGCCAATGTCTTGAGGTCCTCGACCTCGCTGACAGTGGCGCCAGGCGGCTTCTCCAGGAAGACATGTTTCTTTGCTATCAGCGCCGTCCGCGCCGCGTCGTAGCGGAACTGCGGCGGCATGCAGAGCGATACGGCCTCGAGTTCGGGCACCGCGTCGATCATGGCTTCGATGTCAGAAAAATTCGCGATGTCATCTACCTTGCCGTGACGGCTGGCGCCCGCGATGAGGCGATAGTCCTGGTCTTTCGCCAGGGCCGGCAGGTGCTGGTCGCGGACGATCTTGCCGACGCCGACGATGCCTATCTTGATGGGCTGGGACACGGCCGCTCCGTCTGTTTGATGATGGTGATGGTTTCTTATCAGAACACTTGCCCCAGGCAAGCCGAAGCCGAGCAGGCAAGCTCAGCCTTCCTCGAGCGGCAGTGCACACCTTTTTTCGGCTGGGAAGGCCTCGGTCGCCGATTCGTCTCGGTAGCCGATTCGAAAGCTGGACCGGGAGGTCGGGGTCAGATCGGCACGTCGAAGGTAACGATCGACACTTCGCCTTCGAGCGCCCCCTGGAAGGCGGAGATATGCGGCTCTTCGTCGGGGATGCCGTCCATGTCACCGATCTGGTCGAGCTCCGCCTCGGCGTACCCTTCGGCGGCAAGCGATTCGAGTGCCCGGCGCACCGCCGAATCGTCGTCGGGCGCAACCAGCATGACGTGGACGCCTTCCGGTTTGCCGCCTTTTTTCTTCCACACCCGGCCGGTGATGATGGTGACCGGGCGTTCTTCGTTGTCGTTCACGGGCCGATTCCTCTTGGCAGCGGGTGGGCGGGCGAGGGGGTTTTGACTGCTCATGCGGCCTTTTCGCATGAAGCAAGGCCGCGCAACAGCGCAAACCCATTCACTTTGCCTGAAGGCTTGTCACTTTCTTCCTCGCTCTTGCAAAAATGCGAAAGAAAATTACATGCGGTTTTCGCATGGCTGCCAAGCCTTGGTCGGCGTGCAATATTTGGTGCTCCGGGCTTGACGGTCCGCGGTCTTACGAGTAGAAGCCGCCCAGTCAGAACCGATGTGAGGCTCTCCCTTCCGAAGCGACACGCTTTGGAGTTTGCCTCAAACAGGGTTCGTTTTACGAGCGAAAAGACATTTCCGGCGTGCACGAAGCGGCTTCCGCTTCCTCTGCCTTTTGTTCGGGCAAGACCGCGAGGCGCGGTTTATGGCCCGAATTTGCGTATGGAAATGACGCTTTGAGCGGCCCTGACCGGGCGAGACACGGAATTGAGAGACAAGAGGGTTTAATGCCTACCGTCAACCAGCTGATCCGCAAGCCGCGCATTGCGCCGGTGAAGCGCAACAAGGTCCCGGCCATGCAGCAGAACCCGCAGAAGCGGGGCGTCTGCACGCGCGTCTATACAACGACGCCGAAGAAGCCGAACTCGGCGCTGCGCAAGGTGGCCAAGATCCGCCTGACCAATGGTTTTGAAGTGATCGGGTACATCCCCGGCGAAGGCCACAACCTTCAGGAGCACTCCGTGGTCATGATCCGCGGCGGCCGCGTCAAGGATCTTCCGGGCGTTCGCTACCACATCATCCGCGGCGTGCTCGACACGCAGGGTGTGAAGAACCGCAAGCAGCGCCGTTCGAAGTACGGCGCCAAGCGTCCGAAGTAAGGGGCGTCCGAAGTAAGATTTTCCGGCCTTGGCGCTTCTTGAGTGCGTCGGGCTATGAGATTGAGAGACAAAAGCCATGTCGCGTCGTCACAGTGCAGAAAAGCGTGAGATCAATCCGGACCCGAAGTTCGGCGATCTGATCGTCACCAAGTTCATGAACGCCGTCATGTATGACGGCAAGAAGTCGGTCGCCGAGACAATCGTCTACGGCGCGCTCGACCAGGTTCAGTCGAAGACCAAGCAGGAGCCGGTCACCGTCTTCCATCAGGCGCTCGACAATGTCGCGCCGCATGTTGAAGTGCGTTCGCGTCGTGTCGGTGGCGCCACCTACCAGGTTCCGGTCGACGTGCGCCCCGAGCGCCGCCAGGCATTGGCCATTCGCTGGCTGATCGCGGCGGCCCGCAATCGCAACGAGACCACGATGGTCGACCGCCTCTCCGGCGAGCTGATGGATGCGGCCAACAACCGCGGCACGGCTGTCAAGAAGCGTGAAGACACCCACAAGATGGCTGAAGCCAACCGCGCTTTCGCGCACTACCGCTGGTAAAGCGCGAACGAGACTGAGAGGCAGCTACGATGGCCCGCGAATACAAAATCGAAGACTACCGCAATTTCGGTATCATGGCGCATATTGACGCCGGCAAGACGACGACCACCGAGCGCGTCCTCTACTACACGGGCAAGTCGCACAAGATCGGCGAAGTCCACGACGGCGCTGCCACCATGGATTGGATGGAGCAGGAGCAGGAGCGCGGCATCACCATCACGTCCGCCGCGACCACGACCTTCTGGAAGGCTCGTGACGGCAAGATGCACCGCTTCAACATCATCGACACTCCCGGCCACGTCGACTTCACCATCGAAGTTGAGCGTTCGCTGCGCGTTCTCGACGGCGCCATTGCGCTGCTCGATGCCAATGCCGGCGTTGAGCCGCAGACCGAGACCGTCTGGCGCCAGGCCGACAAGTATCGCGTTCCGCGCATGATCTTCTGCAACAAGATGGACAAGATCGGTGCCGACTTCTATCGCTCGGTCGAGATGATCGGTTCGCGCCTCGGCGCGCATGCCGTTGTCATGCAGCTGCCGATCGGCGCCGAGACCGAGTTCAAGGGTGTCGTCGACCTCGTCGAGATGAATGCGCTGGTCTGGCGCGACGAGACGCTGGGCGCTGCCTGGGATGTCGTCGAGATCCCGGACGATCTCAAGGCTCGTGCCGAAGAATACCGCGAGAAGATGATCGAGGCCGCCGTCGAAATGGACGAGACGGCGCTTGAGAATTACCTCGAAGGCAAGATGCCGTCGAATGACGAGATCCGTGCGCTGATCCGCAAGGGCACCATCGCGGTCAAGTTCTACCCGATGTTCTGTGGCTCGGCCTTCAAGAACAAGGGCGTGCAGCCGCTGCTCGACGCCGTCGTCGAATATCTGCCGTCGCCGGCCGATGTTCCCGCCATCAAGGGCGTCGATGCCAAGACCGACGCCGAGATCGAGCGTCATGCCGACGACAACGAGCCGCTGTCGATGCTCGCCTTCAAGATCATGAACGACCCGTTCGTCGGTTCGCTGACCTTTGCCCGCATCTATTCGGGCAAGCTCACCAAGGGCATCTCGGTCGACAACACCGTGAAGGGCAAGAAAGAGCGCATCGGCCGCATGCTGCAGATGCATGCGAACTCGCGCGCTGACGTCGAAGAGGCTTTTGCCGGCGACATCGTTGCTCTTGCCGGTCTCAAGGACACGACCACCGGCGACACGCTGAGCGATCCGCTGCATCCGGTCATTCTCGAGCGCATGGAATTCCCCGATCCGGTCATCCAGATCGCCATCGAGCCGAAGACCAAGAACGACCAGGAAAAGATGGGCCTCGCCCTTCACCGCCTGGCTGCCGAGGATCCGTCCTTCCGTGTCAAGACCGACGAGGAAAGCGGCCAGACCATCATTTCCGGCATGGGCGAACTTCACCTGGACATCATCGTCGACCGCATGCGTCGCGAGTTCAAGGTCGAGGCCAATGTCGGCGCTCCGCAGGTGGCCTATCGCGAGACGATCACCCGCAGGCACGAGCAGGATTACACGCACAAGAAGCAGACCGGCGGTACCGGTCAGTTCGCTCGCGTCAAGATCGTCTTCGAACCGAACCCGGACAGCAGCGAGTTCCAGTTCGAAACCAAGATCGTTGGCGGCGCTGTGCCGAAGGAATACATCCCCGGTGTCGAAAAGGGCATCAACAGCGTCATGACCTCGGGTCCGTTCGCGGGCTTCCCGATGATCGGCGTCAAGGCGACGCTGATCGACGGTGCCTACCACGACGTGGACTCCAGCGTTCTGGCCTTCGAAATCGCCGGCCGCGCCTGTTTCCGTGAGGCCGCACCCAAGCTTGGCGTGCAGCTGCTCGAGCCGATCATGAAGGTCGAAGTGGTGACGCCGGAAGACTACGTCGGCAGCGTCATCGGCGATCTGAACGGTCGTCGTGGCCAGATCCAGGGTCAGGAAGCGCGTGGCGTGGCCGTGGTCATCAATGCGATGGTGCCGCTCGCCAACATGTTCAAGTACGTCGACAACCTGCGCTCGATGAGCCAGGGCCGTGCGGCCTACACGATGCAGTTCGATCACTACGAGCCGGTCCCTACGGCGGTGGCCCAGGAAGTCCAGAAGAAATACGCGTAAGGGTTCCTTAGCCGCCGGATCGCGTCCCTTCGCGGTGCCGGATCTGAAGAGCGAATAACAATTTCCCCCAAGCGGGTAGGATAGACGGAGAACGATTATGGCCAAAGGTAAATTCGAGCGTAACAAGCCTCACGTGAACATCGGCACGATTGGCCACGTCGACCATGGCAAGACGTCGCTGACGGCGG
>NZ_JAMYSG010000055.1:0-20666 GCF_040321815.1 Mesorhizobium sp. M0239
AGCGCATGATAGAACCACACCGACAGCGGGCCGGTTTCGAACACGACACGCTTTGCGGCCGGTGCCCGCTTGCGGACAAGCTCGGGCAATGATGTTGGGATCAGATGCGCACTTTCCGCGCCAGATCCGTTCGCCTCCACGGCGGATCGACACCGCCGTCTTCTGTGGTTGCCGCCCGTGGCACAAGAAGTTTCTAACCCAAATATGCGAGTGATCGAGTGCGGTCTTCTGTCAGCCCTTTAAGTGCGGCATGTCAAAAGCCGCTGGCCGGTATGGTGATCTGCGGATCAGGTCCAAATCTTTCAAACGAGCTCAGATGCTCAAGAGACTGCACTGGTTTTCCTGATCCAGATCTGTTCGATCATTTTGCCCATTGGGGTACGGGGCGAACCAGATTCGGGGATTGATGAAGACGTTCGGCCTTATCGTTCCGTGCAGCATGGGTGGCAAGTTTGAGGTGCATGTTCGCTCCCTCCTGGCCGACAACGCCGACCTTTCGAGAATAATCCTGCCCTTACTTGAAGCGTGGCGTAGCCTGCGCCTCCAGGCGGCTAGGTTGGGGCAGCAGCTCCTCGCCGAACCGCGTAGAAACCAGAAATGTCAGTTGCTGATGTCGATCCCGGCGTTGGTGCGATCACAGCCACTGGCTACCTAACTGCCGTCGGGATCCAGCGAACTTCAAGCGATCGCGCTCGTGGGCGCCTGGCTGGGGTTGACGACGCGGCGCTATCAGTCGGGCGAAGTAGACTATGACGGCCATATCTCCCGACGCGGAGACACCCATGTGCTTTCGCTTCTCTATAAGCTGCGGTAGTGTTCCTGACTCGCAGTCGGGCCGACAGCGACTTGCGCAATTGGGGTATAAAACTACGCGAGAAGATCGGCTTCAAACGCTCTGCTGTCGCTCGTCGCCCGCAAGCTCGCGGTCATCATGCATACGATGCTCCGCTCCGGTGAGCTCTTCAACAGGGCCATGGCCGCCTAACTCTCGAGCTCTGCAGCGCCCATGGCGTGAAGAGGAGTCCCTGCCGGGACCGAGGCTGGTCCATTCCGTTAAGACCGTTGCACCAGGAGTTTGCTCGGAGCGTGCGAGACATACATTGGAAGGACCATCCCGCGAAGCCCCAAGATGCGGCGACCCATGTCGACCGCGTAGACGACCGTGCTCCCGGCAAACAACCTCCCGCACCAAAAAGGCGCTTGCAAATCTGGCTATTAGACGACGGTGTTACGGGCATGCCCTGAACCGCATGCTCGAGCTTGGACGTCCGAAATCTGCCCGTCTCGGTTAAATGGCTTCGGGCGGGCTCAGTGCCGTTGCTAATCGTGTAACATAGCCGTGACCTATCAGCAGCGAAGCGCTTATACGAAGAGAGCGCTGATGGCCGCCCGGTCGCGTCGCCATGCAGCCAATCTTCGCCGCAATCTAGGCTTAGTTTAGGACACTGCCATCCACCGGCTGAACAATCGCATTCTTGATCAAAAACCACCCATCGCCGGTTCCCTCTGCATACAGCAAGTAAACGCAAGTTTCCTGCGCGAACGACATAAGATTTAGCGTACAACGCTCTTTTCGCGCAGCTAGCTTTGCGAAGCGGGCGTTACGCCCTTCAAAAACGTGAGCTGGGGAAATTATTGATGGACAAGTTGCCGCTCAATCGTCGGGCTGTCGTAACGTCACTGCTGGCAGCATCGGCAGCACCTTGGGTCATGGGCTCAAGAGCGCTCGCCGCGTCGTCGTGCGGCGATCACATCGTGCGCTTAGGCTCGGTCAACACCCCCGATACGATGAGTCCTTTTGCCAGCTCGAGCAACTGGTGGCCGCTGTGCTTCGCCTATGACTTTCTAGTCTGCGTGGATGCCCAGCGCCACCCCGACCGGAGGGGGTTTGCCAAGGAGTGGTCCGTTGGTGATGACAACCTCACTTGGACTTTCAAGATTTGGCCGGGCATGAAGTGGTCGGACGGCCAGCCTGCCACTGCTCATGACGCTGCGTTTACCTACAACTATTTGCGCGACTCTATAGGTACGCCGAACGAGTTGAACGTCGGTTACAACACAACTAACGGACTTGAAAACGTCAAGTCCGTGGCGGCACTCGATGACGAGACCCTACAGATCGTGACCAAGGCCCCCACCCGCTGGCCGATCGACAACACGACAATGATTGTTCCCGAGCACATCTGGAAGGACATCAGCTACGCCGATGCACTCAGCACCTTCCGCAATGATCCGCCGCTGGTAGGCACCGGCCCAATGATCGTTTCCGAATTTAACCAAGGACAGTTTGTCCGATTGACTCCGAATCCGTATTTCCGGGCCGGGAAGCCGTCGATAGCTGGAGCGATCATCCAATACCTTAATACGGTCGATTCCCTTGCAGCAGGCCTGAAGAGCGGTAGCCTCGATTATATTGGCGTGACTGCATCCCAGTGGGCCGACCTGTCGAAGGATCCCGACATCGTGGTGGGTCAAAAGCGCATAGAGCAGCGGGATTATCTCGCGTTCAACACTGCGTCCGGGGATGGAGAAGGCAGCACAAAGGCCTTGCAGGATCCGGCGTTCCGCGATGCGATCGGTTACGCGATTGACCAGAAGGCGATCGTCGAGCGCGCTTACCAGGGGCACGGCGATGCCGGAGCGGGGCCTATCCCGCCCATTTTAGCTGATTACTACTCGGACATGGGCGATATCAAGCGCCGCTTCGATCTCACGGAGGTAAGCCGCCGGCTCGATGCTGCCGGCTATCGGGACACAAACGGCGATGGTGTCCGCGAGGACAAAGAGGGAAAGAGCTTCCAACTCGAGCTGATTACCACGGGCGGGTCGGGTAACATCGCAGTGCCGATCGCGGCCGCCCAGCTCATCGCTATTTGGCTCAAAGAAATCGGGGTTCCCGTCTCAGTGACCCGGCTTGACACGATTTCCGCCCGGACGTCAGCGCCCGCGAAGGGCGGCGGAGGCTGGGATTTGCTCATGTTCAGTAGCTGGCCGTTTGGCTTTCCTTACGCGCTGCTCGAGTTCGGCAGCAGCAAGAGCATCGGCGTTTACAACAAATCATATTGGACCAATAGCAAATTCGATGAGCTCCTCTCAGAGATCAAAGCCACCGTCGACCTCAAGAAGAGCCAAGAACTGGTCGATCAAGCGGCGCGTCTCCTTTACACAGAGGCACCCTACATCATCCTGAGCTACCCGTTCTCGCTCGACGCTCATCGCAAGGATTGCATCCAGGGCTGGGGAGGAACGCAGGAGATTTTCTCGGACAACAGCTACTTCCCTATGGATCGCTTGAGCTCCAAGTAAAGATGGCAACTGGCATATTGAAAAGTGGGAGGGGCAGGCACGCTCGATCCGTCCTCATTCGAGCCGCCGTAACTCTCGCAATGGTGGCAATCCTGAATTTCACTTTGTTCAGGATTGTCCCGGGTGACCCTGCTGATTTGCTGCTGGCGGGCGCGCGCAGTTCCGTGACAGCCGAACAACTTGAGGCGCAGCGTCGGAGCTGGGGCCTTGACCGGCCATTGTTTCCGGATCAGTTTCTCAATTACCTCTCTACAACCGTGCAAGGCAATCTCGGCTATAGCTTCAAATACCGAGGTCAGCGTGTCGGCGACCTCCTGTTGGAGCGCCTGCCTGCTACTATTGTCCTGATCGGCCTTGCCCAGCTGGTTGCAATCATCTCCGGGGTCATGCTGGGGATTTATGCCGGCTGGCGTCGGGGCGGCGTCATCGATCGCATCGCTACCGGCCTCTCTTTGACGCTCTATTCGACGCCGTCTTTCTGGCTCGGCATGATCCTAGTGGTGATCTTCAGCACGGGCTTGGGCTGGCTTCCGGGCTACGGTGCCTATTCTCCGGGAATCGCGGATGTTGGTCCTTTAGATTGGCTGGCCGATCGTATCCGGCATCTCCTGCTCCCAGCCTCCACCTTGGCCTTGGGCCTGATCGGGCAGTACGTGGTGGTCGCCCGCGCCGCCATGAGCGATGTCGTGACGGAGGATTATATGGTCACCGCCCGGGCCAAGGGACTGACCAGCGGTCAGATGCTGATGCGCCATGCCTTTCGCAATGCCATGCTACCGGTCGCGACTCTGGTGACCCTCAATCTCGGCTATGTGGTCGCCGGCGCCATTACCGTTGAATCGGTGTTCGCTTGGCCGGGGGTTGGCGACCTCACGGTCGAGGCGCTGAATGCGCGGGATTACCCAACCCTGCAGGGGATATTCCTCCTGCTTGGCGTCTCGATCATCGTCGCCAACCTTGTTGCCGATCTTGCCTACGGCATTCTTGATCCACGAGTACGGCAATGACTGAGTCAACGATTAAATTGCACCGGCCCAACCGCCTGCGCGCCACCACAGCTTTCCTCCTACAATTTGTCGAGTACAACGGTGCGCGGTTGGGCCTTCTTGCTCTCGCATTTTTTCTCGCCATGGCGGCAGTTCCAGGCCCACTCGTAGGGCCGCTCCAGACGGCGATTACGGCAACCGGGGATTTTCTCGCGCCACCCTCGGGTGCGCATTTCCTGGGAACGGACGAGGTGGGGCGCGATGTACTTAATCTGGTCGTGCATGGAGCCCGGATCTCGCTGACGATTGCACTGATGGCTACTGTGATCAGCCTCATTGTCGGTGCCGCAGTCGGCATCCTAGCAGGCTATTATCGCGGCCGGGTCGATGTCTGGCTAATGCGCCTCACGGATTTCTTCTTCATCGTTCCGCCCTTCGTGCTGGCGCTGGTCATCGCGCCCGTCTTCATGCAGGTGATGGGGCGGAGCAGGGAGATCCTTGGCTTCCGTCCCTCTCTCTTCGTGATCCTTCTCGTCATCGGATTGACGAGTTGGGGCGTTGTCGCCCGTATTGTGCGCAGCCAGACCCTGTCGCTCCGTGAGCGGACCTTCGTCGATCGCGCCCGGGTGGTGGGGAGTAATGACCTCTTCATCATGGTGCGGCACATTCTGCCCAATCTCGTGCCGCAGATCGCCGCCAATGGCGCCCTGGTCGTCGCCAATGCGATCTATCTCGAGACGGCGCTCTCGTTTCTTGGCCTTGGCGATCCGCTGCAGCCTTCATGGGGGACGATGTTGTACCTCGCCCAGCAAGCAGGCGCTGCAAGTGCCGGGGCCTGGTGGTATCTGGGGCCCCCAGGAGTCTGCGTCCTCATGGTTTCGCTTGCCTTTGTTCTGATTGGTAATGCCCTCGACGAAACCGCGAACCCGCGCCGAAGGGTAATCCCATGAATAATTTCTCCGTGGGCATGGCCCCGCTTCTCGAAGTCGCGGGGCTTTCTGTCGATTATGGCCTCAAAGGCGTTCCCTTACGGGCGATCGAGGACGTAAGCTTCACGGTGCGTGCCGGCGAGGCCGTTGCCCTCGTCGGTGAATCGGGGAGTGGGAAGACTACGACCGCCATGTCGATTGCGGGCCTCCTGCCGCCCAATGCGAGGGTGAGCAGCGGCGAGGTACGCTATCGCGGCAAGCGGCTGCCAATCGATGACGATGCGGCGATGCGCCCACATCGCTGGAGCGAGACCTCGGTCGTGTTCCAAGGCGCGATGAATGCACTCAATCCCGTTCACCGCGTCCTTAAACAGATCGCCGAACCCTGTATGCTGAAGCTGGGCATGACCAGGGACGAGGCTACGGCGCGGGCAAGGGAACTCCTTGAACTGGTCGGCATCCCGGCCGATCGGGGCTCCGCCTTTCCCCACGAGCTTTCGGGCGGCATGCGCCAACGGGTGATGATCGCCATGGCGCTCGCCTGTCGCCCCTCCATCATCATTGGCGACGAGCCGACGACAGCCTTGGATGTGATCACCCAAGCCCAGATCCTGAAGCTCTTGGGCAAGCTCCGGTCGCAGCTCAACCTTGCCCTCATTTTGATCACCCACGATCTCTCCGTCGTGGCCGAATCCTGCGATCGCGCGATGATCATGTATGCCGGCCGCATCGTCGAAGACGGCACGGTCGCCGATATCTTCACCGAGCCTAAGCACCCCTATACCAGGCTACTGATCGAATCGATCCCGAGTCCCGCCAAGGGCAAGAAGATACTCCGGCCGATTCCTGGCGACCCGCCGACCCTGCTCAATCGGCCATCGGGCTGTGCCTTCCGCCTACGCTGCCCATTTGCCATGCACGTTTGCGCAGCCGAGGACCCCCGCCTCGATCCATCCGGGCGGGGGCGGGTGGCCTGCCACCTCCACCGTTCCTTGACGCAAGAACAGAAGGTCGCAGCTCATGCCTGACAACATCCTGGGCCTGGAGAACCTGCAGGTTCATTTTGCGATCCATGGCGGGCTCTTTGACCGTGCCCTCGGGCGCCCGCAGGGTGCCGTGCGCGCAGTGGACGGGGTCGACCTCACCATCGGGCGCGGCGAGATCCTCGCCGTGGTCGGGGAATCGGGGAGCGGCAAGACGACGGTTGGGCGGGTCATCACCAAGCTCGTCCAGCCGACCGGCGGCAAACTGCTGTTTGACGGCGAGGATATGACTTCCGTGCGCGGCTCTTCGGCTTTGCGGCCCTACCGGCACCGCGTGCAAATGATCTTCCAGGATGCCTATCAGGCGCTCAATCCGCGGCACACCGTTTTCGATATCGTGGCCGAGCCCTTGCGATCGCTGCGGCTCGTCAAAGGCAATAATCAGCTGAGTGAACGAGTCCGCGAAGCACTCTCTGCCGCCGGGCTGAATCCACCCGATGAATATGCCGCACGCTTTCCCCACGAGCTCTCCGGCGGCCAGAGGCAGCGGGTGGTGATCGCAGGGGCTCTTGCCGTGAAGCCGGATCTCATCGTTGCCGACGAGCCTGTGTCGATGCTTGACGTCTCGATCCGCGCCCAGATCCTCCAGGTGCTGGTAGAGCTCCGCCAGCAGCAGAACATGGCGCTCCTCTTCATCACCCACGACCTGCCTGTTGCCTGGCTGATCGCTGACCGGATTGCGGTCCTGTATCTCGGCCGCGTGGTTGAGATCGGAAGTGCCGACGAGATTACCTTCAACCCGAAGCATCCTTATACCGTTGCACTGAGCAACGCGACACCGCGGATCGGTGCCAACGTAAATCGCGGTGAACTTCCGGCCTTGCAAGGCGAGGTCCCGAGTGCCGCCCGCATACCTACCGGTTGCCGTTTCCATCCGCGATGCCCGCTTGCTGTCGAACTCTGTCGGCAGGAGGAACCGCCGGCCGTCGAGATCGCGCCAAAGCATGTTGCCGTCTGCTGGATGGCAAAGTGAACCGCCACATGCAGTCTTTCAGGAGTGCCCGTTCTGTTTGCTCGGTAGCTCGAATGACGCGGGGACCTGCACTTGCCGGTACGAGCCAGCACAGTGCGTATGACTGGATGCCGTCGTCGTTGAGGGTCCGCAGCGGATTCACTTGAGCGACGGTTGATTCGCGAGAGAGGCCGCGGTGCTGGCAAGAAAGAGCGCGGTAAGACTGCAACTGTAGACATAGGAAAAACGGAACATGAAGAGCACAGTGCGCTGTACTGCGGGATGCACCGAGTACCCGGAGCCACGTTATGACGTCGAACTAGAGCAGGATGTCCGCATACAGATGACTGACGGCGTCGGTCTTTACGCCGACATCTACCGTCCGCGCGGAGCCGGAGAGCGGCTGCCAACGATCCTGATCCGTACGCCGTATAGCAAAGAGCCTTATCGCGATGGGCGCGATTTGAAACACCGCGATACGAAACACCCAGTACCCTACATGTTCGCTGGCCAGGGCTTCATCGTCGTGGTGCAGGACGTTCGCGGCCAGTTCCGTTCCGAGGGGATTCGAGCGCATGCTAGCGAAGCAGGCGATGGCTACGACACCGTTGTGTGGATCGCGTCGCAGTCCTGGTCGAACGGCAAAATCGGCGGTTATGGCTGCTCTGCCCTCGGCATCAGTCAGGTAAAGATGGCCCTCCGGCAACCGCCGGCGCTAGCGGCTATCCTGCCTCAGGCAGCCGGCGGCGCGATGCGCAATCGGCCGAGCGATATCATAGTCTCCGGCGTGCCGGAGATCGGCTGGCCATTCGATTGGTTCCGCAATAAGGGCAACCAACAGACGTCCGAAAAAATCGGCTATCAGGAATTGATGCGCACCCTTCCGGTTGCAGACATGCACGAACGGAGCGGCGGCTCTTCCAACTACTGGCGGGATTGGGTCACTCATGAACCTGGTGATCCATGGTGGGACCAGTTCGCCTTCTTCGACGAAAGTTCGCGCCCCAACGTGCCGGCGCTGTTCGTGAATTCCTGGTATGACGTTTCGGTCAACGAGACCTTAGACATGTTCAACGCGTTCAAGAACCAGTCGACGACGGAGCGGGCGCGGCGTAACCAGTTTGTGATCATCTCTCCCACCGGTCATTGTCAGTCGGAATCGACTCAAACCCCGTTCATGGTGGGTGAACGCGACGTTGGCGACATTCGCCACGATTGTTGGTCGATTTACCTCCGCTGGTTCGATCACTGGCTGCGCGACGGCCAAGGCGACTTCGAGATGCCGCACATCCAATATTATTTAATGGGAGCGAACCGCTGGAAGTCCGCCGATAGCTGGCCACTACCGGAAACCCGCTTCGTGCCATACTATTTTGGCAGCGGTGGGAACGCGAACACGAGTAATGGCGATGGCATACTTTCCACGGCGATGGCATCAGGTCCCGCTGATCATTACCGCTATGATCCTACCGATCCCACACCTAGCCCTGAAAGTATCCGTGGCCGGGCCGACGGCAGTGCCGCCGACCAGCGGGAGGTCGATCTGCGGCCTGATCGTCTGGTTTTTCAAACAGAGCCGCTTTGTTCAGGCATCGAGGTGACCGGTCCACTGCGCGCGGTGCTTTACGTGTCCTCCTCTGCCTCGGATACTGACTTTGTCGTGATGCTGAGCGATGTCTATCCGGATGGCCGCGTCTATAACCTGCAAAAAGGTATCGCGCGAGCGCGCTATCGTGAAGCCTACATCGCCCAGGCGCGCTATCTCGAGGACTATAGAGGTTCAAGTTTGCTGACGCCGGGCAAGATTTATCGGCTAGAGGTGAACATGGAGGCAACCGGCAACTGGTTTGGGCCCGGCCACAGCATCCGCGTGCAGGTGGCGAGCAGCTGCTTCCCCCATTATGCCCGGAATCTCAACACGGGCGGCAACAATGCCACGGAAAGCGCGACTGCAATCGCCGAGAACACGCTCTATCATGATCGCGACTATCCTTCCCACATCATCTTGCCCGTGGTGCCGTGACACGTGTCACGCGACATCCCAGATTTAGAGGCGGCTAGAAACGCGGGAGTATGGGTCATGAAGAGGAGAAGACGCTGAAGCGCATTGCGTATGTCAACGGAGAGTTCTTAGCCTCCTCTCTGATTGGGGTCGTTGAGGTCAAGCCACTCCTGCATTTTTTCTGGACCGTCCTGCAGGTCACTCGCTTCTCTGATGCGACGGTGCTGGTGAATTGGCAAAGCCTCGTGAAAAGCCCGGCGGAAATCGATTTTCATGCGCAAGGGTGCCTCGCATTATGGAGATGATGCACAAGCGCATTTACGAAAGATTGAACCGGGCACGCGCAAGTGTGACCTGGCGGTCGAGATCTATGATGCAGCTATTCGTGGCACGCCAGAGTTCAGCGGCGATTATCCGGCGCTCGTACCGCTGTTACCGTCGGGGGTCGACGCAGCCGCCTGCCATCTGACCTGGGATGACCAGCCGATGCTTAACAACGAAGGCACCTTTTTCGAGATCGCCGGCGTGTACCGGCATTACCATTGCCCGATGTCGCGGACGGTCTATCTCGGGAACCCAAGTGAGACGTTCTTGAATGCTGAGAAGATGACGTTAGAGGGAATGGAGGCCGGGCTGGCAGCCGCCAAGCTGGGGCGAAGGCCGAGGATATCGCAATCGCGTTCTGCGACGCCCTCGAACGCTACGGCATCAAAAGGGAGAATCGGATTGGCTATTCGGTCGGTTGCGCCTATCCGCCTGACTGGGGTGAACACACCATGAGCCTGCGCCGCGGTGACATGACTGAACTTCAGCCGGTATGACGTTTCACTTCATGACCGGTCTGTGGATGGAGGACTGGGGCTTTGAAATGACCGAGACCCTCCTTGTCACGGAGACCGGGATGGAGTGCTTGGCCAACGTGCCGCGGAAAATGTTCGTCAAAAACTGACGTCCGCAGACGGGCGCCGCTCGACCGGTGTCCCGCTCAGCGGCAGGGCGGTCAGCGCACCCGCAGGGCCTCCTCAGTGTTTGGGAGACCTAACCGCTCGCATAAATTTGGTGGAGCACGTAATGTCAGTCGCAACGATCGAAGACACAAAACAGATACTTAATAAGCTGGTCGCGTTTCCGACAATTTCCTCCGACTCCAACCCTGCCATGGTGAATTAGCTTGCCGATTTCTTCGGCCAGGTGGGCGCGAGAGTTTTCCTGCAGCACAACGAATACGGACGTAAGGCCAATCTCTTCGTGACCCTCGGCCCGGATAGGGAAGGGGTGTGGTGCTCTCCGGCCATTCTGACGTGCCTGTCGAAGGAGCCAGAACTGGTCGAGCGGCCCATTCAAGATGCTGGAGCCGTAACGGACGGCTCTACGGTCGCGGTACATGCGACATGAAGGGATTTCTCGCGTGCTGTCTCGCCACTGCTCCGGGCATGGCGGAACTCATCTCGTTCGGCCGCTGCATTTTGCCTTTACCTACGATGAGGAGGTGGGTTGCTATGGTGCTCAGGCACTGATGAAGGAATTGGCCCGATGGTATTAAGCCCTCCGCTGCCCTAATTGGTGAGCCGACGATGATGCAGGTCATCGTAGGCCGCAAGGGATGCTATGAATATACCACCAATTTCGTAGGCGTTGAGGGTCACGGGTCCCAGCCTGACCTCGGGGTTGACGCCATTCAGTACGCGCCGCGATTCATCACACATCTGATGGAGCTCGGCGAAAGGCTGAAGGATCGCGCGAGGGCGGGGATCCGTTTCGATCCGCCTTGGGCGACGATTCAGGTCGGACGCATTTCCGGCGGCGCCGGCCGCAACATCATCGCCGGGAATTGTTCGGTAGAATGGGAAATGCGTCCGGTGCACACGTCTGACGCCGCTTTGGCCAAGGACAGTCTCTACGCTTTCATTAACTTGCAACTCCTGCCAGAAATGAAGGCCGTGTTCCCCTCAGCCACCATCGAAACCATCATCATTGGCGAAGTCGAAGGATTCCAGGTCGTATCGCAGTCGGAAGCGCGCGACATCGTCTATGAGATCACCGGCGCCAACGGTGCTGAGGTCGTCGCCTTCGGCACTGAGGCGGGGCTTTTTCAGGAAGCGGGCATTTCAGCCATCATCTGTGGGCCTGGCTCGATTGAGCAAGCCCACAAGCCGAATGAATTCGTCGACGTTGACCAGCTCAAGAGCTGCCTGAAAAATGCTTTCGCGCCTGCAGGCGAAAATCGTCTGAAGATACTCCTTGGCGCGTCATCCGGGCCGGCCATACCAATGCCACTGGCTGTTGCGGACTGGTTTCCGATAGATGCGTCAGGGAGATGGCGACTTCCTTGGGGCAGGCGACCGGCCATCTGAAAACGCGATGGCACCGTCGCGGACATTATATTAGCGAACTTAATGCCAAGCGACGCATAGTTGTCAGGTAGCGGGAACCAGATTCAGCCACGAACAAATAGAGCGAAACGAAGTGCAGATCACAGATGTCCTGCTTGCGTCCGGCAACGGCGCATTCTTTTATGACGACCAGGAAGCCATCAGGTCTGGTGCGACCCAGGACGGCTTCATCTATGTTGCCGCACCGAGAACGCCTGGGTTCAAGTCCATTCGTATTCCAGCATCTTCGCTCAGCATCGGGCTCGTCCTTACCGATAAGACCGTTGTTTGGGGCGACATGATGAACGTCCAGTACTCTGGTGCCGGTGGACGTGATCCTCTTTTCGACACCAATCAAATCTCAGATTTAACGTCACGCATGGTCGCGCCGCGACTTCTTAATGTCGATGCATCTCGGTTTCGTGATTCTTGCACGATGGTTTTTGCACCTGCCGAACATCTGCGCTTACCTCTGGCTGTCGAGTATGGCGTGAGCCAAGCTCTGCTTCGCGCAGCCGCCCACCTTCAGCGCAAGACAATGGCGGAGATCATATGTGCGGAGTTCGATCTGCCGCTACCGAGGTGCCGCGTCCCGATTTACTGCCAGAGCGGTGACGCTCGCGAAATCAACGTTGACAAGATGATTCTGAAAGCCGTGGATGTGCTTCCCCACGGCCTGATCAACTCACGGCAGAAATTCGGCACCGACGGTCTCACCTTCATGGAATTCGTGAAGTGGGTTGCGACGCGCACGCGCGAAATCGGCCGCCCAGGATATCATCCGGTGCTGCATTTTGATGTGTATGGCTGGATCGGCCAGGAAATCGGCCTGGAGCCGCAACGCATCGCCGACTTTATCTGCAAGGTCGCAGATACCGTTCCGGGTTTCACGCTCAACATCGAGTCCCCGGCGGATTTTGGTTCGACGCAATCTCAAATTGAGAACTACGCACAGATCGTATCCATCTTGGACGACCGGGGTTCCAGCGCCCGCATTGTCGTAGATGAGAGATGCAATACGCTTGAGGATATTAGGCTCTTTGCCGAAGCGAAGGCCGTCCATCTCGTCCAGATCAAGACCCCCGACGTCGGCTCAATTGCCGACACGGCGCGGGCCGTTCTCATCTGCAAGGCGAATAAGGTAGGGGCATATGTCGGGGGAAGCTGTACCGAGACAGATCTCTCCGCCCAGGCTTCAGTCCACATTTCGGTAGCGACCCAAGCCGACATGATGCTTGCAAAGCCCGGAATGGGTGTCGACGAGGCATTTTCAATCGTCGGGAATGAACAAAACCGGTTGCTGGCGATGCTGAACCGTCGTCGGACTCAAAACGAAAATGTTGGATGAAAAGCACGGTGTTGCATGCAGAACGCTCTTGAGGGGATCACCGTCGTAGCCGTGGAGCAGGCGGTGGCCGCGCCTTATGCATCGTCTCGCCTTGCGGATGCAGGCGCCCGGGTCATCAAGGTCGAGAGACCCGAAGGGGACTTTGCCCGAAACTACGACAAGTTGGTGCGGGGACAGAGTGCCTACTTCGTCTGGCTAAATCGGGGGAAGGAGTCAGTTTGCCTGGACTTGACGTCGGAGGCGGACCGTACCGTCCTCGAAGCCCTCATTGCCGCTGCTGACGTTTTTATCCAGAATCTAAAGCCGGGCAGTATCGAAAAACTAGGTTTCGGGTCTGCGGATCTCCGTCGACGTTTTCCGCGGCTGATCACCTGCGACATCTCTGGTTTTGGGGAGAACGGCCCGTATTCCCATTTGAAGGCTTATGATCTCATCGTCCAGGCCGAAACAGGTCTATGCGCGATCACCGGCAACCAACAAGGGCCCGCGCGTGTGGGGGTCTCGGTTTGTGACATCTCGGCGGGCATGACAGCGCATAGCGCCATTCTCCAGGCACTGTATCACCGCGAGATCACCGGCGAAGGCACCAGCATCCAGGTGTCACTGTTTGATGCCGTCGCCGACTGGATGAACGTGCCGGTTCTGCAAAACGACTACAGCGGCTATCACACGGTACGCGCCGGCGTGAAACACCCGTCGCTGGCGCCGTATGGCGCTTATCGTTGTGCCGATGGCAAAGAGGTCATCTTTTCGGTTCAAAATGACCGCGAGTGGGTAAATTTCTGCGGCAGATTCTTGAAGCAGCCGGAGCTTACACGCGCTCCTGGTTTTGCTGATAATATGGAGCGCCTCAATCATCGTACGCGACTCGATGAGATCATTGAGAGGCGGTTTACTGAACTGACCTGCCACGAAGCAATGCACGAGCTCGAGGCAGCCGGTCTGGCATATGGCCGACTGAACGAGGTGGCGGATGTTTCAAAGCATCCCCACGTTCGCAGGGTCGAGGTTGGCACACCCGAAGGATTTGTAGATACGATAGCACCAGCGCCGATCTTCAACTCGGAGCGGCCCTCGTTGCGCCCAGTTCCGGCTCTTGGCGCTCATACGGAGACTGTCCGGGAAGAGGTTCTCGGGCGTTTGCGCGAAAGGGCGGCGTCAGCGTGAGGCGCATGTTGTCGGTAAGTGCGCGCGCTTGCGTTTCACAGACAGCGGGACTGCTCCTTGCCCATCCGAGCGCATCGGCCGCCCTGCAAGCTCATTGCCACCGCACTCGCTAAAGTCGACCCCAGAGGCGACTCTATGATGAAGGGCACCCTTGCGGCCGTTGAAAGCGCGACGTCTGTACCCCGCTGGAGATCACTGCTCTTCGTTCCCGCTCACATTCCACGCTTTGTGAAGACGGCCCACGAGCGCGGTGCAGATGGCGTCATCCTAGACCTGGAGGACTCCGTTCCCAAGGATCAGAAGGGCGCGGCACGGCGGCAGCTTTCTGATTCCGTGGCAAAGGTGGGTCGGAAGGGCAAATCGGTTTTGGTCCGCGTGAATCGTGGTTTGCGCGCCTTGGCGGCCGATCTCGATGCAGCCGTTGTGGCGGGTGTTGACGCACTTGTTCTTCCCAAGACGGATTCGGCAGAGTGGGTATCGGAGATCGCCAATGCGGTTTCGGACCTTGAACGAGAAAGAAATCTTGCGCCGGGACGCATCCGGTTCCTTGCCCAGATCGAGACCCCCGGCGAGATGATTGATCCGCCAGTGGTGCGGCGCGCCCACGAGATCCTGGCTTTCACCACCAATAACTGACCTGCCCTGCCTTAGCGGCCGGACGGCCGTTTTCCAGCCATGCCGGACAGTTTGTTTCTTGCTCGCCATCTCGTTTCGAGATAGATATGAAGGCACTGGGGATTGCGCCCGGGTTGGATTCGTTCATCGTGGACATCAGGCAGCTAAGATACTTTGTCGGCGTGGTCGAAGCAGGCAGCTTCACGAAGGCAGCTGCGATCCTTAACGTTGCTCAAAGCGCTCTAAGTCTGCATGTGCGTCAACTGGAGCAAGGATTCGGCATCCAGTTGCTGGTACGCGACAGGACCGGCGTTAGTGTCACGGCATCCGGAGACAAGCTGCTTGGGCACGCGCGAATCATTCTGAGGGAAATTCAGCTCACTGAGGCGGAACTGACCAACTCGGTGGCCGCTCCTTCCGGAGAGGTGACCATTGGCATTCCGTCCGGAGCCGCTCGCGCCCTTAGCGGTCCGCTGCTTGAATCGGTAAGAAGCGAGCTGCCGAGGATCTCGCTTAAGATGATCGAGGGCATGACGGGACCGCTGGAGGAGTGGATGGCTGCTGGCCGTTTCAATCTGGCCGTTCTGTACCGCACTGCCGAGAGCGTCGGGCAAATGACGGTGCTGGCCCGCGAAGAGTTTTGCCTGGTGGTACCGACGGGTCAACCGCCTTTCGAAGATTCGATACCGCTCGCCGACCTGCACGCATTTCCGCTGGCGGTTCCCATGCGTAACAACAATGTCAGGCGTTCGGTGGCTGATGTCGTTGCCCAACACGGTTGTGTTCTGGACGTCAGATTCGAGGTCGACTCCCTTTCTACGATCATCAATATGGTCATGGAAGGAAAGGCGTATTCTATCCTAACCCCGTCGGCCATTCAGAAAGAGGCGTCTCAAGGCCAAGTCCGGACGGTTAAGATCATTGATCCAGTGATTACCCGTTCCGTTGTGCTCGCCGTCAACCTAAAAGATGAGCGCTCTCCAGCCGTCTCTGCGGTCCGCAAGCTGATTCCGAAGGTCGTCAGGACATTGATCGAGAGCAGGCAGTGGTCAGCCACGGTTCCGGACCGGGCTTAGGCACATCCTTCAAACCAAGTTTTAGGTGTTACCGCTCCTCCCCGACTGCCTAAGCCGTATCAATCTGTATTCGAGATGGTCTTGGTCGATATTCCATATTTGACCGGGCGTGACCATCGCGATGAAACTGCAAAGAAGCGAGCCCCATGGTCCGGAATCGGCTGGTCTCGCACTGGCAGGAATTCAGTCAAGCGGAGCATGCGATGTCCAACGCCACGAGCTATCAGGTTTTCATCAATGGCAGGTGGCGAGCCGGTAGCGACGAAACCACTCTGCCAGTAATCAATCCGGCGACGGAGAAAAAATTTGCCTCGGTGGCAGTGGCGACGGTGTCGGATCTGGATGAGGCCCTCGCTTCTGCAGAGCGAAGCCGCCGGGCTTGGTCCTCACGGCCTCCAAAAGAGCGCGGCGAGATCCTTGTGGCGGCCGCCAGGATCCTTGCCACGAAGGTGGGAGACGCAGCGAAGGATTTGTCGACCGAACAGGGAAAGACGATTGCCGAAGCAACAGGCGAGTACGCACGCGCTGTCGAAACGCTGGAGTGGAACGGCACGCACGCCGAAGAGCTATCGGCCTCTGTTCCGATGGGCCCGGACCGGATGATCGTCCCCGAGCCTCTTGGCGTAGTTGCTGCCTTTACGCCTTGGAACTATCCCGCCGTTCTCATCGCCCGCAAGCTCGCCCCTGCTTTGGCGGCAGGCTGCCCGGTGATCCTCAAAGGGGCTGAAGAGACACCAAGCGCGGCTGTCCATTTGGTCGAAGCCTTGCGACAAGCGGGTATTCCGGATGGCGTGGTCAATCTCGTCTTTGGCGTTCCGGTGCAAATATCCCGGCATCTCCTCAACTCGCCGATCGTCAAGGTCCTAACTTTCACGGGCTCTACCGAGGTTGGAAAACAGCTCGCCAAGCTCGCCGCGAATAACTTGCAGCGATGCATCCTCGAGCTCGGTGGGCACTCCCCGGTCATTGTATGCGAGGATGCCGACCTGGCAAAAGCTATACCGGCAATCTCGGAATACAAGTTCGAGTGCGCGGGTCAAAGCTGCAATGCGCCCAGCAGGATCCTCGTCGCGCGGCCTCTCTATAAGGAATTCCTGTCCCGGATGACCGAAGCCGCCGGCAAGATCAAGATCGGCCCACCGGACGACCCGGCGACAGAGATGGGTCCAATGGCAAACGCGCGACGAATCGAGGCCATGCAGCGTCTGGTCAAGGACGCGGTCGATCGCGGCGCCACCATCGAAACCGGTGGCACCCGCCTCGACCAACCGGGTTTTTACTGGCCGCCAACGGTCCTGACAGGGGTGCCAAAGGATGCGAAAATGCTTCATGACGAGCCGTTCGGGCCGATCCTCACCGTAGCGCCATTCGACACGATCGAGGAGGCGATCGAAGAAGCCAACGCCACTGAGTATGGCTTGGCTGCCTACTTCTTCACCGGCGCCGCCGATGTGGAACGGGCGCTGATCGGCGGTCTTTCGGCAGGCGCGATTAGTGTAAATTACCTGAAAGGGGTTTCCGCAGATGCCCCGTATGGGGGCGTCAAACAGAGCGGCTATGGATATGAGGGAGGCGAGCAGGGATTGCGAAGCTTCCAAAGCCTCAAATTGGTCAACGGGCTCGGGTCATTCGGATAAGGTTCGTGAACAAAAGCACACGCACCATTGCGGGCGAGGACATCGCAAGGAGCGTCGCCGACGCCCTTCAGTACATCTCGTACTACCATCCCCTCGACTACATCCGGTACCTTTCGCAGGCATACGCGCGCGAACAGAGCACGGCGGCTAAGAACGCCATCGGGCAGATCCTGCTGAACTCCCGCATGGCGGCCTTCGGACGGCGCCCGATCTGCCAGGACACCGGTCTTGTGGTGGTCTTTGCAAAGGTCGGCATGGGCGTCCGCGTCAAATCAGCGGCCAGTTTCGCCGACCTCGTAAATGAGGGCGTCCGCCAAGCGTATCTCGACCCCCACAATCCCCTTCGACCATCGATCGTCTCGGATCCGCTTGCCGGGCGGGTGAACACGCGTGACAACACGCCGGCAGTCGTCCACGTCGACCTCGTGCCCGGCAACCAGATTGAGATCACCATCGCAGCAAAAGGGGGCGGGTCCGAAAACAAGGCGCGTTTCACCATCTTGACCCCTAGCGCGTCTGTTGCCGACTGGGTGGTCGACACCGTTTCGACCCTTGGCAGCGGATGGTGCCCGCCCGGCCTGATCTCGGTCGGCATCGGTGGCAGCGCTGAAAAGGCGATGTTGCTGGCCAAGGAGGCCATGAACGAGCCCATCGACATGTCGGAACTGATCGCCAGGGGGCCGTCAAACGCGGAGGAGGCACTGCGGGTTGAGCTTTATGAGCGGATTAACGCGCTGGGCATCGGCGCTCAAGGCCTTGGTGGTCTGACGACAGTCGTTGATGTCAAGGTTGCAACATATCCTACCCACGCCGCGTCGAAGCCTGTGGCGCTCATTCCGCAATGCGCCGCCAACCGGCACCTGAAGTTTATCTTGGACGGCACAGGACCGGTACAGCTCCAACCGCCCGACCTTTCCGAATGGCCCCAGATCGGTCATGAGGACTTGCACACAACCGGCGTCCGTCGGGTCAATCTCGATGCGCTCACGAAGCATGAGGCGGCATCGTGGCGCTGCGGGCAAACCCTTCTTTTGTCCGGAAAGATGCTGACAGGCCGTGACGCCGCCCACCAGCGAATGGTCGACCTGATCGATGCCGACAAGCCGCTCCCGGTCGATCTGCGGGGACGCGTGATCTACTACGTCGGACCCGTCCGCGCCGTGAGAGACGAGGTCGCCGGGCCGGCCGGCCCAACAACCTCCAGCCGTATGGACGGTTTTACTGAAAAGATTCTCGCCGAGACTGGGCTATATGCGATGGTCGGTAAAGCAGAGAGGGGCCCTGCGGCCATCGAGTCGATTGTCAGACACAGAACGCCCTATCTAATCGCAGTCGGTGGCGCTGCGTACCTGATTTCAAAATCAATCAAGGCGGCGCGAATCGTTGCCTTTGAGGACCTGGGTATGGAAGCCATCTATGAATTCGAGGTGCGGGACATGCCGGTCATCATGGCTGTTGATGTTGAGGGAAACTCCATTCACAATTCCGGGCCTCTGGATTGGCGTAAGCGCATGGCGGCCGACAGCATCGCCCGCAGCATCGGCGTTTGAGTCTTCCAGGCTGCGCAATCCGGCCAGACTCCCGCGCCAGATTTGGGCTGCAACGGTAACACTAGCGGCATTTTGTGGTTCAGTTCCTCGGCGAGCCAGACAAGAAGGCCTTCAAGTCGCTCTCGATGCCAAATGCTCGGATGTAAACACTGCATCCATCTATCGCCCATACGATCGACGCTCAGGGTGCTGTCGAGGGGTGCCAATCGGGTCAAGCACTGGAGATACCAAAAAATGCGCTGTTTATTTGCGAGGAGGCGCCGCCACCGACAGGCGATCACTCTCCAAAATGCGTCATCGCCCGGTTGGGGAAAGGGGCAATACCCCAACTGTTCTACAGTGTTTCTGCTTGGATCGCTCTCAGTCCCCTGACTTCGACAACCTCGCAGTGAAGCTTGCGGGCCGAGGGCGAAGGACGCCCACTACATTCGTTCGTTTCAATTGATGATAGACTTGGTTGGCACTAATTGCGCTGCGACTACCGCTTGAGAGCAAAAAGTCATGAAGTCGAAACCCGATCCTGTGCGACTAGACGCTTGGGATGTCCGGATTCTTTCAGAGCTCCAGTCAGATGGTCGGATTTCGAAAAGCGAGCTCGCAAAGCGTGTTCACCTTTCGGCGTCGGCCTGTTCGGAGCGGCTCCGCGTGCTCCAAGCCGCAGGGATCATTGAGGGGTTCTACGCGCGACTAAGTCCAGCCCTCATGGGGGGCATTATCTCTATAATGGTTGAGGTGGTTCTGGATCGCCATCGTCTCGAGGACCAGCGGCACTTCGAGACTGCGATCCAGGAGATTCCGGAAATCCTGGACTGCTGGGCTATCGGGGGGCGGATCGACTATTTGATGCGCGTTTTATCCCCTTCCATGGCTGCGTATCAGGATTTCATGGAGAGACTGCTGCAGGCAGGCTTGGGTATCGAGCAATACTACAGCCTTGTCGTGACGAAACCAGTGAAATCCAACTCACCGATTCCTCTGTCTGCCCTGAGGCAACGGTAAACTCCCGAAGCTTTGGTTTTCACGGCGATTGGTGCCGATTCCGTGAATTCGTCGGCTAAAGGTGTGCATTCCCGCGATATTCGAGAGCATTTGCGGTATAAAGGTACCCTCCGGTGAGGCTTCCGATTACCCACATCGTCGGCGGGCCCATTGCCCCACATGAATCTGCCGTGATTCTATCCGTGACGCCGAATCACGGAGGCGTCACGGATGCGAGACAAGACCGGCAGCAGCGAAACCGCTTGGCAGGAGGAAGAGCTTTCTGCGGCGGCGCTTCCCGACAAGCGCCTGGTCCGCCGGTCGCAACGGTTGCTGGATGAGATGTCAGCTGCGCCGGGCAAGCCAATCCCGGCGGCCTGCGGCGACTGGGCGCCGGCGAAGGCGGCCTACCGCTTCTTTGACAACCCGCGTCTGACCGAACATAGCGTTCTCGCCGGCCCATTTCGCCGCGACCGCGGCGCGCGTTGCGACGAGCGAAGGTCCGATCCTTATCCTGCAGGACACGACCGAATTTATCTACAGCCGCGCGCAGCCGGGCAAAATCGGCTTCACCAAAACCATCAACGCCGGGCGCTACAAGGTCGGGCAGCCCAACGTGCTGCGGATTCCGACGTGAAGCCGGCCGCCATTCGGATCAAAGACCGGCCACCATTCCGATTTGAAGCCGGCCACCGTTCCAATCAA
>NZ_JAMYSG010000056.1:0-20562 GCF_040321815.1 Mesorhizobium sp. M0239
TTGCGGAAGTCGACCGGCTTCGTCGCCACCATGACCTTGACCGCACCCGTTGGCCCGATCACGACGTCGCCTTCAGCGCGCGGATTACAGCGGCCACCGTCCTGGTGTCGGCGCCACGGCCGACCCGCATGGCGACGCCGTCTATCTCCAGCTCGATCACACCGGCGTCTCGGGCGGCTTTCTGCTTCCGCCGCCGGCTTGCCGCCGGTTTAGGCCTCGGCGCTGCAATCACCGCCGCAACAAACAACGATTCCGGTGCCGGCGCTTCCGCCAACGGCTGACGAGCGGCCCGACGCCAGGCGAACAGCTGCTGCGGGGACAAAGCGTATCGCCGCGCCACCGCGCTAACGGTCGCGCCGGCTTCGTAGCTTTCCGCCACGATCCGAGCCTTCTCCTTCGGCAGCCATTCGCGCCGCCGACCGGAGCCCGTGAACACCTCGAACCGGCGCGCGGGCTCGTGATCGCTGGATTTAAGCGTAAGCTCTGAAATCGTCATGTGTCGAAGCCCTCAAAGGCTCCGAACATCGTCCTTCACGCCGATCACCGAAAGGTGCCGTGGGGACATCGCTTACGATGCAGTCGAGGAACATACGAATAGTGTACCGGTTCTCAGCTCGCACGGGCGTCGCATTGGGTTCACGATTTCCGTGGTGGCCGTCTTAAAATAAGAGGCCCGCTCCGGGGCTGACTTCAGGCGCGACCGTCCTCCGGTATGCGTTCGGGTTAAATCAGCACCTTCAAGCCCATCCGACGACCACGGGTTATCGCGGGGGCCGCGAGCGGCTGCGCATGGCTTCGTCGGCGAGCAGCTCGATTGTCGGGAGCGCGCCGCCGATGCGGTCAAGACCCAGCATTGTTTTGCCAGGTCGTGACTACTTACCGCCAACAAGCAGCTCCAATAGGGGTGCCAACGTGGGCCGCTTATCGAGCTCCTCGACGAACTCCCCAATTAACTCGAGCTGTTGGTCGGAGAACGGCAACATGGACGTTTCGGCGCAAGCTTTGAGCTTACGGATGCCGTCGGTGAGCGAAGCCGGATTGTCCGGATGTCCGAATGGCCGATCAATCCGAATGAAATGTTCCGCGCCGCTTTTTAGCTTGACGGTAACTGCTGTCGGCGAATTTTGATACAGACCGTGAGTACGATCGATTTCTGGATCAACTTCGATCTTCGTCGCAGCCATGATCCGGCGAACGGCCGGATTCTCAAGTGCTTCTGGACTGAAATCGCTAATTGCTACTCTGCCGTGTTGCGCCGCGACAGCGGTGACGTAAGGCAGACTGAAGCGCGCGACGACCGGGTCCTTTGGGTTCCACTTTTGGTCGCGCGGCTGTACCACATAACTCTCCGCGACGAGATGGTTCACCCCGAGTTCAAGTGAAGCAATGTCCTCCCCGCTGAAGCGATGCTTGTCGCGCAATTGCTTCAGTCCATCGATCCCCGGATGCATAGCCCTGCAGGCCGGCCAAGCTTTAAAGCTGATGTAAGTGTTCACGTAGTCGTCACCTAGTTTCTCGATCAGCAAATCGAGATCGTAGTCAGGTTCGAAGGCCCTGTAGAAGCCACACTTGCCGAAGAACGGCTCCCGCGGGCCGTTGAAACCCACCATAGCTGACAGTGCCGATTCCAACCCCGAGCGAGCTCGCAATCCTTGTTGCAGCGACACAGTGTGCGCGCCTTCTTCATACATCTGTACTTCCCCGGCAGCGTGGGCGTAAGCGATGCCGAATGCATTGCGGGTTTTCTCTTCGTCCAACCGCAGCAACTTGGTGCTAACTGCGGTTGTGCCCCAGACAGCGACCATATTGTCGCGGCCGGTTTTCAAAGAGTGACTCGTCACGCTACGCGCGAGACGCATGTGCAGATCCATAGCTGTCGCTAGTGCGACCAGCAGTTCGCTTCCAGTAATAGAAGGATCGCGTTCCGCGAGCGCCAGCGCCGGCGGCACATTGTAAGCGCTTGCGTGGCAGCCGTTGATACAAAGCTCGTAGGTATCATCAAAGTCGATAGCTCTAGCCGTGGTGGCGTTGACAAGTACCGCCAAGCAGGCAGGAAGCTTTTCTCCAGAAACCCAGACGGTGCATTCTGCCTTGCCACCGGACAAGGCGCCCAGTCGACGAGCGAAGTGCGCGATCTGGTCATCCGATCCGCCGATCGCGCTGGCAAGCGTGTCGAGAATGGAGAGTTTCGCGCGTTCGATTGCCTCCTTAGGCATTATCTCACTACGAGAATCGAGAACGTGCCTAATGAGTTGCGTCGTCACATCCATCGCCAAACCTCCCAATTGGATAAATTACTAGCAAATGTTGGGACCGCTCCGCCCCTGAGTCTGGAGTTGAGATCGCCATGGATGAGTTGCCCCATCGGCTTTGATTGGCCCAATAGCAGTTTGTTCTGCATATCTCTTCCTCTGGAAACTGGTGGCGCAGCTGCCCACATCGCTTTAAAGCATTTGCTATCCGCGGCCACCTAAGGATCGAGCAGTTTAGTTTCGCTTGAATTTAACAGTCCAGTGCCGGATGAGGCTGTTCACCGTTTCGCTCTGGTCGATCTGGACCTCATGCCCTGCATTGGCCAGCAGGTGGAAATCCGAATTCTTGATCAGCTTTGCCAGCTTTGCACCGCGGTCAGGCGGCACTGTGGCATCGTTCTTAGACCAGATAATCAATGTCTTGGCCGGGAGCCGATCAAGGTGCGGGAAAATATGGGTTTGCTGCAGCACAACATAGAGACGAAGATTGGTTTCTTCTTCGGGCAGGTTCTGAAGCATCTCGTATTGTCCGCGTGCCGCCGCCCGCCGATAAGCCTCTCGCTTGGCGTCTTCCACATCCCGCCCGTAGGCGCGGGTGTTTTTCCGCCATGCGGCGATGTAGTCCTCTTCGCTCGGCATCGGGCCGGAATTGTCGTATGTTTCCGTGTAGGCCTGCCACCAAGTTTCGTCACGATCATCCCCAAAGGCCGGAGACACAGAGCTGGCCGTCAGCAATACAAGCCCCGAAACAAGATCGGGACGCAGGATCGCGACCCGCGCGGCGACAAATGACCCTTCTGAATGGCCGACGAGCGTGATCTGCTTCAACCCAAGCGCTTCGATGAAGCCAATCACGTGGTCTACACGACCAAGGCGGTTTACGAATTTTCGATCGGCGGGATAATCGGTACCGCCGCACTGGAGTTGATCTACCGCGATGACCTTGAACTGATCGGATAGCTCGTTGAGCTGCCTTACAAAGGAGTTCTTTCCGTCTGCGCCGAGGCCGGCACCGTGCAGAAACACAATAGGGTCGCCATTTCCGCTCTCATAGTAGGTGGTGCTGACACCACCTACTAAGACGCTACGTTCTGAGATCATCCGTTTCCTCGGCGTAAGACTAGCCGCAGGCCTTTGATGCTATGCGGGAACTTGCACGCTACCAGCGAGCGCCCTAACCCTAGAAAGACCCAAGTGGCACTGCTGCGCAAAGTTTCACTTGTCGCGCAGAAAAACGGCGTTTTTGGTCCGTTGCGAGCGCTGTCCCTCTGCTGCACAGGGCAAAAGGAAGGTCAGTAGTGCTTTGGCAGGCGCTTCCAATCGTTTGAATGGGCGGCCTGGCGATCTGCTAATGCTGGTTGCGGGCACTGCAGCATCCCAGGGATATGTGCGTCAAGTTCTGCAAAAAGGGGCGGCCATGGTAGTGGTCATGCGGATTGGCGTAGAGCAAGCTTCCTGTGCTCGCACAGATCACGGCCAGCGCCCTGACCAGGCGCAGGCAGCTTTGGGCGTTGGGAAAGATGCGCACGACATAGGTGCGTCGGCGGATTTCCTCGTTGAGGCGTTCGAGGATGTTGCTGGACTTCAGGTGCTGTGGTGGTGGCGCGGCAGGCAAAAGAAGGTCGGCGTGCGTTCGATGGTCTCCTCCACCCATGTCGCCATGTTTGCGCGGCAGATGATCGAGCGCGTTCCTGAGGAAGTGCACGTAGGCGTGTTGAAGAAGTCCTTTCCCGCTGATTCAATTGATCAATCGTTGATCCGGTGGAGGATTCTCGATGCTGGGCCGGAAAGAACGAGATCAACTCGAATTGTCATGTCCGGCTCGCTGCGACAGCTCATCCCTGGTGATCATATCCTGGCCGAGGTCGATCGTGTGTGCTTGATCTGTCGCGGCCGCGCCGCGAGGTGGCGGATCTCCATTGCGACGACAACGGCCGTCCGGAAGACCCCGAGGTTGCGGTCCGTCTAATGCTTGCAGGTTTCCTGCTTGGGATCGTCCTCGATCGCCGGCTGACGCGCGAGGCCCAAGTCAACATCGCCACTCCGGTGGTTCGTCGGCGATGGTCTGCATGAAGCACTTCCCGATCCTTTGGCCTACAGACCTATGCGGCTCAAGGTTGTGGCCTGAGACAGCGGTTACTCCTCAGCTCACTTCGTCACGGACAAAGACGATGCTCTTTGTGCCTTGGTAACTACGCACCCCCCTTCTTGCCCTCTCCTTCAGTCTACCAGGTCCGAAAGGTCCGAAAGGCTCTCACCACTTTTTTCGATCCATCGAAGCATTCAATCTGCTGGGCGAGGGAAGCTCACCCCCAGAATTCGGCCACGGTCGGGGCACTCTCCGGCGCCCCGCGGTTTGGATGTTCGCGCCTTGGCACAGCCGACCCGGAGATCGCAGAGGCATAACAGATATATGAAATCGGTATGAGCGAGACTTCGCAGAAGTTGAGCTAATATTAGCAAAATCGTGCAGTTTTCCTGCGGGGAGGCCCTTGTGTTGCATACACCGTCACCAGACTTGGACCGAATTGATCGGAAACTCCTCATTGCCGTACAGCGCAACAATCGCCTTACCACGGAGGAATTGGGCGAACTTGCAGGCCTTTCGGCAACCGCATGTCAGCGGCGATTGAAGCGACTTCGAGACGCGCGTGTGATTCAGGCAGATGTTGCTGTAATCTCGCCAGAAGCGATCGGTAGGCCCATGCTCATGCTAGCCTCTATCACTCTAGAGCGTGATCGCGCTGATATCATAGATCGTTTCAAACAAGCGATTCGGCGCACGCCCGAGATTATGAACGGATATTACGTGACAGGTGAGGCCGATTTTGTTCTCGCAATTTCTGTGCGTGACATGGTTGAGTACGAGGCATTTACCCGTCGCTTTTTTCATGACAACCCCGATATTAAGGGCTTTAAGACGATGGTCGTAATGGACCGAATTAAGGCGTCATTGGCTCTGCCAATTGAAGAGTAGAATGGAAGCTCCCGTCGCGCAGCTGTGATATCCGAAGACACTCGATGGTTCGGCACAACATAGTGGATTGTAAGTAGCTGCGCCGTAGGCGATATAAAAGTCAGCTTACACTACGGTCTGTCCGGTCTATACTGCTCAGGTCATCCAATAGTTGGTCGATGAACTCGTCCGCTAGAGCCTTTCACGTTTTGATGGAAGCGTAGCCGGCGTTTGCGAAGTAGTTGTTGCATTCGGTTGCCTCGATCGTTTCAACGAGGTGGCCGATGTGGCGCCAAGTGTCCTCGACGGTACGTTTCTGAGCTTGGCGCATCCAGTGTTTGATTTTGGCAAAGGCCTGCTCGATCGGATTGAGGTCTGGGGAGTAGGGCGGTAGGTACCAAAGCCTGGCGCCGGCCGCCTTGATCATCTGCCTGATGGCCGCCGACTTATGACTTCCCAGATTGATGGGGTTGTCTAATCGCCGCTGGGACGTCAAGCATGTAATTGCGTCGAGACGGACGCTGCCGGGTTGTTGTCTAATCGCCGCTGGGACGTCAAGCATGTAATTGCGTCGAGACGGACGCTGCCGGGTTGTCTAATCGCCGCTGGGACGTCAAGCATGTAATTGCGTCGAGACGGACGCTGCCGGGTGCATGGTTGTCTTCGCGGTCGACATCAGTCGCCGCATGATGGAGCTCCGCGGACGAGCCTTCAATGTGGACGACGCACTTTGCTGAGACAGCGGTGCAACCCCATCAGCGGAATGGCTCGGCTCACGTCCCGGCAGGGACGTCTCAGGCGCTCAGACCCTGAACGCTATTCGCAAGATTTCATGCTGTGGCGCCTGCATTTCGATCAAAGAACTCACCGGTCTTGAGCATCGAATGCATTATCACCGCCAGTTTGCGCGCCACAGCCACGGCAGCTCGTTTGAAGCCAACCCTCTCCCGGAGCTTGAGGCCCCACGTGCGCAGGCTGCTGTCGATCGAGCTGCGTGTCAGGATGACCGCCGCAGCCTCATAGAGAAGTCCCCGCAAATGTCGATCGCCGCGTCGGGATATATGGCCGTCATAATCGACTTCTCCCGATTGGTAGCGGCGAGTTGTCAGGCCGATCCAAGCGGCAACAGAGCGGGACTTCTTGAAGTTGCCCGGATCTTCAATGGCAGTGGCGAAAGAGGTTGCGGTAATGGCGCCGATGCCGGGGATCGACATGAGTATGCGGCATGCTTGGCTTTGACGTGCATCTGCGACAAGCTGGCGCCCAAGCTCGGCGGCACGGATGCGAATGCTGCGCCAGGCTTCCACCATCGGTAGGACGACAGGAGCAAGCTCGCTCTGATCGATAAGAAGGCTCCGGACATTCTTTTCGAATGTAGTTCCCTTACCGGCGGGAACGAGCAAGCCGAATGTTTTCATGATCCCTCGGATCTGGTTGGAAAGCTCGACGGTGATCCGGACCAGCCGAGTGCGTGCTGCCACGAGCGTGCGGGTCAACATACTGTCGAAGCCTTTCACGCGCACCTCGCGAAAGAATCCTGCTTCAGCAAGACGCGCCAAACCATCGGCGTCATTCGCATCCGTCTTGTTCGCCGCCATATCGAGAGCGGCTTTGGCATGGCGCGCATCGATGCAGATGGCTGGCAATCCCTCGGCGCGCAGCGCATGATAGAACCAAACTGACAGCGGGCCGGTTTCGAACACGACGCGCTTTGCGGCCGGCGCCCGCTTGCGGACAAGCTCGGCAATGATCCTGGGATCAGATGCGCACTTCCCGCGCCAGATCCGTTCGCCTTCACGGCGGATCGACACTGCCGTCTCTTTCATCGACACGTCGAGACCGATATGTTCTTCCATGGCTGTTCTCCGTTGATGCTGGGCCCGGCGTCCAGTCGTGAGCCCGTATTTCATCTTATCGGGGAACAGCCACCCTCCAAGGCTATGATCGGTTCCAGGGCGCGTCGCTCCCGCGATTACCCCATGTGGACGCCCCCTGACGGCATCGCTGTGCCAAAGTGGTGTCGTTGATCATCACTTGAACGGAGGCGTCCATGTCGGAAGTTAGCATGATCGGGTTGGATCTAGCGAAGAACGTGTTCCAGGTGCACGGTGCAGATGCATCGGGAGCTATCCTGTTTAGAAAGAAGCTTCGCCGCGATCAGATGCTTAAATTCTTAATGCGCAGCCGGCTTGCACGGTTGCCATGGAGGCCTGCGGCAGCAGCCATTACTGGGCGCGGGAGATCACGAAGCTGGGACATAACGTCCGGCTGATCGCTCCGGGCTACGTCAAGCCTTTCGTGAAGAGGCAGAAGAACGATGCCGCCGATGCGGAGGCGATCTGCGAAGCTGCGCAACGGCCGACGATGCGTTTTGTGGCAGCCAAGAGTGAGGAACAACAGGCTGCGGCGATGGTGTTTCGCGCTCGCGATCTTCTGGTGCGCCAGCGGACCCAGACCATCAATGCGATACGTGGCCATCTTGCCGAATTCGGGCTGGTGGCCGCGCAGGGCCTTTTCCATGTGGCCAAGCTTGTACGGCGATCGAGGATCATGGCTCCGCCATCCCAGAGGCCGCCCGTCCGATCCTGTGTCTGTTCGTGGAACAGTTGCGCTCGCTGGATGAGAGGGTGGCTGTGCTCGACCGCGAGATCGCCCGGCGCGCCAGGGAGGACGCGGAATCGAAACGACTGATGACTATCCCGGGGATAGGATCGATCACCGCGACTGCTCTCGCCGCTCTGGCTCCGTCGGCTCAGACCTTCAAAAGGGGGCGTGATTTTGCGGCCTGGCTGGGGCTCACTCCGTTGCAGCGTTCCACGGGCGGGAAGCAGAAGCTTGGCGAGACGTCCCGCATGGGCGAACGAACTCTGCGCCGCCTGCTCATTATAGGGGCCAGCGCTGCCGTGCGCTGGGCGATGCGGAAGGGGAAATCTGCGGACCCATGGCTCATGCGCATGCTGGACCGTAAGCCGCCCATGTTGGTGATCGTCGCGCTTGCCAACAAGACGGCACGCATCGTCTGGGCATTGATGGCGAAAGGCGGAACCTATCGGGCTCCGGCCGTGGCGGGTTAGTTCCGCTCGGCCGGAAGGCCTCGAAAGTGTGAGAAGGTCAAACGGAGAGTATGGCGCAACGGTCAACGAGACGGGATCGGGAAAACCAGATCATGGATACGTGCCTTGAGCACGCGAGATTGAATTGGACCCGCTCCGCGAACTCCCATACGGGCCCGCGGCATGTGGAACGCCGCATCAGAGGCCGGACACATGTCAGCACCCGACCACGCTCCTCATTCTTCATATAAGATTCTTCTTGCGCTGACGGGGGCGTCCACACATCCATGACGACGATGTCGCCGGGTTTCAGCACGGTGATGAGCTGCTGCTCGACATAGGCGCGGAAGCATTGGCCGTTGATTGGCCCGTCGAAGACGCAAGGTGCCGCGAGCCTATCGCAGCGCAGCGCGCCGAGGAAGGTCAGCGTGCGCCAGTGGCCGTGCGGGGCCAAGCCGCGCAGCCGTTCGCCCTTCGGCCCCCAACCGCGCAGCGGAGCCATGTTGGTCTTGATCCAGGTCTCGTCGATGAAGACCAGATGCTGCGGATCGAGGCCGGCCTGCCAAGAGCGCCATCGCTGACGCCTGCGGGCAATATCAGCGCGCGCCTGCTCAAGGGCGAACAGCGTTTTTTTTGAAGCTCGGGCCCTCGCGCCTCAAGAACATCCAGACCGCGTTGTGCGAGACCTTGACCCCGCGTGCGGCCAACTCATCCTTCAGACCATGCAGTGTCAGATGCGGCGTCTCACGCACACGCGCCTCGATGAAGGCACGGTGCGGCTCCAGCACCCTCTTGCGATGTCCGCCCATCTTGCCAGGCGCAACCGAGCCAGTCGCCCGATGGCGCTGCAACAACTTCACCGCCGCCGAAACCGAAATGCCGAACCGTTTCGCGGCCGACCGGCGGCTCTCGCCACCCAAAACCGCCGCTACAACACGTTCGCGAAGATCATCCGAAAGAGGTCGCGTCATCCGATGCTGGCCTCCACTCCAGCCAGCATCTTGAATCACAAAACCGACTGATCCGGAATCCCCTTCGATTCCGTCAAATCAGGAACCGCTCTAGTGACAAATTCGCCTGACCAGCGCCCGAGTTCGACGTAACGTCGAACCATCTCCTCAAGGAATGAGATGATGTGCCGTGCGGCAGCTGGCAGTATCGTTCCATATGCGGTTGTCAGCGCCAACTCAAAGCTCAGCGAAGAACCCTCGATCGCTGCGACCGACAGATTCCGGCCTTCGAGATCTTCCCACAGGCACGCGCGAGTGAAAATCCCGTAACCTTCATCCAGCGCAATCATTCGTTTAATGAGGGCTATAGAATCGATCTCGTACTTGAATGTCAGTTCCACCTTTTGCTCGCTTGCGGCTGCCTCCAGACGTCGCCGCGTGTAACTCGGCGGCGCCGGAATAATCAGCGGAAGGCCCTCCAATTCAGGCAATAAGACGCTCTCACCGAAGGGCCAATTTTTTCTTGATCCAACCAAATAGACCTTTTCTTTGAAGAGGAATTCGGGGCTGAGATGACGATAACTATCAACGTCGTAGGCGAAGCCTAGATCGATCTGTTTGCTCTGGATCCAGTTCGCGGTTTGATAGGTGAACCCCTCAAACAATTTCAGTTTGACACGGGGGAATTTTTCACGGCAGCCCAAAATAAGCTCAGCCATGAAGGCGGGACCAAGGTTGGGCAAAACTCCCACGCGAATGGCACCGGAGGGACTCCCTTCATCGATACGGGCTTGAAGGCAGGCATTTTCTAGTCGCAGCAAGGCATTCGCAACTTCATCACGGAGCTTGGCGCCCGTTTCCGTCAACGTCACTCCGCGGCCATCGCGAATGAACAATTGCGCCCCGAGCGTTTCCTCCAGGCGGCGCATTTGCCTCGACAACGCGGGTTGCGCTATGCGCAACTCGACCGCAGCTCGGCTGATGCTGCCAAGTTCGGACACTCGGATGAAATGCCTGAGGGCGCGAAGCTCGATCTGATTATCCACGTGTTCGGCCCGCAACTTGAGACGACTTGGCACCCCGATCAGACGTGTCAGCTCTGAACCTTGCCCAAGCATCAACGTCGAAACTAAGCTACTACGGCACCGCCCCGCAATAGGCCCACCCAAGTTGGCTCCGCGCTCGCATGACTGGTCTTTAAGCGAGAAATGAAAGAGTAATTCCAGGGCGGTGTGTCACATTCCGTGAGGCTCCCCGCAGCGTTTGCAAAACCCTCGGCACACTACCCGTAGCCAGCCATTCCAAATCGGTTCGCATAAATACACACAATCTTCACGACCGCAAATCGCCGACGATCGTACCTTTTCACTTCTGAGGTCAGGGACAGCCGAACGGGCTGATGCCGATTTTTTGCTCCTGCGGGTCGCAGGGACACGACGTAGGAGCGTAGGAGACAGCCAATGCCAAGAAGAGCGCTCATCCTGATCGAAGGTCACAGCTGTAATGGTCCACTGTACGTCCAAGCGGCTCAGCGTCTTGGTCTTCATCCAATTACACTGTCGGCTGATCCGACCCAGTACGAATATCTTGCAGAGGAAAACCTCGAGACGATCTGTGTCGATACAGACAATCTCGATAAGCTAGTCCATGAATGTTTGCGGCTGCAGGCTACGTTTGGCATAGCCGGCATTACTGGCTTTGCGGGCGACGACGAGTCGGTTTCTGCGACAGTTGGTAAGCTCTGCCGGTATTTTGATCTACCGGGACCCAAACCAGAGTCGATCGAACAATGCTATGACAAATTCGTTCAACGTCAGCTTCTCGCGGAGGCCGGCGTTGCAATACCTGCTTACCGCGTGGCCGAGAATGCGACGGACGTAGAAAGCTCCGCTTCGGAGATCAGCCTGCCGGTGATTGTGAAGCCAACCGTAGGCAGTGGCAGCATGGGTGTCCGATTGTGCCGCAGCACCGATGAGTTGGCCGAACATACGGCTTATCTATTGGACCGGAAGTACAAATGGCGCTCTCCGCCCAGGGTCCTGGTGGAAGAATTCGCAGAAGGCCCTGCATATTTTTCTGCAGTAATGGGACATGAGGTCGTTGGGATTGGGCCACAGACTTCGATCCGCCACCGCATTTCGTGTACCGAGCGTGCACTGTTCCGGCAGTGCTGACTAATGAGGAGCATGAGCGCATCGTCGATGTTTCGCTGAGCTGTTTGGCAGCTCTCGGCCTTGACTGGGGACCAAAAAGTATTGAACTGCGGTGGACCACACGTGGCCCGGTCGTCATTGAAGTCAATCCGCGTCTTAGTGGTGCGCCCACTCCGAAACTGATTAAGCTGGCTTGCGGTGTCGATCTCGTTACCGAGCACATCAAGCTTGTCGTCGGCGATGAACTGGACTTACAAAAAAGGGAATCGCAGATTGCGTGGGCGGTTTCTTGTTGCTGACAGCGATGGCACCCTTGATTGGATTGATGGCGCCAGCCAGGCAGCTGCTATAACAGGTGTGGCCGAGGTCAGATTGTATGTTAAGGCTAAGGCGCCGATTGTCAGGAAAGGCGATTACCGAGACTGCATCGGACATGTCGTCGCCGCTTCACCCGGCCATGCTCAGACGGAAGCGATAGTGCAGCGTGCCGTCGCCTCAGTCGATTGGTCGATAACACCGACCGTTAAAGGCATAGGAGCGGCGGTACGAGATTCTTCGAGACCCCGCCCGGCGAGCAAGCGCAGGTCGACTTTGCCCACATGTCGTCACGCCTTCAATGAGATGCGCGGCCACAATCAAGGTGGAGTGCTCCCGAGCAACTCTGCCGTTGCCTCACCTGGATGTTCCCCGTGGTCGCGACCCGTCACTGTCATTGCCTGGAAGGCCGCCGCTGCTGACGAAGTTTGCCGAACACCATCTCATGAGCCTTTTCCTTTAGCCATATTTTTACGCGACGTTGCAGTGTGCGCAGAAGTAGACTGGCATCTTTCCCCGGGTATTCCGACTGCAGCCGCGCCAGCAACTTCCCGGCTCGTTTGCCACGGCCCTTCTTCAAACCAGCCACGTGGCTCGTGGGTGACCCCTGCAAATGGGTCAGGACGCCGCCGTTCCCGCTTCTGTTTTGTTTTCGGCTTCGCAGTAGGTCGTATTTCGCCCTCTCTCCACGCGGTTAGCAAGCTTGAGAGGAACTGATCGAGCGCCGGCTCGGACACCGCGGAATCTGATGTGGACAAACGATCAGCTATGACCACAAGGCGCTGTCGTGCGGCTCGCATGTCGCTCAGCAGCCTGACAGGATCCAGCTGCGCTGAGATCTGCGCCAGCTTCGCGCGAACGGACGCCGGTGTCTGCGGATTTCCCATCAGCCGCTGACAGGGTATTGCCGGAAGGTGGTAATGTTTGCGCACCCCTGCGCCGTCACGCGCCTTTTCCGAAGAAGTTCACGAACAGCCGAACCGTCGAATAGAGCTGTGCTGTGCAACGGCCGTAGCGGCTTCAAGCCCTCCAGCGACGATATCCGACAATGCGGCGCACCTGCGCGCCGTTCTTCTGTTCGACGAACGCCTGATCTTCTTGCGGTAAGGGCGGCATCGGGTGAACTCGATTCCGGCATCTAGACAGTAGTCGCGATCGTCTCGTTCAGGATCACGCTGTCATTGTCCGTCTCGAAACCGAGAAGCTGGAATGGCAGGAACCACCGTAAGTCCGTCAGCACCTCGCTCAACAGCTTCTGCTCACGCACCAGCAAGGGCGCGCTCGCGATGTCAGTAACACGAAAGCGTTTGTATGAAGCTTGCATGCGCCGTCGGTCCGCTATGCGCCACCAGTCGGCCTCGATGAAGGTGGGCGGAGGATCCTGCCAGTCGGAGAAGGTTCGGATCGGAACGCTGCGCCGGAGCGCGGCTGTGCTGCGACGGCGTCCCGGCCCACCAGCGATGTCTCGAACCTCCCGAAGGCGCGATCGGATCGTGGCCCCGCTCATCGCTAATAACCCGGTGCGGATCTCGGCTGTTAGATGAACATGCCCATGACGCTCCATCGCCTCGACCAGGATCGGAATCAACGTCTTCAGACGGCTTGCGGCCCGAAGCCTCCCAGAGGGTCGAGGTCCCGAACGAGCCGCCGGCGAACCGTTGCGAAGCAGCCGCATTGCCTGCTTGCGATGAAAGCCACTCACGGCAACAAACTCATCGAGAATCCGCGCCTTTTCCGCACGGCCGCACTCAATATAGCGCTGCCTTACCGCACCCACCAATTCATCGCGAGTCGCCATGCTTACACGCCTCATCTGATCTGCTCCTGCCACACCACCGCCGGGAGCAGATCAGATGAGGCAACGACTTACTATTCAGGAGCAATTCAGACGAGGTAATGCGTCGTCTCATCCTGATCGTCGGGCTGTAACGTGAAGAAGTTGCGAAACAGCGATAAAGCCGCGGCCGGGAAGGCCGAGCGTGCCTACGAACTGTTGGTTCGGCGTTGGCGGCCACGCGGGCCGAAGCGGCGCACGGACAGGCGAAGCCAATAAGCAAAACACGCGAACCCTTAAGTTTTGAGCTCGTGTTCTATTTCTCGCGTCCAACGCCAATGCCTGCACTTCAATATTCTCACTGATCCCGCGCAGTTGGGCACGGCGCACTACATTGCACTCTACCCTTGAGCCGGAAAGACCGACTTAATCTCGAGGAATGCTGCGAGCCCCTCAGGTCCGAGTTCCCGACCAAGGCCGCTTCCCTTGACACCGCCGAATGGCGCGTCGATGTGAAGTGCGTAACGGTTGATGCCGACAACACCAGCCTCCACTCGGCGCGCAATCGCCATGCCCCGCTCAGGGTCGGACGTGAACACCGCACCGCCCAGGCCATATGTCGTGCCGTTGCAAATCGCGAGCGCCTCCTCCTCGTCGTGGTACGGGATCACTGACACCACCGGCCCGAAGATTTCCTCCTGGGCGATACGCATAGATGTGTCGACGTCACGGAAGACCGTTGGCTCGACGTAATATCCGACGTCAAGTCCCCGCGGACGGCCACCGCCGGTAACGATCTTCGCTCCCTGTGCGCGTCCAGTTGCAATGTACTCCTCGACGCGAGCACGCTGCCGCTTCGCCACCAATGGTCCGACCTGGGTCGCTTGATTGAGCGGGTGGCCCACGATTAACCCAGCCATCTTGCTTGCAATTCCCTCGACGACCTCGTCGTAGCGTGCGCGCGGAGCAAGGACCCGGGTCAGGGCATGACAGATTTGACCACTGAACGGGATGCACGCCGGCGCAACCAAGGGAAGAAACGCATCAAGATCGACATCCTCGAGCAGCAGCGCCGCCGACTTGCCACCAAGCTCGAGTGTAACGCGTGCAAAGCGCTCGGCGCAGGTCAGTGCAACCTGGCGACCGGCGTGCGTTGAACCAGTAAATGACACTTTATCGACGCCCGGATGCGACGCAACCAATGCTCCTGTTTCGCGCCCACCGAACACGATGTTGACGACGCCGGGGGGAATGCCTGCCTCGTCTAGGGCTTCGGCGAGCAGGTAAGAGTCCAATGATGCTTCCGGTGAGGGTTTGATCACCGTCGTACAACCAGCGGCCAGTGCCGGTGCCAGCTTCCACGCGATTGCGCCCTGTGGTCCGTTCCACGGTACGATCAATCCAGCAACACCTACCGGCTCTCTCCGAATGACCGTTCGTAACCCGTGCCCGATGCGCTCGGACTCGACTTCGAACTGATCAGCAAGCTCGGCATAGTAGCGGTAGTATTTCGATGCGCCACTCCCATTCGATTGCACCGAGCTTGCCAGGGGCATCCCGATCTGCGCGGTGACAACCGCGCCTAGTTTCTCGGCGCGATCCTCGATTGCACGCGCGAGCCTGCGTAAATAATCGGCTCGCTCCGATGGCGGCAGCTGGGGCCACCCGGAGTTTCGGAACGCCGTACTTGCGGCATCCACGGCGGCGGAAACGTCGTCCTTGTCACCATTGGGAATCGTCGCAAATTTCCGCTCGTTCGCCGGGTTCACGACCGCAAACCGGGCCGACGAATGAGTCGGCCGGAGCTCGCCGTCGACATAGATATCGGCGTGCTCGCCAATCATAAAACCGGTTGCCGTGGTCATTGCTTTGCCTCTCGCCACATAAGTTGATCCTCCCAAAGGGCTCAATCAGTATTGTCCACTCAGCGCGCACTGCTACACATCGAGCTGGGGGCGGGAGCCGCTTCGACGCGGCTTTCTCCATGCTTCTTGTATCGCACCAATGCTGTAGCTAACGACTGACAGAGGTCCCGCCTCGGCAACTTTGAGAGCGACAAGGAACTTCAGCACCTCGTTGCGCCTCGCATAGGTTTCGATCACCAAGCTGCGCCAAAGAGCTTCCCGTGAGATTTGAACCGGCAATGAGTGGTGCTTTTGAAACACGAGCCGTATCAATTCTCGACCCCGCAGCGTTATGGGCTTGTCAGCCGACCAGGCGCCGCGAATGCAATGGACGACTCGCACCACCAGCCGATGAGTTGATTGCTGTGACACGAAGGCGGCCAAGCCGACCGACTGCTTCGGCGTCACTCCGGTCATTTTGATGGAATTCACACGCAAACGCATTCTGAAGCTCGATCGAGGCATTACGAGGAGCGGGTGATGCCCGCGACGGGTTCCAACGTGCGGCTGCTTACACCTCCAGAACTGCCAAACTCACCCGGTGCCAAAACCATGTCAGCGTTAAGGAACTAAGTGCCTCTCGCTCGCGCTGTTGACGCCGCGCGGCCCCACAATACCCGAGATTTGCCAACGCTATTTGTCACGCGTTATTCTGAGGGGACGCCTGTCTCAGGGCCATATGTCACGCAGCACTCTTGGAGTGGCAGCCTTGGCATCTTCGACCTCTGCCGCAGAGAGACGGTCCACAAACAGGGCGAAGACTAAGCGGGCAACCTCTTCCGGATTCACCGCCGGGTCGCGGTGGACGCCGACGTGAATCCGTTCGAGAAACGAATCCCGGTTTTCGGCTTTGCCGCGGCGGCGGGGACTCCAACCATCGTAGTAAAAACCGCGAAGCAAAGCGGGTAACCGTGCGCCTATGCAAACGGCGTGGTCGCGATCCAGGCAGTCGCGCAGAGCGTGCAGTGTCGCAATCAGGGCTTGGTAGACCTGCTCGCGATCGTGCCAGTGAAGTCTCCACATCAGATCGCTGATCCAATTCTGAGTTACCTGCAACGCGTTGTTGAAATCATGGCTCGCGCACATTGTGGTTTACTGACGCTTCCTATAGCCGAGCACTCACTGCAACTCACGCGCGCGTCCGGCGCCATCCCCCTTTACCCATATCGACTCGTAGTTGCGCAGCATCATTTCCGCGACACTGAACGTGTGCTTACCTTGCCGCGAAGTCAGGCGAGCGTCGATGTCGGGATAGATAAAGAAGGGAAGGGAAATTCGTTCGGCCGGACCACTGTGCACGACCTGATGTGGGGTGCTCTTGAACCGATCGTCGCTCAGGGCCTGAAGCATATCGCCCAGATTGATTACGACACTGTCAGGGAGGCTGGGCGCCGGCATCCAACGTCCGCCGAACCAGACCTGCAAAGAAGACGTGGGGAGTTCCTCCTGCGGCAGCAGCGTAAAGAAGCCGTTGTCCGTATGCTTAGCAGCCGCGCCGCCAGTAGACGGATACCGAATTACGCGTTGCAGGACTGTCGGCGTACTGAAATGGCGTCGGAACCACCCCTTCTCCATGTCGAGCAGGTCGGCCAGCGCCATCCCGAGCTGCGGTACAACCCGGTTAAGCACGGTAGCCTGCAAAGTAAGCAGGCTTCGAGCGAAACCAGGAGCCAACGCATCATCCGGAAGACGTGTGCGTCCGGCAAACGGACGCCGGTCGCCTTCATTCTCGATTCCGAGGTCGAACATCTCCTTTAGATCCGGACCGGCCTCGGGATGTAGCATTTCGCCACGCAATGGACTGTATCCACGCGCCGTAGCGGGGTACACGTCTTGAGAGGCGTGTCCGTAGCGTTCCTTTGTAGCCTGTGGCAACGCGAAGAAACGCCGCGAAGCGTCGATCGCTTCTGTGATCTGTTCTTTTGGGATTCCGTGCTCGACAAGGTAGAAGAATCCGTACTCCTCGGAAGCCATTCGTAAACGCTGCTGCTCTTCACTTCTGGTTGCGCCGGATGATAATTTTGCTAGCGATATCTGTGGTAGCGTGGTCATAGTCGCTCCTCTGTTGGTGCTTTGGCCTTATGGGCTCTTCGAACCCGGTAACTCGCATTCTTACCGCGACATATCTGCGGCGTTCACATTGTTTGCTGACGGGGGACGCCTCATGTCTCGTCATCACGGAATGCTTTCGATGATAAATTCCGTCGGGCGCGCCTCGCGAATTAGTTGCGACGCGAGCTGGTTCCCGCGAGCCAATCCGGGTCGACGAGTCTCAAGAGGCCGGCGCAGACCGTGAAGTGATGGTTAGCTCTCGGGTATTTGGAGCTGTCCAGCACTGCCGACAGCCTTGGCATCGCGGTGAACGCCCCTCTGCTAGGCTTTTCGACTTGCTGCAACCGGTATTTTTACAATTTTTAAAGATCTGCGTGAAGTCTCCCTCTCACAATACGGGTCATTGATACATTCAGAATAGCCTGTAGTTTTCGCTGTTCCAAATGTATACACGGTTTTATTGAAAGGCAATGCGATGTATAATAAAAATATGCGCTTTATTATTACAAATGTTTCATATATCTTAAACATTTCTGTAATTCACGTTTTCGTAATTCGGAAAATGCGGCTTTAGGAGAGCCTTACCTAAAAAGCCTAGGGGGCGGGCTGTCCGACGACATCCAAAGTTTGGTCGAAACTCCTTCGAATTTCACTTGGTCGGATGTTTTCACCATCGAGGAAGGAAAATTTCGACGGTGCGTGCCGTGAGCCGGCCTCTACCTCGCGGCGGGCGAAGCGCCAAGGCACGGAGTAATGATGATGCTCGATAGCAATGTGATGATCGAGCCGACCCGGCAACGCTTAAACTCAGCATGGATTGGGATCGGCAGCGGCTTGAGGTTCGGCGCGTCGATCTCCTCGCGCAGCTGGCGCCGGGGTTTTGCTGAACTGGCGAAGCACCCGTGTCTCGAGAAATCGGCGATGCACTCGGCGACCGCAGTGTTCACCTCGGCCAGACTGGAGAAAATCCGTACGCAAGCGGCCCAGAACCCAGCGTTCGAGAATACCGACGTAGGCCTCGATTTTCGCCTTATCCCGCGCCTTCTTCGGCCGCGCCGGGAGTGCCGCAATGGCGCGCCATGCCGGTATATCTGCGGTTGACCATCGGATCGAAGGGACACGCCTGGATAACCGCGACCCTCGCGTTATCGGGGACCAGAGATGGGCCACGCCGCCGAAGAAGGCGAAGGCACTATTGTGCGCTTCGATCCAATCAGCGAACTGCTCGGTCCACGTCGCGCAGGTAAATGACAAGCTCGATCCGCCGAGCACCGCAAACAGATCGTATCGCGCACCTTACCGCTCCGGCGGGCGACTACAACCCGCACCGTGTTGCCGGCGCAATCGACAAACATCTTCTCACCGCCCGCGTGGTGTGCTGCCGCATCGTCAGAGGCAGGCGGCCTTTCCAATGCCGAAACAAGCCACACTAGGATCGCCGTCCGTACCTCTTCATTCCTGACACCTATCGCCTTTGCCGGGGACAAAGACGAATGCCGCGAAAGCATCTTCAGTGCGTCGGCAATGCGGAACAGCATGCATCCACAGTCGTGGGAATGTATGTCTTTCAAGGAGGCGATCCGAGACGCACGGTGAGCGGCAGCGACGACAGCCACCTCTTGGGTCCTGTCTACGACGATGCATACTCACGGCATTGACGGGTTATCGAGCTCGATCCGCCTGCCTCCCGCCGCTCTCGACGATAAAGCTGTTAACTAGCTCTTCGCTACCCAGCCCCATCTTCTTTCAAAATCGCGTCAGCCATCTTCTCAGCCACCATGATCGTCGGAATATTTGTGTTGGCTCGGGGGCAGAATGGCATCACCGAAGCGTCGACGATCCTCAAGCCGGGAACGCCGCGAACGCGGCCCGATGGATCGGTCACGGCGGCAGGGTCTGAGGCTGCCCCCATCCTGCAGCTCGAAGTCGGGTGCCAATTGCCAGTCACGTTCTGGCGGACAAACCGATCCAGCAGCCCCTCGTCGTTAATCAGATCTGAAATGCTATGACCACCGGTTATGACGTGCCTGATGAGCCCACGTCGCATCCGCACAGAGCTATCCATGAGCAGCGCCAACACCGAGGTAAGCCCGTAGTTAATGCAATTGACCTTGCTAACCTGCTTCGCTCGTGCATTCCAAGCTGATGGGAAGGGGTCGAGCGCCACGGCCGACAGTGAATCTTGCTTCAGCAGCCGGGCGATAAAACGAAATCCCTGCTTCAATCGCGCGGCGTCCCGCTCATCGCTCAACCAGTTGAAGTCAACCTCCGGCGTGATTGCGTGTGAGCGATCCTTCAGGACGATGGTTCCTGTCGAATAAGAGCGGTTGACCCAAAAATAGAGGGAGCCGAGGCGTTTGCCGAGGGGGTGCCAGGCCGATTTGGCAACCGCCGAGATTGCCATATCGGTCAAAGGGCACCCGCTGTAGCCCGACGAGTAGCGAGCATGCATCTGAATGTGGCCGCTCACATGAGGTGCCATGCGATCGCCTGGTTTCAAATACGTCGAAACAGCGATCCCTGGATGTTCCTGAAGGCTCCGGCCCACACCTCTCAACTCTGTAACGACGGGAATACCGAGGTTTGTCAGTTGCTCGGCCGGACCTATCCCGGAGCGCATCAATATGGCGGGCGAATGGATGGCTCCGGCGCAGAGGACCACAGTCGAAGCGCGGTACGACTGTCGGCCCGAGTTGTTTTCCGTCTCGACACCCGTAATGGCGCGTCCTGAAAAAGTCAGCCGCACAACCGTCGTTTTCGACAAGATTTTCAAATTGGGCCGAGAGCGGACGCTCTCGGACAAGTAGGCCATCGCAGCAGAAACCCGGTGACCGTTGCGGTTTGTCAATGGAACAGTGGAGTATCCGTCACCAAAGGCACCATTGAAGTCCGACCTGAAATGAATACCCACGTTTTCATACGCTCTCGATACCGCTCGGGTAAAGCCGGACCAATCTGATTGCCGAACACGTTTTATCGGCAGGGGACCAGCCTTGCCGTGATATTCATCGTCGAAATCCAGATCGCATTCAAGACGACGGAAGTAGGGTAGAACTTCCTCCCAACCCCAGCCCGTTGCACCACTTGATGCCCATTCATCGTAATCTTCGGGGCCGCCGCGGTTCGCCACCTGGGCATTGATGCTGGAGCCGC
>NZ_JAMYSG010000057.1:0-15039 GCF_040321815.1 Mesorhizobium sp. M0239
CCGGCCACCCATTGCAAGACTGCGACACTTGAGGCCCCCACGGTCATCGGTGAGCGTGAGTTGGGCGATGCACGCCTGGATTGCTGGCATATCTACCTGGACTGGTTCGACGGTTGGCTGAAGGAAATGCCCGACCGCATCGAGAGTGTGCCCCGCGTCCAATACTATGTCATGGGTCGCAACGAGTGGCGTTCTTCTTCAGAATGGCCGCCTGCCGGCGTGGAACTGCAGCGTTGGTTCCTGCGAAGCGGTGGAAATGCCAACACTCGCCTCGGCGATGGCGCACTTGAACTCAATCCACCTTCCGAGGACGAGCCAGCGGACACTTTTGTTTATGATCCCGGCAGACACGCGAACGGTTGCCGCATCAGCAGAGACGGCCAGACGAAATGGCGGGTCTCAATGGTTTCTGGAGACACTGGTTGGTCGAGACTCGCATTCGGCGATACTGCATCATCGGGCGATAAAACGCCGCTTTCCGGCGTTGATACAACACCATTCGCACAAAGTGCCCTCTTGAACGCTGCTACTCTCCTCGCGATCGGTTCCCGTTACATCAAAGCCGACTTACGCGGCTAATAGCTATGCTGAGGCGATAATGATCAGTGAACACCGTATATCGGTTGGTGGCATCGCGACGTCGTATTGCGAAAACGGAGTCGGCGAGCCAATCATATTCCTTCACGGTGCTGGGTTCGGCGCAGAGGGAAAGAGTTCCTTTATCCGGCAGCTGAACGGGCTATCCGATCGCTTTAGGGTGATCGCGGTTGATCAGCTCCATTTCGGTGGGACCGACTATCCCGCTGATCACAAATATATTAACCGACTCGGGCGTGTGGATCATGTGATTAGCTTCATCGAAGCGCTGGGATTGAAGCGGATCACGCTAGTCGGCAATTCAGAAGGATCATTCGTCGCCGCGCGGGTCGCGATCTTGCGTCCCGACCTTGTTTCAAAGCTCGTCCTGCTAACCGCCAACTCCGTATCCCCGGCGTTCGGAGACGATCGTGACGAAGCTTGGATGCAGGCCTGCCGGCAGACTTACGACTATTCCGGCCCGATGCCGAGCGAAGAGGAATACATCGCCAGGTGGCGGGAACGCGCCTGCGCGCAGGATTTGGAAGGCGCTAGGCGAGAGGCCTATCGGCGTGCCGCAGCGCGCGGACAGTACGAAATCTTCCAAAACAGACCCGAAGAAGAGATCGATATGCGTCTCTATGTGGTGCTGCAGCAAAATTACATCTTTCCTTACCTTGATCGGCTTCAGGCTCGAACATTGATTATTTGGTCCAAGAACGATCCCACCGTCACGCCGGATCATGGCATGAAGTTGGCAAAGCTGATTAGGGATTCGGACTTCTATCTGCTGAACAATGCAGGCCATGGCGTACACATCGACCAGAGTGAAACCGTGAACAAACTCATCCGTCAATGGCATACTTAGATCAACAGCGAAGTGGCTGCCAAACAACTGGCCTCAACGTTGCTCGCTGCTGACAGAAACGGGGCCTGCGCAATTGCGACTGACTCAGGCTGCTATCATTCGACACCAAGTTTAAGCCTCAGCCGCAAATGGTGGGCACGTGGGACGTATCCAACGGCAAGAAAATCTACCGGTTCCAGGCCAAAATGGTCTGAGTTGGCACCACGACGGGATATCGAACGACGACACTTTGATAGTAACGACGCAAATAATCCATTGTAATTAGTAGATCCGAGCGGCAAAAGCAACAACGGAGGATTACTGATGAAAGTTTGGCAGCAGCTCACGAACAGGAGTGTTGACTTGAGAAATGCGATCGTGAGGGGGATGGCTGCACTCGGTATCGCGGCGATGGCGATCGCTTGGTTTGTTGATCCGGCTCCCGCGCAATCGCTCTTGGACAAGATCAAAAACGGAGAGGCCATCCGGATTGGCTTTTCCAGTCAGGCTCCTTGGGCCTACCCGGGTGAGAACAACGAGCCGCTCGGCTTCGTTAATGCGATGACGCTTGATATTCTGAAGAAATTGGGTGCGACCAAGGTCGAATCGGTGGTGACTGAGTGGGGCTCGCTCATCCCCGGCCTCCAGGCGGGTCGATTCGATATCATCACCGGCGGAATGTACATCCTTCCCGAGCGCTGCCGTAACGTGCTCTTCACCGATCCAATCGGCACCGTTACAGAGGCGCTGGTTGTGCCGAAAGGCAACCCGAAGGGACTGCACTCCTACGAGGACATTCGCGACAAAGGCCTGATCTACGTCACCGGAGCGGGCTACGATTCTGTGCCAACCGCAAAAAAAGTCGGCATCCCCAATGACAAGATCATGCAGGTGGCCGGTGATCCTGAGATCGTCCAGGCTGTGAAGGTCGGCCGAGCCGATGCAGGGGGCGCTAACTATTTGAGCATTAAGGGCATGATCGAAAAGGGCGAGGGTGACTTCATCGAGCTCGCCGACCCGTTCACCTCACCTGCTAAGCCCGGCTATCCCGCCTTCGCCTTCTCACTCAAAGAGCAGGCCGCCGTCGATGCCTTCAACGCGGTGCTGAAAGATTATTTAGGCTCCGACGAGATGATGGCCTCGGTTGGGAAATACCGATACGATAAGAAAATGCTGCCGGACGGCACCCCGACTGCTAATCTTTGCAAGGGCTGATGCAAAGCGGACAATCGACACTCGGGCGTCGGGCCGCTTCCCGACGTTAGCAGGGAAGCGGTCCGATGCGATAGGTCATACGCGGGAGCAAATACGTGCTCAGGTTCAGTGCGACCGTATTGGCGCAGGGCATTTTGATCACCTTAGTCGTCACTCTCGGGGCTTCCTTGGTGGCGACCCTTCTGGGCCTAATTGTCGGCGTACTCCGGGTGTCTCCTCTCCGGCTGCTTCGCTGGTTCAGCATCGCCTATGTCGAGTTCTTCCGTGGCACCTCGCTACTGGTGCAGCTCTACTGGTGGTTCTTTGTTCTGCCGATCTTCGGGGTCACGTTATCGCCGTGGACAGTAGCAATCCTGGGCATTGGGATTCACATCTCCGGCTACCTTGCCGAGGTGGTCCGTGGCGCCATTCAAGGGGTCAACCACGGCCAGTATGAAGCGAGCATCGCGCTCAACTTCCAATGGTTCACAATGATCCGCCGGATTCTACTACCGCAGGCAATTCGCGCCATGCTGCCGATCTGGGGTAATATGTTGATAGAGCTACTTAAGGGTACCTCGCTCGTGTTCTTCATCACGATCCCAGAGTTTACTACCGCCTCCAAGGTGGCGGCCGACGCGACCGGTAACTACGTACTGTTCTTCGCCGTCGCGCTGTTTGGTTATTACGTCATCGCTCGCGCGCTCATCACACCGTTTGTGCGCTGGCTTGAGCGCGCTCTCTCCCGTGGTTTCGTGCGGGATGCAATGGGATGAGCATATGGGACTGGTCTTACGTCTGGGAGGCGTTGCCGTACCTCTATAACGGCGCGATCGTAACACTTCAGGCCACAGTGATCGGTTTCACGGTCGCTTTGGTGCTGGGCTTGATCTTTGCGCTGATCCGGCAGTCTCACAACCGCTGCGTATCCACGATCATGACGGAGATAATCGAGTTCGTCCGCTCAACGCCATTGTTGCTGCAGGTCTTCTTTATCTATTTCGTCGGACCTCAATTCGGTGTCTTCCTTCCTGCTTGGATTGCCGGCGTCGGAATGCTTGGCGTTCACTATGCCGCATATTGCTCGGAGTGCTTCCGCGCGGGCATTGAGAATGTGGATGGCGGCCAGTGGGAGGCCTGCACAGCGCTCAACCTGTCGCGGCGCCGCACCTGGAGCGCGATCATCCTGCCGCAGGCTATTCCACCGATCGTGCCGACGCTGGGCAACTACCTCGTAAGCATGTTGAAGGACACGCCGATACTCGCAGCGATCGCCATCCTGGAGATGCTGCAGCAGGCTAAGAATTTCGGTGCGGAGCACTACCGCTTCATCGAGGCGATCTCGATGACTGGCTTCTTCTATCTGGTCTTCAGCCTTGTGGCCTCGGCAATCGTCCAGACAGTCAGCTCCTGGCTCAATCGCCGCCTTCATCTGCGTTAGGAAATTCGTAATGAGTCCGCCAATCGTCCGCTTCGAGAACGTTGTCAAACGCTACGGCGCGCTGACGGTGCTGGACGGGCTAGACCTCGATATCGGGCGCAACGAAAAAGTGTCTATCATCGGCCCTTCGGGATCCGGCAAGACAACCGTTCTGCGCATGCTGATGACGCTTGAGAGGATCAACGGCGGGGTCATCTATGTCGACGGCGAGCCCCTAACGCATGAACTACGCAACGGCAAAATGGTACCGGCACGCGAGAGGCATCTAAGGCACGTGCGCGGCAAGATTGGCATGGTCTTCCAACACTTTAACCTGTTCCCGCATCTGACAGCTTTGCAGAATTGTACCGAAGCACCCGTCTCCGTGCTCGGTTTGCCGAAAAAGGAAGCCGAAGACCGCGCGGTCGAGCTGCTCAAAATGGTTGGCCTCGGCGACAAGAAGGGGCACTATCCGATTCAACTTTCCGGCGGACAGAAACAGCGCGTCGCCATCGCCCGAGCGCTCGCCATGCGGCCAAAGGTCATGTTATTCGACGAAGTGACATCGGCGCTCGACCCAGAACTCGTCGGCGAAGTGCTCAACGTGATCCGAAAGCTCGGCGCCGAACACGATCTCACGATGTTGATGGTCACCCACCAGATGGCCTTTGCCAAGGAGTTTTCGGACCGCGTCTGTTTTTTCTATGGCGGCAAGATTGTTGAGCAAGGAAATCCTGACCAGCTCTTCAACAATCCGCAGAATGAAAGGACGCAGCAATTCCTCAGTGCCGTGCTAGAGGCGAGGTAGGTATACGTGTCGCCTTACCTGTTGGGGAGGGAGGGTGGGAGCTCCACTGCATAACTTCACCTCGATAGGCCGGTGCGGTGCACTATTCCCAGCGTCGCGGCGCAAACGCACGACGCAACATCGCCGTAATGTCAAGCGAATCCAGAATCGACACGACAAACATCGTCGATCAGGTCGCCGGGCACTGGCCAGCTCAGTCCCGCCGCGGCCGAACCGTGGTTCGCGCCACACCCGAGCGTCAGGGCAATGTCCCGGCTGCTGACGCTGCCGCGCGAAAGCCGCAGGATCTGTCTCAGCTCTCTTTGCTGGCATCACGTCCCCTTAATTCTATTCGAACGAAGGAGTTGATGCTGCAGTTGCTGACCTACTGACCCGGGTGACTCTGTCGGTCATCCTCACAAGCGTCGCCGCCGTGACGAAATTGTACCTTGTAGTTCTGGCGAATGGCCTCGCGGCAGAGGCTCACGGAAGATGAAGTCTTGCGTGTTCCGGCGGCCCGAGGAACAGGACCGTGTCGAAGTGAGCGATCGAATGGCAGGTCGCAAGCTCCCTGATCTGGTCCTGATCCACCAAAGGCTGGGCCTCGAAGTCGAAGCCGTCTAATTCGCGCACGAAGGGCCAGGAAGGGGAACTGGGCGGGCTTGCTCGACATGGAGATGCGCCGCTGGTCGCGCCGGGCGACTCTCGCGGCACCAGAAACGCCAAGGCTTCCCCCAAAGATCTTCTTTGAGAGGGCCGCCTCGTCGCTGGTCGCGGACCGCCGTCAGCTTCAGCCGATCGCGGGTTCCGATGAGCACGTCGTGATCTACCTTCTTCATCACCAGCCGCCTCCGACCACGCCTCGTATTCCGCAAGCGGTCGCAGAAAGATGCCCGGCCGTTCTCGACAGGGGCTGCGCGCGCACCGTTGCCGACAAGGTGCCCTCCGATCTAGAATGCGTTGTCGCCGTCCTCGACACAGGGCATGATCGGCCATCACCTGGCGCGCATGACGGTGATCACCCGGCCTGTGCAGCACCCACGACCTGGACGCCTTCGCCCATCGGGCGCCAGGGCACCGAGCAACTGTTCGTGTCGAGATCGATCGCGCAGTCGGCCCTTTGAGGAAACCCGCCACTGCCAGTCCATCTTTGGCGCCCGATCCGCATCCAAAACCCTACTTTAGTACGCGGCGTATTTTTGGCGACCGTTGGGGACAAGGCACTGCTCAATAATTCGGTTGTGTGTAAGCTAGAGCTAGCGTGTGTATTTGGTGGGCTGTAACGGCTGCCGCGAACTAATGGTTAAACTTCACGTACAGCTACATTACGAGGCGACTACCCCCTCCATCAATCACTATTGTTGTGCCATTCAGGTATCTTGCTCGGTCACCGACGATAAATCCAACTAGCTCCGCGAGTTCGTCGGCAATTCCAATCCGGCCCAAGGGATTGATATAAGCTACACGTTCGATAGCGGTCTCTCGATTGAGGCCTTCGTCGACCATTAACGCCTCAATTCTCTTGTGAACTCTGCCTGTGTCGAAATAACCAGGCGCGACAACGTTCACGCGAACGCCGCTTCCCGAAAGTGTGTCAGCAAGGTGCTTAGCTAAAACTGCTATTCCGGAACGCATGATTTTCGATAAGAGTAGGTGGCCTGTCGCCTCATGCACGCCTGCCGAGGAAACATACACGATATCACCCCACGACCTGAAGATTTCATCGCAGCGGCTGCCGCTCGCGACTCGCGACACCCTCACTGCGCTCATGAGAAGTGTCTCGTAGGAATGATCCCAATCGCCGTCGTTAAGACTTTCGAGAGTACCGTACGGCATATGACCAGAGTTTACGACGAGGCAATCAATGCTGCCGAGTAGCTCGAAAGTATGTCGCAACAAAATATCGACATCGGATCGCCGTGCCAAGTCTGCAACTATCCCATAATCGCCTGCGCATCCGTCAATCTTCTGCAAGTCATCTACAGCTTTGTCCAAGTGCATCTTGTTGCGGCCACAAATTACAACTTCCGCGCGATCATTAGCCAGTCTCTTTGCGATAGCAAAGCCAAGGCCCTTGCTGCTGGCCATCACCAGGACCTTTCGACCATGACCATTCCAGTTTGAACCGATTGAGAATGACCATGGCTCATCTTTTTACGACGTGCCGCTAGTATCCTTGTAGGCCTCGCTTTGCCGTTTGACGCTAATAACTGAGCATTATTCGTCGATATATTTCAACTGCCCTATTAAGTTGATCCAATTCAATGAACTCATTATTCGTATGAGCGCGATCAATGCTCCCTGGCCCGAGGACGATGCAGGGAATGCCGGCCAACGATAGCTGACTAGCATCCGTGCCGTACGGTACTCCAATGTACTTGCCGGTCCCGGCAACATCGGCACACGCCTGCGCTGCCACGGAAGCAATCTTACTCGACTCGGCACTATCCGGAGCAGGATCTTCAAGCGCGGGCAGTAAGGATCGAACCTTGATGTCTTCGCGATCTCGCAAACCTTGCAGTATGTTCTCCACTTCTGCCAAAGCCTGCTCCGGTCGCTCTCCTGGAACGAGGCGGCGATCAACCCAGATGCGGCACGAAGGAGGGACGGTCGTCAATTCCAAGCCACCCTCGATAAGACTGACCGTCAAAGTTGGAGGACTGACCAAAGACTGGGTGCGCGAAGCGAGGTTCTGCCCGTGTTCGTTGAGCGACAATATAACCTTTGCCATCCCTGTGATTGCATTGACTCCTAGGTGCGGCTTCGAACTGTGAGCAGGGACGCCCTGAACCTCGATTTGCCAGCGGACGGACCCTTTGTGGGCGACTACAAGCTCAAGCTCGGTTGGCTCACCAACGACCGCGGCATCATACGACTTGCCGGAGAGAGCGATGGCGCGAGCGCCGATCTTGCGGTACTCTTCATCAATGCTGGCGGCAACGACAATTGTGGCATTCGGCTGACAGTCCCCCAGGGTACTCAGGGCGATCATCATTGCTGAAAGGGAACCCTTCGTATCGCAACTACCTCTACCGTAGAGTCGATTATCCTTCACTTCAGGAGAAAATGGGTCGGAAGCCCAATTGTCAGTGGGCACGGTGTCCATATGGGCCACAAAAAGGAGGCGCCGAATAGGGTCTTTGCCTGAGATCCAGGTCAGGAAATTCGAGCGGCCGTCGACAACGTGCTGGAGTTCATAAGGCAGGCTGCGGTCCCGGCAAAACCTTTCAAGATATTCGGCGACCCGCTGTTCTCCGCTGCCCCTTGCGGAAAGCGAAGGGTTTACGCTTTCAATTTTGACAAGGTCCTGAAGAAGCGCCACGGTATCTGCGCTGGGCGATGACATAAACTCTCCTATCTGCTAGTTATGTGGCGTAAACGACTTCGACCAATTATTGACTACATCGACGACTTGGTTGACTTCCTCCTCGGTGTTGTAAACATGGAGCGAAAACCGCAGGAGTCCTCGTCGCGTCGATGCAAGGACCTTATTTTTCGCAAGATGGCTGTGTAGCGATGGAATGTAGGCGGCGACTTGTTGCGCTCCGCCGAGCGCGGCCATGTCGCCCAGCGCAACAATGCTCCCAGTGTGCTTACCAGGAGGCCCCCCACATACAGGCAGTCCGACTTGTAACAGCCCTGAAGCCAATCGTGTTGCCAAAGATGTCACGTGCTTGTCGATTGCTTCTGTTCCGATCTCCAGTAGTTGGCCCAAGGATGCGTGGGCGGCAATCATGCCCGGGAAATTATAATGCCCAATGTCGAAACGGGGTGCCCCAGCCCGCAGCTTGGCGGCGTTGAGAATGGGAGCCGATTCTGGTGCGTTCCCGAGATCGACGCTGAAGCGAGCCAGGTAGGCTGGGTTGAGCTGATCTGCCCATTCCCGGCGGCAGTAGAGAAATCCCGATCCGTACAGGCCCATCAAGCCCTTTACAGTCGAGACGGCCAAGCCATCTACGCCCAACCGATCAACATCGGTATGGAGTATTCCGACCGATTGCGTGCCATCCGCCAGAAGGAAGGTACCGTGGCGCCTGCAGACCTCCGCAATAGGTTGCGTGACTGTGCGAAAGCCAGGAACCATCGTCGCGGTTGAAAGCGCCACAACGCGAGTACTGGAATCGACCGCATCGACAATCGCATCCACGGGAATCGCGCCATTAGTTGGCTCGACTACTTTCAATTCCACATTATGTAGAGCTTTGACTTGAAGCCAGGGCAGGATGTTGTTCGCGTGCTCAAGTTGAGGGCATAGGACAACGCTGTCTCCGGCTCGCCATTCGATCGCATTGGCGATTATGTTGATCCCCTCTGACGCGTTCTTCGTGATCGCAATTTCGTCTTTGTCCGCTCCAATAAATTGAGCAAATCTGGCGCGTGTCTTTTCAATATCCGCCAACTGGCCAACTTCGTCGTTTACACCGTGCAATCTGTTATTGAGATGCTCTTCGAACGACCTTCTGGTAGTGCGGGAGATCAATCCTTGATTTGCAACATCCATGTAAATAAAGTCTTGGGTTGCGGGGAAATCGTCACGAATGCTGTTTAATAAAAGCACACTGCCGTTCATGGTTATTGAGCTCGTCAATTGCGGTTTACATTGGTCCAAACGCCGCGGACAGCGATCCAGGCGCGAACGCGGCTGGCGGCAGCGGGGAACTAGCTTCGTCTCTGCAGGATGCACAATATCCGTTGGACGATGGGAAATTCCCCCTATTTCGCGCTCATGTTGAGGATTTTCTGCATAGATGTGAATTGCATGCAGGACTTCGAGCGGCGGAACTTCTGGACCAACTGCTTGCGGGTCGCGATCCGAATGAGGTTTTCGCCAGAGACGGGCTGCTCGACGATCTGAAGAAGGCGCTTTCGGAGCGGATTCTGAACGCCGAACTGGACGAGCACCTCGATGAGGAGCAGGCCGACGGCAACGCCAATCGCCGCAATGGCCATTCGCGGAAATCGGTGCTGACGGGCACATCGAAGATGACGCTGACGATCCCGCGCGACCGTGCCGGAACCTTCGATCCGAAGCTGATCGCCAAATATCAGCGCCGCTTCCCAGACTTCGACGAGAAGATCATCTCCATGTATGCGCGCGGCATGACGGTGCGCGAGATCCGCGGCCACCTGGAGGAGCTCTACGGCATAGACGTGTCGCCGGACCTGATCTCGGCCGTCACCGACGCTGTCCTGGAGGAAGTGGCAGAGTGGCAGAATCGCCCGCTGGATGTGGTCTATCCGCTCGTCTTCTTCGATGCCATCCGGGTCAAGATCAGGGACGAGGGCTTCGTCAGGAACAAGGCCGTCTACATCGCGCTCGGCATCCTGCCGGATGGCACGAAGGAGATCCTCGGCATCTGGATCGAGCAGACCGAGGGCGCCAAGTTCTGGCTGCGCGTCATGAACGAGTTGAAGAGTCGTGGCGTCGCCGACGTCTTGATCGCCGTCGTCGATGGCCTAAAGGTCCCGGCCCACAGGATTTCCCATGCGAGCGTGTCGAGACGCAGTCAAGGCTGGCCGGTGCGATGGCGCCGCGGCCGGCTGCGAGGTTTCCAGGCCACGCCTTGACGGCGTCGAGCACGGCGCCATTCTGGAGCGGACCGAGGGCGTCGGTCGTGCCGCCAGATTTCCTTGTGCTATATTTGTCCGGCACGGACGACCACGTGGCAAAGAGTGGTGCGAGAGGATGAGAGTGCCGCCACGCAGCCGTTATAGTCGTTCCTCGTTTGTGGCGTCCGTGCGCCGCTTCGGCCCTCGTGACCGCCAATGCCGAACCATTAGCTCGTAGGCACGTTCGGCATTCTCGGCCGCGGCTTTCTCGCTGTTTCGCAACTCCTTCACGTTGTAGGCGTAAGCCGAACCGCGGCGACCGACACCGCGCTCGCCCGGCGCGCCGGCCTTGAGAGCGAGCTGCCTCTGCTTTGCCGCCATCAGCGCCGGGCGAGCCCAGAAGTAGTCCTGCTCCTTTGTCAGCAGATGCCAGATCAGCACGGCGAGCTTGCGGGCGACCGCCACAGCTGCGACCTGATGACCACGCTTGTTACGGATGCGTAGGAAGAAGGCCCTGAGCGGTCCGGGCGCCTTCGCCGCCGCCCAGGCGGCCTCGACCAGCATGGCGCGGGCATGGGAACGCCCATGTTTGCTGATCCGGCCATATTGCGCCAAGCCAAGACCGGATTGGCGCACACGCGGATTGAGGCCGAAGTAGCTCACCAGCTTCTGCGGCTCGCGGAACCGCCGGATCTCGCCGACCGCGGCGATGATACCGCTCGCGACGATGACATTGACGCCGGTGATCGTCTGAAGCCGCCGGACTTGCGCATCATCAACCGCTTCCCGGGCGATGTCGCGATCGAGGTCAGCCAGATCCTCGGCCAGGCGATCGATCTCGCGGATGTGGCGGGCGATAGCGGCCCGCTCGTCGTCGGGAAGCACCTGCCGCTCGAGCCAGGCGCGACCGCGATTGTTGAACAGATCGGCATGCGGGCACTTCGGCACTAGGTGCGCCTGCAGGATGCCATGCACCTCGTTCTTCACGCGCGTGCGATGCCGAACTAGCTGGTTGCGCCGCGCGACGAGGCGGCGAAGCCGCTCGGTCCGCTCGTCAGGTACCCAGACCTCCGGCAGAAAGCCGCTGGCATGGAGCTGCGCCAGAACGCCGGCATCGATCTTGTCGGTCTTAATCCTGGCATGGGCGATCGCCTTCACCTGCATCGGGTTGGCGACAATCACCCGGCCGACATAGGGCGACAGAACCCGCACCACCGCCATGGCGTTGCCCGTGGCCTCGACGACAACCTCATCCGTCCGTCGCAAACTGCGGCCGAACCCTTCCAGTCCCGAGCGGGTCATGTCGACCCGTCCGTGATGGCGCAGCCGGCCGTCTTCCCAAACCACCACCTCCGCAAAGGTGCGGTGGATGTCCATTCCAATCACACGTCTCATCGGCTCCCTCTCCTCAAACAGTCGGGAGCCGGCGGGCGACGCGACACCTACGGATCCGCGCTCTCGGCGCAACCGGGCAGGTCGCAGGGGCGGCCAGCTACTAACGCGAGCTCGCAGCTCATCGAATACATCGGCCTGCCCGCACTTGGCGTGCTCCCGGTGCCCCTGTCCCGGATGGTCGCACCATACGCCGAAAATCGCTCATCTCCAGCGGGGATCGGATGGCACCGTCATGATCATACCGGTTACGAATGCAATTGAGGCGTTGAACTCCAAGCTGCGCCGCGCCGTCCGCACCCGCGGACACTTCCCGAGTGACGACGCGGCGATGAAACTGCTATATCTGGTCCTGAACCATGCGGCTGAGGAATGGAAACGACCGCCGCGCGAATGGTTCGAGGCCAAGACCCAGTTCGCCGTTGTCTTCGGCGAGAGGTTCGTCAGCCAATGACGAGACCGGCCTCGCGCACAGAATTCCTGACAGTCCCGGAGATCAAGCGGCGCACCCTGGTCGTTCGCATCTTCCCCAACCCGCGGAGCTGCCTGCGGCTGGTTCGGGCGCTGGCGGTCGAGATCCACGAGAACTGGCTCGAGGCGACCCGCTATCTCAACATGGATCATCTGGGCACAAGAAGGAGAGCCTGAGGGCCTTGGCCGCCTGAGCACCGTCATGTGTCCGCCGCTCCGCTAAACAGGGGGGCTGCGCGGCGGACACGCCGACGTCACCGCAATGCCACGCCATTTTGCAGAACTTGACGCACACAACTGCGGGGAGCCTCACGCGTTGTTAGTTGAAGTTTCCCGGGGGCAGTCATCGTCCTTGGCCAGGCAATCGGGCGATCGAGATGATCCCCGTCGCCCGCTCGCCGTGCGCCACAAGCCAGTCAGGAGAGCTGGTGGCATAGGAAATGTCACCGCTTGCCTCGTGGTTCTCTGTGTCCCTGCGGTCCTGATGGCAGCAAGATCTTCCGCATTCTGGCGCTTACCTGCTGCCCATTCCGCAGTGTGCGCCAAGGTGACCAATGGGACCTGTCCCAAGCTGTCACCTAAGCTAAGCCAGGTCCTCGCAGACTCCGCCGCTGAAATTGTTGCAATTTGGAGAGCCAAGCGCCGACCCTCGGATGTCGTCGCTGACGAAACCATCGGCGCTGATGGCAGCGAATCCGCACCTCGATCACAAGTTTGCGCATCTCGATCGGCAGAGGCCGAGACTGTCGGACGCCAAATGGTTCAAGCCGACGAGGGTCTACGATCTCGACGCGGCCACAACCTTCCGCGCAGAGCTCGCCCACCCGTTGGGGCTCCAAATTTGCCGGCTGGTGCTCTGAACGAAGACAGGCGCTGACGCGTTTGGCTAACATTTCGATTGTTGGGGTGGCTGCCGCTGTAACAGCAATGTCGACGAAGTCGGAGGCTTTTTGGCGATCAAAGCCAACTCAACGCAGGTTTCCTGCACCAAGTGGGAAATCACGACAACGTTGTGTGCGGATCGGATGCTACGATATGGCGTACAGCGCGTGGCGCGCCTCTTTGTTCGAAGGGCTCCGATGAAAGTTTCCGGCATAGATACCATAATGGTACAAAAAGACCTCGCTTTTTCTATCGACGAGTATCAGAGAAGGCTCAAGGCGGTTCGCGAAGGCATTGCAGCCCGGGATTTGGACATCCTCGTGGTGACCGTCCCTGAGAATATGCTGTACCTAAGCGGGTACAACACGCTCGGTTATGCCTCCGCTCAGTATTTGCTTATCCCGCTGCAAGGGGAGCCCTTCCATATTACCCGTGGCATAGAAGAGGTGAATGTCCGCGCCTATTCGTGGATAGATAACAGTACCAGCTACATGGACCACGAGGCCCCGCTCGAGCTGCTCGCGGAAACGCTGCGTAACCTGGGTTTTGCCAAGGCGAAGGTCGGATTTGAGAAAAGGTCTTGGTTCTTCACGATCGCCGACTATGAAACGCTCAAGACGCTCCTCCCTGAGGTTCGTTTCGAAGACGGCTCTATGATTGTGGAGAACGTCCGCGTTGTTAAATCCGATGCTGAAGTAGACTATATCCGGCAGGCGGCGCGGATTGCTGAGGCCGGCATCGACGCAGGCATCAACCAAACAAGAGCCGGCGTGAACGAAAATGAAATCGCCGCCGAAATCCAGCGCGTGGTAACGCTCAAGGGAAGTGAATACCCCGGCTACCCGCCGTTTGTGACTTCGGGCGTGCGCACGAGCTATGCGCATGGGACGTGGTCGGGCCGGCAGATTCAGCCGGGTGATCCTGTTTTCCTCGAGCTGTCCGGCACCGTTCGACGCTATAGCGCCGCGATTATGCGGGCTTCCGTGGTCAGTCCATCTAACCGCGAACTGGAAAAAATGGAGGACGTGTCACGAAGGGCGCTGCAGAACATGCTCGACGGCATACGTCCTGATCGCCCCCTCGGTGAGGTGTGGAGTATCTGGTCGCAGACCGTCAACGATGGCGGCTATGAAGGCCGCTTCAAGCGTACGGGGTATTCCATCGGCATCAGCTATCCGCCGGATTGGGGTGAAGGGCACATCCTGTCCTTTAAGCGCGGAGAAACGCGGGTCCTCAAACCCAACATGGTTTTCCATATCCCCTCGATGGTCAAAGCCTTCGGTTTTGCGGATGTTGGCACAAGCGAGACCGTTCGGGTGACCGAAACTGGATGCGAGATTTTGACGAACTACAAACGGCAGCTGTACGTCCGCTAAGCCGTCAGACGCAGACTTCTGACCTTGGTTTATGCAAGCCGGGCCGGTCAGTAATAATGGCGGTGATCCGATTGCGGCCCGGCTCGCTCTCACGCCAAAAATGCGTAAGCTTGAAGTACCAAGCGACGCTTCGTCCAACATAGCAGCAGGTGGGCAAAATGCGCGCAATCGAAATCCTGGTCACTGCTTATGTCCATCGGTTCTCCCATCGCCGGCGTCAAACATAGCTCGCGGCGGCTTCGCCTCAGTCGTAAGCGCTGTTCTCAGGCCACGGCCTTGAGCTCAGGCGCCCGGATGTAGGCCCAGGGCAGCAAGTCGTCGATCTGGCTGTTCGGATGGCCGTTGACGATCCTGGTGAGGACGTTGGCGAGATAGCCGAGCGGCTCGACACCGTTGAGTTTGCAGGTTTCGATGAGCGATGCGATGACTGCCCAGTGTTCGGCACCGCCGTCCGAGCCCGCAAAGAGGGCGTTCTTGCGGTTGAGCGCCATCTCGGGGTCATTCTGCCCATGTTGGGCAGGAGGTCGAGGTCCATTACCGTTGG
>NZ_JAMYSG010000058.1:0-11865 GCF_040321815.1 Mesorhizobium sp. M0239
GGCAAGGCGATCTCGTTAGCAGGCACGATCCTGGGCGAAGTCTCCCAAGGTCGTTCAACAGATTGAGACGCCTCGCTCTCCTGACCCCATCATGCGGCGGCTCCGCGCCGACCGCGAAGAGAAGCGAGTGACCCGCGGGGCGACATGGTCCGGAAAAAAGACAGGAAACGCTTGACCTCACCGACCCCAATCAGAGAAGCCTGCTAGACTAGGTCCGCGAAGAACTCCAAGCCAGAGGCATCGTGCCCTGCATCCCGTCCAGCCGCAGCCGCAAAGTCCCTTACACGACAATCGCGAAGCGCCGGGGAGCCAAGAGATCAATGGTTGCCCTCGCGCGGCGCATTGGCGTTGTTCTTCACCGGATGTGGCTGGATGGCGTTCCTTCCGCCTCAGTAATTTGCCTTTCTTCGGCGGCCTCGCCTCGTACTCGAAAACAAAAGCGCCGCGCATTGAAGGCTGCATGATTGCAGCCCTTTCGAGGTCCCCACCGGGACGCGGCCGTGGTCAGTCGCCGGACACTTCGTTCGAGCACGCCTGTGAGATGGGCAATTCGGGTTACCGAGTTGCACCAGCATCATGTTGGCAGCCATCGCGCTGACCACGGGCCGAAGTTTGAACCCGGACATCGCACGCTCCAAAATTCGTAGAGACGGCTCAGCAAAAGTGAAACAGATTCTTCAAACAAGTTTACAGCATCTTTGCGAAGGCAGATCGCCGACAATGATACGCTCACCCACAATATCTGAGATCAGCCACGACCTGAAAAAGAGGCCGATTTAGCGACGGGCTGCCGCACCGTAACGTCGGGAGGGTGAGTAACCAGCCATGGGAAAAGAGCGCTAATCCTAGTTGAGGGCAGTAGAACCGGCAATGGTCTGCTATACGTCCAGACGGCCCAGCGTCTTGGCCTTCATCCAATTACCCTATCGGCTGATCCAGCTCAGTACGACTATCTTGCGGCTGAAGGCATTGAGGCAATTCGTGTCAATACGGGTAATCTCGATGCATTGATTCATGAATGTTTCCGTCTGGGAGCGACCTCTGACATTGCTGGCATTACGAGCAGCTTGGAGGACGCCTATGCCACAGTTGGCAAGCTCTGCCGGCATTTCGATCTGCCAGGACCGAACCCCGCATCAATTGAACAATGCTGCGATAAATTCACGCAACGTCAGCTCCTAGCGGAGGCCGGGGTTCCAATACCTGCTTATCGCTTGGCAGCGAATGGGACAGACGTAGAACGCTCTGCCGCGGGCATCGGCATGCCGGTAGTTCTTAAGCCTGCCCTCGGCGCAGGCAGCTGCGGTGTCCGATTGTGCCGCACTGTACGAACTGGCCGAACATACGACCTTTCTGTTGGGCGGGAAGCACATATGGCGGTCTCCGCCGATGATACTGGTCGAAGAATTCGCACAAGGTCCCCTTTATAGCGCTCATACAATGGGAAGCGAGGTCATTGGGATTTGTGCCGCTGACTTCGGCTCCCCACCGTATTCGTTCAGCTTACCTTTCCGGCCGTGCTGAGTGATGACGAGCATGAGCGTATCGCCGACGTATCGCTGAAGTCTTTGCGGGCTCTCGGCCTTAGCTGGGGGCCAACGAACATTGAACTCGGGTGGACGAAGGTTGGCCCGGTGGTCATTGAAGTCAATCCGCGCCTTTCGGGCGCGCTCGATTCTCAACTGGTCCAGCTGGCTTATGGAGTCGATCTCGTCACCGAGCATGTCAAGCTTGTCATCGGCGAGCAATCGGATTTACGCAGAAGCCATTCGCGCACCGCGGCCACGCGGATACTGATTGCTGATTGCGATGGCACCCTCGATTGGGTTGATGGCGTCAGTCATGGCCGTTTCCCCCAGCCTTGCTGAGACCGAGGTCGCACTTCAGCATGCCGTCGACTTGATCAGTTGGTCAATCAAACCATTCCCGAACCTTGGCGATTACAAACAATCTGCGACTCCTACTCCGTACACCCGAACGGCGCCAGGCAAGAGGTGATCGTCACCCAGCATGCGCGCAATGGAAGCCGGAGAGAGGAAGGGGTTTTTTTGAAGGGATCGTCAGCTCGACAAGATCAAAGCCGCGTATCGAAAGCGGTCGACGACTACTTAGCGGCCCGCGTTGTAGGTGGGCCCAATGCGCTGCGGTGCCGGTCAGACCAAAGAGGACAATCGCGGCGTAGTCCCGCACTCACCGGATCCTGAAAAGCTGTCATGTTGAAACCCCTGTTTGAAAAGATCGCCTTGGTCGGCATCGGCCTGATCGGCTCTTCGCTGGCGCGCGTCATCTGCCGCGAGGGGCTGGCTGGCTATATCGCCATTGCGACTCGTAGCATCGAGACCCTGAAGCGCGCCGAGGAGCTAAAACTCGGCGACGACTACTCGACGGATGCGAAGGAGGCGGTGCGCGGGGCCGACCTTATCATCGTCTCAGTGCCCGTCGGCGCGTCCGGGACCATCGCTGAGGAGATCGCACAGGCGCTTAACAAGGGCGCTATCCTCACCGATGTTGGCTCCGCCAAGGTCTCTATGATCGCTCAGATGCAGCCCTTCGTGCCAGAGGGCGTACACTTCATCCCCGGCCATCCGCTGGCCGGCGCAGAGAAGTCTGGCCCTGATGCGGGTTTTGCCGAGCTGTTCGAGAATCGCTGGTGCATTTTCACTCCCCTGGAAGACACTGATCCCGCTGCGCTGGAGAAGCTCTCCGAATTCTGGTGCCGTTGCGGCTCAAAATCGATACGATGGACCCGCAGCTCCACGACAAGGCGCTGTCGATCCTTTCGCACCTGCCGCACATTATCGCCTACAATATCGTCGGCACGGCGAACGATCTGGAGACGGTGACAAAAAGCGAGGTCATCAAATATTCGGCGTACGGCTTCCGTGATTTCACGCGTCTCCCCGATTCCGATCCGAAAATGTGGTGCGACGTTTGCCTGGACAACCGCGATGCGATCCTTGAGATGCTGGCGCGCTTTTCGGAGGATCTCGCCTCCCTGCAGCGGGCGATCCGCTGGGGCGAAGGCGACAAGCTGTTCGGCCTCTTCAACCGCACGCGCGCCATCCGCCGCTCGATCGAGGCGGGTCAAGATATCGACGTGCCCGATTTGGACCGCCCGTCTGTTGGGCATCCGCATATTGTGCAACGGCAGCACGGGCAATGTATACCCGCGACCGGCAAGCTACCTTGGCCGCGAAATGACAGAAAGTCATAAGACAAGTCTCGGCGATCTTTGGTTCAACCTGCATCTTGAGAGGCTGCGTTTGAGTGGGCGGCCGGATCGGGCAAGATAACCTGTTTATGCTTTCAGAAGCGTTGCGGTTGAGAGCAGGGGCCGCGGCGAAATCCCGTCGAATGAAGCCGCGATCCGTGCCGACTTCGTTCGCCGATAGCAAGAGCACGCGCTTGTCGGCCAATGATGCGGCCCAAGCGGTTGCCGTCTTGCGCGCCAGGCTCTACCGCTGGGCCAAGCGGCCGAAACCTTCTCGCGGCGGCCGCAACGAAGCCCAGGGCTGGCGCAGGCGATTGAAGAACCGCGCGGCGATAATCTGATCCGATGTGAGGCGAGCGAAAGCTCGTTTTGCTAATCCGCCGCGAAGGCTCGACATCCCCCGTCGGCCGCATCTTCAGGTTAATGCCGCCCGCTTCGTCAATCCGGTCCCGAGCTTGCGGCGGAATCCTGCCAGTCACTGAGACACTACGTCAGGTCCACAAGAGAACAAGATCAGGCCGGGCGAATCCGAAGAAGCTGTTCAGCACCAGGCGAGGCTTTCCGTTGCCGGATTGTCCAGTGACCCCGTGAACGAAACCGCCATCGATCAGGCCGATATCCCCGGCCCTGAGCTGGAGATCGCGACAAGGAACGGTTTCAAGATAAGTTGCCGAATATGGATAACCGGTGGTCTCCACACCTTGCGACTTTCGGTCGGCGACGGTCGGTTTGTGGCTCCAAAGGCGCAGATTTCCTCCCTGCTCGGCCATGCTGGGGTAGAAGTTGAGCGCTGCTACAATGTTGTTGGCCACCGCAGCAAGCTCGTATTCGTCCCCGGCACATAGGACTTGAGCGACATCGTCGTGAGGTTCCAGAGCATACGTGCCCCCGCCGGACCAACTCACGGCGCGACAGATATTAGCCTGACCGTGCTCCGAGCGGGCCAGCCGCAATTCAATGCCCTGATCGTGAAGCTCACGCTTCAACGCGTCGAAAAGGCCGCGAACCGGATCAACCAAGTTGCCAAAAAGAGCGTCGACGTCCGGCCGCGAAGTTTCCGCCTCTGCGAAATATGTGGCTGCATCCTTCCGGTAATGGGAAGCGCCGACATATTGTCCGGGAACTCCGTCGTTGCGCTCCTGGAGACCAGGATTCCGAATAAAGTTTGCGGTGATCTCCTCGGCTATTTCAGTGCTGAAAGCTTGCTTGATGTGCAGAGCGGTGATCTCACCTTTCAGGACTGATATGATGTCCGCAGTGCTGATCGAGCCGGTTCGTTCTCTGATTACAAGAGGCGAGATGGCCGGCGCTTGAGATGCTTGGTTAGTGCCCATTGGCTTGCTCCTTTAGTGCATGATCTAGGATACTGATGCCATGATCGAGTTCGTCGTCGGTGATGGTGATGGGCGGGAGGACTTTAATGACGTCACGATTTGGCCCTGAAGATTCGATCAGCAGGCCATTTTCGAAGGCGACATCGTGCACACGGCCGACAATGGCCTGCGAACGGCACTTGAGACCGGCCATCAGACCGCGCCCGCGCTTTTGTTCGATGCAGTCGGGGAATTTCGCAACGAGACTGTCAAGGTGCGTTTGCAGCTTGACCGCAGTCCGCTCGACGCCTGTAGTAAACTGTCCGTCGGACCACAGTTTGCACATCGCCCCTGCAGTCACGAAGGCGAGATTGTTGCCTCTGAAAGTCCCGCTATGTTCGCCGGGATTCCAAATATCCAAGTCGGGGCTAATTAGAACAATGGAGAACGGACTACCTGACCCGCTTAGGGACTTCGAAAGGCATACGATGTCGGGCTTGATTTTCGCGAACTCGAATGAGAAGAACTCGCCCGTTCGTCCCGCACCAGCCTGAATGTCGTCAACGATCAAAACAACGTCGTGCTTGCGGCAAATCCGCTGAATTTCTGTGAGCCATGCTGCAGATGCAGTGTTCAGGCCGCCTTCTGCCTGGATAGTCTCCAGAATGATTGCGGCTGGCTTTTCTATGCCGCTCCCCGGGTCGCCTAAAACCCAGTCGATGTAACTTGCGGAATCGAAAGCTTGGCTCGGATAACCGTCATAAGGGACACGGATCACATCGTGACGAGCAACGCCGCCGAGTTCCCTGGTCGACGCCGAACCCGAGACCGCCAGAGAGCCGAGCGACATACCATGGAACGCATTCGTGAAGGCCATGACGCTTGAGCGGCCAGTATATTTTCGCGCCAGCGCCAGCGCCGCTTCGTTAGCGTTCGTGCCGGTCGGCCCAGGAAATTGTATCTTGTAGGACAGCCCCCTGGGCTTCAGGATCGAATCCACAAACACTTCGATGAATTCACGTTTTGCGACTGTATACATGTCGAGCGATAGAAGAATGTTCTCGCCGACGAGATACTCAATCGCTGGCGCAATAATATTCGGGTCGTTGTGCCCATAGTTGAGGGCGCCCGATCCAACGAGGAAATCGATATATGGTTTTCCGGCCTCGTCCCAGATTGTCGCTCCAAGGGCCTTCTTAAAGACTGTAGGAAACGACCGTCCGTAGCGACGAACATTAGACTCATAGGCTGCAAAAACGTCGGTATTCATTGGCGCTCCCTGCATGCAGATCATTAACGTAGACAGGATTTGACAGAATGGAGACAGGACCTGCGCGGCACCTCAACTGCTGTACAGACAACTGGAACCTCCACTTCGCGCCGCTCTGCATGCCGGTATTCCCTATCTTTCGCTCAATACATTGGAGAGTTCGATCCTAGAGTTTTCTGACAGGGGTCGACACTACGGAATGTGGTAGTTGACTGCTTGTGGCTTGCAAAAGCGCCTGCCGTTTTCGGTGCCGCACAGAGGACCAAACTGCCTCACCCTTTGGAGTGAGCCCTTGGGCCGGACAGAGTCGGGAACTTAGTTCTTCGTGATTTCGAGCATGTCCGCCAGATTGGGCGGCGCAGGCTCTTGTGTGTGCTTCCATCGACCGGACGGGACAGAGCGTTTGGACAACTTCAATTCCGCTGGGGAAGCGTTTTGTTCGTGGGTCAGCGCGTTGGTGATGGCAATGGGTTCCTCTCGGCCCCGCGTCCTCGACCGGCTACGCGTGCGCATGAGAAGGATATGTCTCCCGGACGGCCGCGATCCGTTTCGTCAGACAGTGCATCAGCGACGCCTGCGCAAGCTCGAGCGATGGGCTTGGGTGATCCATCCGTCCGGCCGCTGGCGCCTCGACGAGCGCTCAGACGCCACACTGCGTCGCATCGGAGAGTGTGACGAAACCAAAGACCCACATCGTAAGTTGAATAGGAAGAGGCTCGCCCGCAGAGCCGCCGAGTATGCGATTCAGACTCTGAAGGGAGGTCTAGCCTGTGGTCGGTCGCGTTGTCGCGCATGGTCAAGCCCAACGAACCAACAACGGCATTACTCATCGTCGACCCTCCTATCCGTGCAGAAAAGCTGCGAAAAAGCGGTTGGTTTCGCGGGAAACTCCTCAAACGACTGAGTTACAACGCAAGTTGTTTGATAGCGGGCGCTGGCGCTTGAAGGTTTGGTGGGAATGAGGCCATGTAGGGAGCGTCATGGCCAGAAGCACGCAGTTGTCCTAAACGGGCCTTGCCTGCCTTGGGTCGCTGCGTGTACTCCCGTTTTGTTCTCAGTTTTGGGATAGGTAAAAGCAATGAGCGAAGTTTTCTTTTTCTACTTGGATGAGAAGATCGAGGTCGATCGGTCAGTCTTGACGGGTGCTGAGGTCAAGGCGGCCATCCAGGCTAGAGTTGCTAGCCTGGATCTCAGCCATGATCTGGTTCTCGAGGGCCATGGTCATGACCAGGATCGAGCAGTCAGGGACGATGAACCTGTCGATCTCTCTCACGGCCATGGCCAAGGGCCGAAGCACTTTTTCACACGCCCACCGACCAGCTTTGGGCGGGGTTAGATGTTGCATCCCGTAACACTGCGACAGTTTGAGGTCGTCACACAGCGTCATCCAGATGCTCAGCTTGAGCCGCTCCCCTCAGGTGCGGCTCTTCTCACAATTCCTGAATTGGGGCTGCCGCCAGGATGGGCGGCGACGTCCACCTGCGTCCGATTTATTGTCCCCGTCGGGTATCCCGGGCCATACCCTGATTGCTTCTGGGCTAGGTCCGGGCTGAGATTGGACAATGGCCAGATGCCCCAAGCCTCTCAAGATCCCAATGCCATTCCCGAGACCGGGTACCAGGGAATTTGGTTCTCTTGGCACGTAACCGACGCACATGTTAACTGGAATCCAAATCGAGATACCCTGACCACCTGGGTGGGCGCAATTCAAGAGCGCTTCCGGTGCGCAAAATGATTACTCTAGCCTTCGCGGCGCCACGACTACGTGAATTGCGCGAGGCGCTTCGCCATCCGGCGCTTGAAAGCGCTGCGATTCTTCTGTGCGTCCCCGTGCAACTTGCGCGATCAAAAGGATGGCGGCTAGTCGTGCGAGAGATGCACATTGCATCGGATAAGGCCTATGTCGAACGAACTCCAAATTCAGTCCATCTATCCGCGGAATTCTGTTTGCCCATTGAAAAGAGGGCGAGGCTGAACGGCTGGTCGCTTGTTTACGTCCATACGCACCCGCAGGTTTCCACAGCTGATTTTTCGCCAGTCGACGATGCGAGCGAAGGCTCGCTTGCGGGCTACTTGCGCGTGCGTTGCCCCGATGTGCCCCATCTGTCTTTGCTGTTTTCTCGTGATCATGGACGAGCCCGTGTTCTAGGCGAGGCGCAGGCAGTTCGGGTCTTGGAGGTCGGCGCACATTTGCAGGTCGCCTTCGATCCGCGTGAGGAGGTTCTCCTCGAGGATCGTTTCGATCGCCAGGTCCTCGCTTTCGGAATGCAGGGGCAGGCGCGTCTGGCGGCGCTCAAGGTAGGTATCGTAGGGCTAGGCGGCACGGGTTCGCTCGTCGCTCAGCAACTCGCACACCTAGGCGTCCGCAACTTCATTCTTGTAGACGATGATACGATAGAGGCGTCGAACCTTAACAGGGTCGCGGGAGCGTTGCCGAACGACGTCAACTTAACGAAAAAGGTGTACGTTGCAGAGAGGATGATCCGCGGGCTGAGGCCGGACGCCAACCTCAAGACAATTGATGCCGATGTTACCGTGGAGGGTGTGGCGCGCCAGGTGATTGAGGCCGATTTGGTGTTCAATTGCACCGACACCCATGCTAGCCGTCATGTCTTGAACACCGCCGCCTATCAGTTCCTCACGCCAGTAATCGACATGGGTGTATCAATCACGGTAGATGCCGAAATGCGCGCGCGCCTGGCTGGTCATGTCAAGATGCTGGCACCCGGGTTGGCTTGTCTGTGGTGCGCACGCCACCTTGATGCAGGGCAGGTCCGCTCGGAAATGATGACAGAAGAGCAGCGCCGGGCCGATCCCTATTTCCAGGGGGCTGCAAACGCGCCGCAGCCGGCGGTGATCAGCTTGAATGGCGTGGTAGCCTCACTCGCGGTTACCATGCTACTTTCCGCTGTTGCTGGCGTTCCGGCCGAGCCCCGCTACCTTGTCTATGATGGGAATCGGGGCAGAACTAACGCGATCGAGGATACGCCGAACCCCGACTGCAACTTTTGCGGCGCGAACTCTACAGCGGGAGGCGGTGACATGTATCCGTTGCCGGCGCGAAGACATGTCGCGGGCTAGATACATTAGCTTCAAAGGTGAGGCGCAGGGACACGCTCAAGCGGTAGCTCTGCTCCATCAACCAGGCGACATGGCGGTGGATCGACGAGGCGTGCCACGATCGCTGGTGATGCTTTGCCCGGATGGCTGCGGCGACACCTTATCCGTCAACCTCGATGCACGGGCTGGCAAGGCATGGCGGGTAGACGTTCGCAAAAATCAACTAACGCTATATCCTTCCGTCTGGCGGGACCAGGGATGCGGTGCGCACTTCATCGTCTGGCGCGATAGACTGCTCTGGTGTGACCGCTACGATCCTGCACCATGGCGGGATCATGAGCTCGTTGGCGAGGTCTATGTCGAACTTGAGCGTTCCGTTTCGGGCGAACACCGGCATTACGAGCATATCGCAACGATATTGGATGCAATCCCCTGGGAAGTGCTGTGGGCCTGTCAGATGTTGACACGGCAAGGCAAGGTTGACGCGAAACAGGGAGGCCTCTTCCGATTAAGGTTAGGATCGGGTGGGACCACCACGCCCCCAGAAAGCCAGGTCTAATGCCGAAACCGCCCTACGTGATCGAGTTCAACGGTGAGCGCCTTCAGGTGGATCAATCGGAATTAAGCGGTGCTCAAATTCGCGCACTGTTTGGCGTAGAACCGTCATGGAATTTGGTTCTCGAAGCCAAGGGCGCGGAGCCGGATATTTTAGTTTCGGACGATCAAGTCGTCTCCCTGGAGAAGCGACCGGTCCGCATCTTTAGCATGCCGCCTGCTATGTTCGGTGGATCAGTTTCCTAGATGGCTATTCGAAATCGCGTTATCTGGGTGGGCTCGCCCGCGCCTCCTGCGATCGTCAACGCCCTCTCAGAAAGGGATCTTTCGCTTGCCGAGAAAAGAAACGCGGCATGCGAGGCGGAACTCCCAAGTAGTTGCGCGGTGGTCATCAATATCTCGCCCGGTCAACCTCTGGACGACGAAATAACCGGTCTGATCGCGAATGCCTTCATGCATGGGTTGCTCGCTTTCGTGCTCGCGCCGTTGACAGAAATCGACGCACTTCGACGAAAGCTGGACGGCTTGCCATTCGGGAAGCGCGTTAAGTTGTGGGCAGTACGCGTCGCAAGTCGCATTCCCGAGTTGTGTGCAAGAAGCGCTCCGGGCCTTAGCTATTCGCCCAGCGTAAAGTTGGTGGGGTGCGATGACTGCTCACCGGAAGACATGGTCCTTTTGCGGAGGGCGTTTAGCGACTGCGGGGAGGTGACCTTCACGCGCATGGCGCAGGGTGGCGCGGCCGTATTCCAAGCATATGCGCGCCTGAATGACTCGCGCGCGGGCCCCTATCCTCTGCCGTTCTTCGTCAAAATAGATCGATATCCGAAAATCCTTCGCGAGCTGGAGAATTACCAAGTCTGCACCACCCATTTCATTCCTTTCTTTTCGCGACCCAATCTTGACCCACACCGCTGCCTTTTGGGCGCCGAAAGAGGCTTGATTGTCGGGAATTTCGTCGAGCATTCCGATTCGCTCGCCGAACAGGTGAACCGCGGTACTGCCCAAGCCGCGATCAATTCACTCTTCGAGGACGCCTTGCGAGGTTGGCGCACCCAAGCCTATCTCTCCGTTTCTGGCGTGCAAAAGGGCCCGCTGGTGAACTCAGTGCTCGGAACTTTCTCCGAAAACGCACGTCAGCGGGCCAACACTTACGCACGTGAGGCTCAGCCCTTCGGTGCCACGCTCACGGCTGTAAAAATTGCGAAGTTGCTGGATGACCTTCCTCCGATACGTCACCGGCGGGCGCTTTGCCACGGAGACCTGCATGGGGAGAACGTTCGTGTGCGAAGTGGGCAAGCCATACTTATTGACTTCGCTGCTGTGGATCACGGACCTCTTGTAATCGACCCAGCAGCGCTTGAAACTGCGCTTGTTCTCAGAGAGCCTGGCAGACAATCAATTGAATGGATGGAATTCTCGGGCGAACTGTATGCCGTTGAGAATCTGCGCACACTTCCGCAGTTGCGTTCTCCCACGGCACCTCTCAACGCGCTCTGGAACAGCGTGCGCCAGATCCGACGATTTGGACTTGCCGAACAGGTTAGTAATGACGAATACGCGCGAGCAGTCGCGGTTCACTTGCTTCGGCATGGCTTAAGAAAACGGGGCAACGACGAGGATCGCGGTCGTCGACCTTTCTTTGTCTGGTTGGCTGAACGCTTGGCACTGGATCTGACAAGCTCGGCTTCCAAGTGCTGACCCGCCTACATGGTTTCCTGGGGTTGCAAATCAGGCATAGCTAATGACGTTGCCCCCAGTTTCTATCCAGTTTTGAGTTCGTTTCCGGCGTGGGTTGTGCCCTGCTGGGCGGGTGAAGCGACGGGCGCTGGCGCGGAGCCTTTGGCATCGCGCAGCGCGAGCGACCGTCGCAGATTGAAGGTGGTGGCGAACTCGGCCGGTGTCTGCCAGGCGATTTGGGAATGCGGCCGGGCGGTGTTGTAGTCGGCGCGCCACAGGGCGATGGCGACGCGTGCCTGAGCCAGCGAAGTAAACAGCGTCTCGTTGAGCAGTTCATCGCGTAGTCGGCCGTTGAAGCTCTCGATGAAGCCATTCTGCATCGGCTTGCCGGGCGCAATGTAATGCCATTCGACGCGGTTCTGATCCGCCCAGGAGAGGATGGCGTTCGAGGTGAACTCGCTGCCATTGTCGCTGACGATCATTCTCGGCCGGCCGCGCTCGGTGATGAGCCGGTCCAATTCGCGGGCAACCCGCATGCCCGAGAGAGACGTATCAATGATGAGTGCCAGGCACTCTCTCGTGCAGTCGTCGACGACGGCCAGGATGCGGAAGCGGCGCCCGTCTGTGAGCTGGTCCGATACGAAGTCGAGCGACCAGCGCTCGTCGGGCCTCAGCGGCACCGCCGTCGGAGCCTGCAAAGAGGGCGTTCTTGCGGTTGAGCGCCATCTCGGGGTCATTCTGCCCATGTTGGGCAGGAGGTCGAGGTCCATTACCGTTGG
>NZ_JAMYSG010000059.1:0-11849 GCF_040321815.1 Mesorhizobium sp. M0239
AGCGATGGGACGATCTGGAATCTGCTGAACGAGGCCACCGCGTGGCATGACTGCCTCACCAAAATCCCGCACTCGACTACCGGGTGGCACAACACAGCGAGGTAGTGAGCGAGAAGCACTCCGTTCGTTATCAATGACTTCGACACTGGCGTGGCTGAACCGGTGTCATGGCAGAGCCGGCCGTACGATCGGGCTGAGGGCAAACATGACACTTCCCGATGGGCGAAGCTTGGGCAAGCCTCATCGACAATACCGCGCACGGCGCACGTGTGCGGTGATGACGATCGAAGGGTCATGCTGCTGGACGCCGCGTAAACCCACAGCCCGACTCTCGATGTTTATCGGCAGGCCGGCGCGGATCAACCGCTACCAACTAGAAAGGGGAACTGGAACATGAGAATCTCTCGACGCGAATTCGTCAAGACGGGTTTGGTCGCCGGAACGGCCTTATCGATCCCTTCTGTCCTACGGGCGCAGACCGCATCTAGTGAGGCGCGGACGATCCGCATGGTCAAGAGCGGTGACCTCCGCGTCTTCGATCCGGTCTTTTCAACGGCTGCCATCACCGCTGAACATGGCCTAGCGATCTACGACATGCTGTTCTCGCTCGACTCCAATTTTATGCCGCGGCCGCAAATGGTGGGGAGGTGGGGCGTTTCCGACGACAAGAAGACCTATACGTTCGAGCTTCGGGATGGTCTAGGCTGGCACGACGGCACCCCTGTTACCGCGGCGGACTGTGTCGCCTCGATCCGTCGCTGGGGCCAGGTAAATTCCGGCGGACAACTGATTATGGAGCGGGCCAAGGACATCTCGAAGAAGGACGATAAAACCTTCACGATTGGGCTCAACGAGCCGCTGGGGCTTCTGATTGACATCCTGGCGACAATTGCGCCCTGCCTGTTCATCATGCGAGAGAAGGACGCGGATCTCCCCGCAACCGAGCAGGTGAGCACGAATATCGGATCGGGGCCCTTCGGATTTAATGAAACTCTTGCCAAGCCGGGCGCGAGCTTCACCTATGATCGCAATGAAAAGTACGTCCCGCGCAGCGAGGCGCCCGACGGATTGTCTGGCGCGAAAATCGTCAAGGTCGATCGCGTCATCTGGGAGAATATCGGGGATCAGCAGACTGCTTTCGCGGCGTTGCAATCTGGCGAGATTGATTACCTTGAACAGCCCCCCGTCGATTTTTTCTCAGAGATCGAAAGCGATCCCAACCTTGCTCTCCAGGTTCTGAACAAGACCGGCCAGGACATGTACATGCGTATGAACCATCTGCAGAAGCCGTTTGACAATGTGAAGGTGCGCCGGGCGATGCTTCACCTGATCGATCAAGAGGCGTTCATGCGCGTCGTGTCCCCTGACCCAAAATACTCCAACATCGTCACTTCGATATTTGGAACTGGGACGCACTATTCCAACGACGAAAATACGGGATGGTACAAGAAGGGCGGCGACCTGGAAAAGGCAAAGCAACTCCTGAAGGAGGCCGGATATGCCGGCGAGAAGGTCGTCATTCTCCAACCCACGAATATACCGAGCTCGAACAATGCCGCGCAGTTGCTGGCGGCCACGCTGCGGCAAATTGCGGTCAATGCCGAGCTCGCCCCGAGCGACTGGGGTGGGGTAGTCACGCGTCGGGCGAACAAGGGCCCTGTTGAGAACGGCGGCTGGAGCATCTTAATCACGAGCTGGTCCGACTATTCGTGCAGCGATCCGATTGGTACACCCACCCTCGCCGCGAACGGCGAAAAGGCCTGGTATGGCTGGCCGAAGAACGACGAATATGAGGTCCTCCGAGCCAAATGGGCAGATGTCGACACAGTCGAAGAGCGGAAGGCGCTGGCCCGCAAGATGCAAGGGATTTGGTGGGACTTCGTTGGCGATGTGAGGCTGGGCCAATTTGTCGCGCCGATCGCGCGCCGCAAATCGCTGACCGGCCTCATCGGCATGCCGGAGGTCGTTCCGATGTGGAACATGCAGAACGGCTAGGGGCGCACAATGGCTGCCTACATCCTGCGCCGGATGGTCTCGACCGTCGCCGTCATGGCGATGGTCGGGGTCTTCGTCTTCCTGCTCCTCAGGCTCGCGCCCGGCGACCCTGCAGCTATCATCGCTGGCGATACGGCCACGCCACAAATGGTCGCCGGCATTCGGCAACAGTTGGGACTGAATGATCCCCTGCCGGTTCAATTCATACGTTGGGTGCGGGACATGCTCGGCGGCGATTTCGGCACCTCGATCTTTGCCGGACGACCGGTTCTCGAGCTCATCTCGCAGCGGCTTGAACCGACCCTTTCCCTGTCGATCCTGACGATGATCCTCTCCGTGTCGGTTGGGATCTCCTTCGGCATCCTCGCCGCTTGGCAATCTGGCGGTCTCGTTGATCGCCTCCTCGCCGCCTTTTCGGCCCTTGGTTATTCCGTCCCGGTCTTTGTCATCGGCTATTTCCTCATATACTTCTTCGCCATCAGGACACAGTGGCTACCTGTCCAGGGATATGTACCGATCGATGGTCGCCTCTGGCTGTGGCTTGTGCACTTGGTCCTCCCTACCGTAGCCCTTAGTCTTGCGTACATTGCATTTATCGCAAGGGTTACGCGCGCGAGCATGCTCGAGGTCCTGTCGGAAGATTATATGCGAACAGCCGCTGCCAAGGGCGCTTCGTCCTATGCCATGCTCTTCCACCATGCCTTAAAAAACGCCGGGGTGCCGATCGTGACTGTCATCGGCATAAGCTTCGCTTATCTTATCGGCGGCGTCGTCCTTACGGAAACGGTGTTCAACATACCCGGTGTCGGTCGTCTGGTCGTGGATGCCATCAACAACCGCGACTATCCTATCATTCAAAGCGTGCTCATCCTGACTTCGGGTCTGTACGTCTTTATCAACCTCATGGTCGATCTTGCCTATACGCTGATCGATCCCCGCATCCGGTACTGATATGACCCTCCTCTCCGCACCAGTTGAAGCCGTGCCGATGGGTCGGCTGCAGCTATCCGATGTTCCCCGTCTGGCAAGGCGGCACCCGCTGGTCCTGATAGGCGGCGGCCTCCTGGTGCTCCTGATCATTCTGGCGCTCGGCGCCCCGCTTTACGCCGGCGATCCGGTGAACATGGATCCATTCAAGCGCCTCCAGCCGCCTTCGGCCGAGATGTGGTTCGGAAGCGACAATCTGGGCCGGGACGTGTTCGCGCGAACGATCTTCGGTGCCCGGATTTCTCTCATGGTCGGGCTGATATCGGCGGCGTGCGCGGCCCTATGCGGGCTGCTGATCGGTGTTGTAGCCGGCTACAGCCGGAGCTTCGACAACGTCGTCATGCGGGTAATGGACGGCCTCATGTCGATCCCGACGATTCTGCTGGCGATTGCTCTCATCTCCCTGACCGGCCCCGGCATCGGCATCCTCATCGTCGCCATCGCGATCCCTGAGACGCCGGCCGTCACTCGGCTGGTTCGGTCGGTGGTCCTGGGCGTTCGCGAGCGTCCCTACGTGGAAGCCGCGCTCTGCGGCGGTGCGGGCCTGCCCAAGGTACTGTGGCGACATATCCTGCCGAGCACCATTCCGGCGCTGATGGTCCAGGGCGCTACTGTCTGCGCCAGCGCGATCCTGACGGAGGCGGGCTTGAGCTTCCTCGGTGTGGGCGTGCCGCCCGAAATCCCCAGCTGGGGCAACATGATCGCGAGCTCCCGCCTCTATCTCGCCATCGCGCCCATGACGATTTTCGCCCCCGGCATCTGCCTTGCCGTCACGGTCCTTGCCGTCAACCTGCTCGGGGATGGCCTGCGCGACATGTTTGACCCCCGCACCAAGCGGAGGCGCTGATATGCAGATGTATCAAACCGCAGGAAACGACGTGCTTCTCGATGTTAGAAATCTGGAAACGCATTTCTACGGCCAAGAGAGCGTCACCCGCGCCCTCGGCGGGATCAGCTTCCAAGTCAAGAAAGGCGAGACGCTCGGCGTCGTCGGCGAATCGGGATGCGGGAAGAGCGTGACCGCTCTCTCCATCCTTCGCCTGCTGCCGAAGATGACAGCCAGAACCGTCGGCGGCAAGGTCTGCTTTCACGGAAGTGACCTGCTTCGGCTGTCCGACCGGCAAATGCGACGGATCCGTGGCGACCAGATCGCGATGATCTTTCAAGACCCGATGACCAGTCTCAACCCGGTTTATACTGTCGGCCGCCAGATTGCTGAGGCGGTGCAGATCCACACGGGAGCCTCCCGGTCAGATGCAATGGCAAAGGCCGGGGAAATGCTCCGTCTTGTCCGGATCGCAGACCCGGAGCGTCGCGTCAACAACTATCCCCACGAAATGTCGGGCGGCATGCGCCAGCGCGCCATGATCGCCATGGCTCTTGCCTGCTCACCGGAACTGTTGATCGCTGACGAGCCGACAACGGCCCTCGATGTCACAATCCAGGCGCAGATCCTGCGGCTCATCGTCGATCTGAAAGAGCGCACGGGAACGGCCGTGATGTTCATCACGCATGACCTGGGGGTTGTCGCCGAGACATGCCAACGCGTGATCGTGATGTATGCTGGCCAGATCGTAGAACAAGCGAACGTGATAGATTTGTTTGCGCATCCCGCGCACCCCTACACTCAGGGCCTCATGCGATCGGTGCCGGATCCGCGGCGAGGCCGTCAGCGCCGTCTTCCAGAGATTCCTGGGATCGTGCCAAACCTGCGAGAGCCCATTGTCGGGTGCAGCTTTGCGCCTCGCTGCCCGTTCGCGATAGATATTTGCCGCGAGAAGAGCCCCGCCCTCCGTGGTGTCGGGTTGAGCCACGCCGCAGCCTGCTGGCGCGCCGAAGAGGTGATAGGCGCATGAGTGGTCCTCTGCTGAAAGTCGAGAATCTGACCAAGCATTATCCGCTCGGTGCGGGATTCCTGAAGAAGACCATTCCGGTGATCCGGGCGGTGGAGAATGTGTCCTTTTCCGTCAAGGCGGGCGAGACGCTTTGCATCGTCGGCGAATCCGGCTGCGGCAAGTCTACCGTCGCGCGGCTCTTGATGCGGCTCGTGGAGCCGACGAACGGGCGCGTGCTGATCGATGGCACTGACATTGCGGGTCTCAAGAAGCAAGCGCTTCGGGCGTTTCGCCGTCGGATGCAGATGATCTTCCAGGACCCCTATTCGTCGCTGAACCCGCGCCTCAGAGCCGAGCAGATCATCACCGAACCGGTCGAGAATTTCGAGCGCCTCAGCCGGAAGCAGCGCAACGCGCTTGCCGCGGACCTGCTCCGGAAGGTCGGAATGTCGCCCGAGATGATGCACAGGCTGCCGTCCGAGTTGTCGGGCGGCCAGCGGCAGCGACTCGGCATAGCGCGGGCGCTGTCCCTCCAGCCCTCGCTCGTCATCGCCGACGAGGCCGTCTCAGCGCTCGACGTGTCGGTGCAGGCACAGATCCTGAACCTGCTCCTGGATCTCCAGCAGCAGATGGGCATCGCCTTCGTCTTCATCTCGCATGACCTCGGCGTCGTGGAGCATATCGGCCATCGCGTGGCGGTCATGTATTTGGGGCGAATCGTGGAGCTCGCGCCATGCGAGGCGCTGTTCGCCAAGCCGGTCCACCCGTACACGGAGGCCCTGATCGCGGCAGCGCCGGTGCCGGATCCCGCACGACTTCGGCTGGAGGTGCCCGTCGAAGGCGAGGTGCCAAGCCCCATTAATCCGCCGAGCGGGTGCGCGTTCCACCCGCGCTGTCCGCTCGCGGTCGAGCGTTGCCGTATTGAAGTGCCGCCTTTGGTGCCGATGGCCGACGGGCGCGTCGTGGCCTGCCACGTGCGGGCTCCCGCTTGCGCCCCCGCGCCCAGGGGGCCGCAGGTTGCTCAGGTGGACGCGCGTTAAGGAAGAAGGGATACTATTCGGCAGTATTCGCCTGTACAAGTGCAGTTCATCAGGAGAGTGCGGTGCGCACAGCGCCAGATCCCAACCAAGTGACGCTGTGGCATGGTACTACATCGCGCCGGGAAAGCCACAGCAAAGCTGGTCACATCGCTCCGCCAGACCAAGCTCGTTGCTGGAAAGCCTGGCGCGTCAGCTTAAATCCTGTTTCATAACACCCATCTGTCTAGTCGTTGAAGTGAATAGGTTTTGCTGATCTGGATGCGATCCCATGGGGTATTTTGGTTTTGCCGCGCGCGATGAGCGATGCGCTTAGCCGCCGGTTCGCTAATCGTTGATCGGCTGAAGACCCATGGACCATCTGGCAGAGGATGAATCCTTCAACCTCGCTGCGCGAGCCTGAGGATCTTCGGTCCAACGCCGAGAAGGCGCGCCTCCTTGTTTAGGTTAACCATGGCGCAGTTCAGTATGGACGCCGCCGCTCTATGGGATCAGGACAACGATCTCTGACGCTTCGTCATCGATATCGGCAGAGCTTCTTAAGGGTACCTCGCTCGTGTTCTTTATCACGATCCCCGAGTTTACCACCGCCTCCAAGTTGGCGGCTGACGCGTTAGGCAACTACCTCATTGGTATTATCAAGACACGCCGATACTCGCAGCGATCGCCATCCTGGAGACGCTGCAGCAGGCTAAGAATTTCGGTGCGGAGCACTACCGCTTCATCGAGGCGATCTCGATGACTGGCTTCTTCTATCTGGTCTTCAGCCTTGTGGCCTCGGCATCGTCCAGACAGTCAGTGTTTTCGCATGCTTTCTCCGGTGAGTTGAAGGCGGTGAGCGTTGTGGACGAGGCGATCCAGAATCGCGTCGCCGAGGGTGGGATCGCCGATGACGTCGTGCCAGTGCTGCACGGGGATTTGGCTGGTGACGATTGTGGATGCACGGCCATGGCGATCGTCGAGGATCTCCAGCAGGTCGCGGCGCTCGGCCGCATTGAGAACCGACAGGCCCCAGTCGTCGAGGATGAGGAGTTGAACGCGCCCGAGCGTCTTGAGCAGCCGCCCATAGCGCCCGTGGCCGCGCGCCAGGGCGAGCGCCTCGAACAGGCGCGGGACGCGATGATAGAGCACCGATCGATTGTCGCGGCAAGCCTTGTGGCCAAGCGCGCAGGCAAGCCAACTCTTGCCCAGGCCGGTCGGACTGGGCTCATAATGCCCGTTATCAGGATGGCGAGGCAAAGAAGATTGTCCGTTACGCCTTTCATCCACGTTCGGGCGGGGAGATTTTCGTCACAGGCCTTCAGCGTTATTGCGGTGAGCCGGCCTATGTCGGGCGACAACCGGATGGCAGCCTGGCGCTGATTCCGATCTGGATGACGGAAGAGATCGCCCTGACGATGGCGGTTCGCGAGGCGCCCCGTTTTCCCCTTTCATGCCTGCGCGACCTGCGCCGCGAGGTTGATGCATGTCTACGTTTTCTGCAGAGCGACTCACGCCAGCCAGGAGACGACCATGCAGCGCAGGCAATGCCGAACCGACCAGCCAGACCTGTTTTCCAAGAAGGCTCCGCGATCGAGTCTTCCAGGCGAAGTCCGGGAACGCACCCTCCCGCTGATCGAGACCTTGCTGAGGGAAGCGGTGGTAAGCCAGACGGGACGGGAGGCAGATCATGAAAATCACCGCTGAACATCTCGCGCGCGGTGCCTATGTCTATGTCCGGCAGTCGACGGCCGATCAACTCGTCAACAATCCCGAGAGCCGGCGACGCCAATATGGCCTTGCCGAGCGAGCGCGGTCCCTTGGCTGGAAAGACGCCATCGTCATCGATGAAGATCTCGGTCGTTCAGGGTCTGGCATCAGCCGTCCGGGCTTTGAGAAGCTTCTGGCGGCGATCTGCGAAGGTCGGGTTGGTGCGGTCCTCGCCATTGAAGCCTCCCGGCTGGCCCGCAATGGCCGGGACTGGCATACGCTCATCGAGTTTTGCGGCCTTGTCGGAACGCTCATCATCGATGAGGACGGCATCTACGAACCGCGTCATCCCAACGACAGGCTGCTGCTCGGCATGAAGGGCACGATGAGCGGACTGGAGCTTTCGATCCTGCGGGCCCGCTCGATCGAAGCCCTGAAGCAGAAGGCACGACGGGGCGAACTTTTCCTGACGGTGGCGATCGGTTACGTCAAGTCGGGCCGGAACCGGGTCGAGAAAGACCCGGACCTGCGGATCCGCGAGGCGATCGATCTTGTATTCCGGCGTTTCGACGAACTGCAGAGCATCCGGCAGGTGTATCTGTGGTTGCGCCGCGAGGGCATTATGCTCCCTGCCGTAAATTACACGCGCGCGGCGGACAGGGCGATCGTCTGGAAGCTGCCCGTCTACAATACGGTGCACCACATTCTCACCAACCCGATCTACGCCGGCGCCTATGCGTTCGGGCGAACCTGCAGCAAAGTCACCATAGAGGCCGGACGCAAACGGATTTTGCGTGGGATCAGGCGCGATCGCGCCGACTGGGAGGTCTTGCTCATCGACCATCACGAAGGTTACCTGAGCTGGCACGATTTTGAGAGGAATCAGCGCCTGACCACGGACAATGCCACAAGCAAAGGCCTGGTGCCGCGCGGTGCTCTTCGCCGGGGCGAGTTGCTGCTCGGCGGTCTCTTGCGCTGCGGCCATTGCGGCCGCAAGCTGCATGTCTCCTATTCCGGCAGCAACGGCAATACGGGGCGCTATCATTGCCGCGGAGCGCAGGTCAACCACGGAACCGACCCGTGCATCGGCTTCGGATCGTTGCGGGTCGATCAGGCGGTCAGCGCGGAGGTTCTTCAACGCCTTCAACCGCTCGGCATGGAAGCGGCGATCAAGGCCATCGAGACCTCCACCGTGCAGGCTGGAGAGAAGCGGCGCCATGTGGAGCTCGCACTCGAGCAGGCACGTTATGAAGCCGCCCATGCACGCCGCCAGTATGACGCCGTCGACCCGGGCAACCGGCTTGTAGCAGGCGAACTGGAGCGACGCTGGAATGCCGCGCTCGCAGCCGTCCGCGAGCGTCAGGACGAGCTTGACGCGCTCGACCGCCACAAGCCTGAGGCTCTGGGAGAAGAGGAACGGCGGAGCCTGCTGCGCATGGGCGCCGATCTCGAACTGGCATGGCATCATGCCAACGCCACCGCCACCACGCGCAAGCGGATCATCCGTGCCGTGATCCGCGAGATTGTCGTCGCCATCGAAGACGACCACATCAAAATGCTGGTGCATTGGCAGGGCGGCGACCATACCGAGCTTTCGGTCAGGAAGAACAAGGCAGGCCATCACCATTGGGGCGCCCCGCCGGACATCGAGGACCTGATCCGTGCCCTGGCACGCCAATTGCCGGATAGAGCGATCGCATCGCTTCTCAACCGGCTCGGCAAAACCACGGGTCGTCTGAACGGATGGACGCAGTCCCGTGTCTGCACTTTCCGCAACCAGCACGACATCGCCGTCTACAAAAAGGACGAACGGTCGGAGCGCGGCGAGTATACATTGCAGGAAACGGCTGCGAAGCTCGGCCTGCGGCCAATGACCGTGCTGCGCATGATCCGCGCCGGCGATCTGAAGGCCGAGCAGTATTGCAAGGGTACGCCCTGGATCATCCGTCATGAAGATATCGAGCAACTCGATATCCAGCACCATTCCGGCAGGAGCGGACACAGTCCATTATCACAATCACAGGATCAGCAGATCCAGCTTTTTCAATAGTAGCGAGGTGTGCATTATGTCGTGGGATCGGTCGCGCCCGTGACCAGCAAGTTCTCGTGTCGATCGATCCAGTCGCCGGCAACGAGCCTGGCGAAGACGGCGCGGTCGATGCCGCGCGGGGTGCGCAAATCGACATCCTCCACGCATGCGCTCTGGCGCAGCGCGGCGAATTTGAGGCGCGTCGTGAGCCGTTTGGTGTCGCGCTCGGCGGCTTCGCGGTCGACAAGAAGACCGATGCGCTCCTCGAACGACAGGGCCTCCAGATCCGGCGATCGTCGCTGTTCCTCGAAGGCTTTGGCCATTCCGGCCAGGCCGAGTGCGACCAGCCGTTCATGGGTGGGATGGGTGAGCATTGAGAGCTCCATGGTTCAGTGGAAATAGCCCTGACCGCGGATGTTGCCGTGGCGCAGGGGTTGGTGATCGGGTGCCTCGTCGAGGAAAGCGCGATCAAGGCCGGTCTTGAGGATCGAACGGATCGAGGCGAGGGAGCGTGCCTTGATGAGGATGCCGCGTTGGCAGGCTGCATCGACGCGCGTGTTGCCGTAGCTCTTGGTCAGCGCCAGAATGCCGAGACAGGTGCGAAAGCCCTGTTCGGGATGCGGCCGGTCAGCGATGACAGCCTGGAAAAAGGCGGCGGTGGAAGGACCAATCTTCTCGCCGGCCGCGATCAATCCTCCCGGCGTCCACTTGCCGTAGCGGCGATGCGCGCTCGGCATGTGATCGGCAACGGTCGTATGGCCGCGCCGGTTGGGCGCACGGGCGTGGCTGGCGATCCGCTGACCCTTGTGGAAGATCTCGACGGTGTTGTCGGCGATGCGCACATCGACGAGCTCGCGGATGAGACGATAGGGCGTGGAATACCAGTGCCCGTCGACCTCGACATGATATTCGGGCGCGACGCGGCAACGCTTCCAGCGCGCAAAGACGTATGGCTGATCTGGCAGTTCTGCCAGCTTCGGTCTGTCGATCTCGGCGAACAGTTCGGCTCGGCTGGAGCCGAAACCGCGCATCTGGCGGGCATTGAGTTCGGCGACGAGCAGGCGGATGGCGGCGTTCAGCTCCGCCAGACAAAAGAAGCGCTGATTGCGCAGCCGCGCCAGCACCCAGCGCTGGGCAATTTGCACGGCGACCTCGACCTTTGCCTTATCCTTCGGGCGTCTCGGCCTCGCTGCGAGGACTGCGGTGCCGTAATGGCTCGCCATCTCGGCATAGGTCCGGTTGAGGCCGGGGTCGTAGCGATCGGGGTTGGTGACGGCGGCCTTGAGATTGTCGCAGATCACGAACTTCGGCACGCCGCCCAGAAAGGTGAAAAGGTTCGCATGCACGCCGATCCAGTCGGACAGGCTCTCGCTCGGGCACGCCTCGGCATAGGTATAGTTCGAGGCGCCCATCGCTGCGACGAACAGCTTCATGGAATGCGCTTCGCCGGTGATGGGGTCGAAGATGTCGATGGTGTCGCCGGCGAAATCGACAAACACCTTCTCGCCGCCCAGGTGCGTCTGGCGCATCGTCGGGCGCGCGCCCTTTCCAGGCCTCGAAGGTCGTGCAAAACCAGGTATAGCCAAAGCCGCATCGGGATTGGCGGCACGATACTCTTCCCAAAGCAGCACCCGTGTTACGCCGCGCCGGCGCAACTCCTTCTCCACATAGCTCCAATCGGGCACCGGCCGCCGGGGGCTTTGCGACGCCGCCTTCGGCGCTGGGAACAGCAGCAGCTCAAGGCCTTCGTCATCCATCCCTTCAGGCAGCGGCCAGCTCAGCCCGGCAAGACGGGCGCGCCGCAGATAACCATGCACGACACCATTGCTCACCCCAAGCGTGTGCGCGATGACGCGTTCGGTCAGGCCCGCATGCCTTAGACGTAAAACTTCTCTGATCCGGCGCATCGACAATCTCTGGGTTGGCATCAGGCTTCCTCGTTTTGAACGAGGCATCCTGTAGACCGGTTGAGTTGTCGGCCGAAGCGTCCAGCACCTCCGAAAAGATACTCACGATCGCCTGAAATCGTTGCTCATGATCCCGTGAAATCCGTGCTCACGATGCGGTGAAATCTGTGCTCACGATCGCCTGAAATACGCAGCCCTTCGGGATCCGGCAAGACAACCGTTCTGCCCATGCTGATGACGCTTGAGAGGATCAACGGCGGGGTCATCTATGTCGACGGCGAGCCCCGTGGCACGAGGCCAAGCCAGGCTGCAAAATCTCGTCCGCGTTTGAAGCTCTCCATCGGGGGAGCAAAGCCGCTGATCGCCAGCG
>NZ_JAMYSG010000060.1:0-10601 GCF_040321815.1 Mesorhizobium sp. M0239
TTGCGGAAGTCGACCGGCTTCGTCGCCACCATGACCTTGACCGCACCCGTTGGCCCGATCACGACGTCGCCTTCAGCGCGCGGATCACTGCGGCCACCGTCTTGGCATCGGCGCCCCGGCCGACGCGCATCGCAACGCCGTCGATCTCAAGCTCGATCACTCCGGCGTCTCGAGTGGCTTGCCGTTTCTGCTGCTTCGGTGAACGGCTGGCTACAGGCTCCGCCGCCGCCACAACCGCCGGCACAAAGGGAGGAGAATCTTGCTGCACCGAAGCGGCCTGTTTGCGCGCTTCGCGGCGCCAGGCGAAGACCTGCTGCGGCCTGAGGCCATACCGGCGGGCGACCTCGGAAACGACTGCGTTCGGCTCCAGCGTCTCCGCGATGATCCGCGCCTTGTCATCCACCGACCAATGACGCCGACCGCCGGCACCGTTGATCACCTCGAAACGCCGAGGCTGCCGCTCCGGGTCAAGCGTAAGGTCAAGTCCAGACACAAGCCGATCTCCGATCCCAATACAGGATCGGCAACCTCACAGATCGCGACCACTCCCGAAAGGTGGTCCCACAACAGCGCTTTACACATCAGCCGGGCCAATCACCGGTGAAAAGGGCACAATGGCCTGACCAAGTTTACCAAAACCCCAAGGCCCTTGCGTTTGATGCTTTCGGGGCGATTCGCGCCATTCGAGATGCACTGGAAAACTAAGATATGCGTGGCCGATGCAAAAACCATAGAAGTTCGACGAACGCGGCACCGCGGACGCGGTCCGCAGCAAGGCGGAGCCAATTCTAGCCAGACCTGGCGCGACCTGATCGGCTGTGACCAGCCGGTGTTGCAAGCGGTCCGCAGACTGGCGACTTGGGGCAGAGTTTCGAATGCCAACCGCCGCTTTGTCAACGAACGCGGTCGCCTAAGCTCTCGTTTTTCCTCTCTGCATGGCAGCCTCCGAGCTTCCCAGATAGGGCCTTCTGTGTCACGCGCCGTCCCCGCCGACATTAACGCGATGGACTTCGTCGAGGCGGCCAAACTGCGCGGCGAAGCCCGCGCTGGATCAGGCGAGTCCGGCGCCGGCAAATCGACTATCGGTCTGGCCTCGATGGAAATGGCCGAGGCGGCGTTCCGTGAGAGCAAACCCGTAAGCGTGCCATCCTTCGCGCCGATGGGGTCAACCCACTTTCGAGCGTCCGCAGGCAAACGCCTGCAGCTTACGCGGCGGCTTGCCGCGTGTCTCCACTCTCGGGCCTGAATCACAATTCGCTCTCGACCGTGCTGCCTCAGACGGGCGGACGTTCACCCGGTGCCCTTGGTATCAGTAGGGCTTCGACTACCTCAGCTTTCCCGGACAGGACCAATTGGACAATCTATTGAAAGCCTCACGCTTGGCTAAATGTTGAGCCGTTCTCGCGTGAGTTCATCCATAACAGCACGAACAGCGCTCTCAGCGATTGCGACAATCTCTTCGACTTCAGCTTTTGTTGTGACTAGCGGCGGAGCAAAGCCTAGAATATCGCCGTGTGGCATAGCGCGAGCAATGAGACCACGTTCACGCGCCGCCTTCGAAATTCGTGCTCCAACCTTGAGCGCCGGATCAAAGCGCTTCTTAGTTTCGCGATCGGCCACGAACTCGATCGCGCCCATAAGGCCGACGCCGCGAACTTCACCGACGATCGGCAACTGCGCGAATTTCTCCTTCAGCTGCGCTTGGAAAAAGGCGCCGACGTCACGAGCATTTCCAGGGAGGTCCTCTTTCTCGACAATATCGAGAACCGCGTTAGCCGCGGCGGCTCCGATGGGGTGACCCGAGTAAGTGTAGCCGTGCGAGAATGTGCCAACCCTGTCAGCGCCGTCTTCCAAGACTTTGTAGACCTTCTCGCCGAGGATCGCCGCCGAAAGCGGGAAATAGGCCGATGTCAGTCCCTTGGCGATCGTGATTAGGTCTGGCTCGATGGCATAATGTTGCGACCCGAACATGGAGCCTGTGCGGCCGAAGCCGGTGATGACTTCATCGGCAATGAGCAGCACGTCATGCTTCTTCAGAACGGCCTGGATCGCCTGCCAGTATCCTTCTGGCGGAGGCGTGATGCCTCCGGTGCCGAGCACGGGCTCGCCAATAAACGCGCCCACATTGTCGGGGCCCAGGCGTTCGATCAGCTGATCGAGTTCCTGGGCGCGCCGCGCCGAGAATTCGCGCTCGGTTTCGCCCGGGTTGGCACCCCAGTAATGATGCGGAACACCTGTGTGAACGATCTGCGGGAGCGGCAGGTCCATATGGTCGTGATAAAAGCTCATGCCGGTCATCGAGCCCGACACGACGCTGCAGCCGTGATAGCCGCGCTCGCGCGAGATGATCTTCTTCTTGTTCGGCTTGCCCCGCAGATTATTGTAATACCAGACTAATTTGGCCTGCGTCTCGTTGGCGTCCGAGCCGGACATGCCGTAAAAGATCTTGCTCATTTTACCTGGCGCCATTTTCACAAGGCGGTCAGATAGAATTGCAAGTTCGTCGGTCGTGTGCGCGGCGTAGGAATGGTAATATGCGAGACGGTGAGCTTGGCGGGAAATCGCCTCTGCGACTTCGGTCCGGCCGTAGCCCACATTGACGCAGTATAGGCCGGCGAACCCGTCAATGAACCGGTTCCCATACGCATCCTGGATCCGAATGCCTTTGCCCGTTTCGACGATTGTTGGGTCACCAAGCTTGCCGGTAGCGAAATCCCTGAGCTGCGTGAAAGGATGCAGGACAGAGTTCCTGTCCTTCTCGCTGATTTCTTTGAGGTTGATAGTCATCAACGCATCCTCTTAAGCTGCAAGATTTCCGAAACACGTGTATTTTGGTTCCAGATACTCGGCGATGCCGTGTTTGGAGCCTTCCCGCCCCAAGCCGGACTGCTTCCAGCCGCCGAAGGGAATGGGCGCTCCCGTGAATTTGGCGGTGTTGACCGCAACCATGCCGTATTCGAGCCGGTCGGTGAGCCGCATCGCGCGGTTAAGATCTCGGGTGTAGACATACGCCGCAAGACCCATCTCCGAATTGTTCGCACGCGCAAGCACCTCCACTTCGTCTTCGAAGGGCAGGATCGCGGCCACAGGCCCGAACGTCTCTTCTTTTGCAACCCGCATGGCGTCGGTCACATCGGCGAGCACTGTCGGCGTCACAAAGTTCCCGCCGAGAGGGCTATCCTGTGCCCCGGCTACCATTCGAGCCCCGGCTGAAAGAGCCTCCGAGATCTGCTGCCTGCATTTTTCGGCGCCAGACGCCTTGGTCATTGGACCAATGTCGACGCCGGGCTTCAACCCGTGCCCGACTTTCAGCTTGCTGGCGGCCTTGCTGAATTCTTCGACGAAACGGTCATAAACTCCCCGCTGAACGTAGATCCTGTTTGCTGCCAGACAGTCCTGGCCGGATGTAGCGAATTTGGCTGCGATGCAGCCAGCGACCGCAGCTTCCATCGGCACGTCGTCGAAAAGGATAAACGGAGCGTTGCCGCCCAGTTCGAGCGAAACTTTCTTGATGGTCTTTGCGGACTGCTCGAGCAGGATTCTGCCGACCTCGGTCGAGCCCGTAAATGAGAACGCCCTCACATCCGTATGGTCCAACAGCCGCTTGGCAAGCGGCGGAGCTTCACCGGCTATTACCTGAAACACGCCGGCGGGGATTCCCGCTTCCTCGGCAAGACGGGCAAGCGCGAGCGCCGACAAGGGGGTTTCTGGAGCGGGCTTTACAATCATGGTGCAGCCAGCGGCCAGCGCGGCTCCAGCTTTTCTAGTGATCATGGCCGATGGAAAGTTCCATGGGGTGATAGCAACAGTCACTCCGACCGGCTGCATCTGCACGGCCAGCCGACTTGCGACGAGATGGCTGGGGATTGTTTCGCCGTAAGCTCGCTCGCCCTCCGCTGCAAACCAGTCAAGGAAGCTTGCGGCATAGGAGATTTCGCCCCGAGCCTCCGCGATCGGCTTACCTTGTTCGGCGGTCACAATGACGGCCAGATCTTCCGCGTTGTCGCGCATTGCTATCGCCCACCTCCGGAGGAATGCGCCCCGTTCTGACGGAAGCAAGTCCCGCCACCGCGGGAATGCGGTTTTCGCGAAATAGACCGCATTATCAACATCACACGGTTCGCTAGCTGCCACCTGGGCCAACTCCTCGCTGGTAGCAGGATCCACTACCGTGAGGGTTTCCGGCTTCGAGAGCCAAGTGCCGTTCAGATATGAGCCTCTTTGCAAAAGGTCCGGGCGTTTGAGGCCCCCTAATGCAGCGGTTGCTGACCCTTCCATCCATAACTCCGAGTGGGGCGTTCAATTTCACCCAAATTATCCCGGTAACATCGTCGATTGGTGGCGCAGTTGCGGGTCGCTAAGCCCATTTTCTGCGAATAATCTGGTGTCGACGAACATATCCCGCCTTGCCAGAATGCTGAGTGGCCGTTGCTCGAACGACAGATGACACTTTCCGCCACGTCAACGCGATCGCCGAGAACCTAGGCAATTATAGCGCCATCTGCGGATCACGGTCATTGCCTGACCTTAGCCCGGATATCTCAGTGCGCCCCGATGACGCGTATCACCAGTGGAGGAAGGTTCCACCCAGTAGTCGATTGTCTGGTAGCTGACGAGCGGCTCCGTCGGGTAACTGGCCGGGTCGAAGCCTCGTGACAAAGGCCGCCTTGGGCGGTCGAGCAATCCGTATGGGCCCTAACGTGAGTGAACCCTGAGCAGGCCTCGAAAGTGATGATGCCGACCCGCCTGAGATTCGGGGAAGGCCGCGTGAACGGGGAAGCAATCGACATGTGCACCGGTTCGATCCGCCGGGGAATGGGCACGGCACGTCGGAAGGGTGATGCGGGCAATCGGAGGAGACCCGTTCGGCATGAGGTAGCGGCCTCAACGCAGCCGTCAGCGCGGCGGTGCCGGCGGGAGTAGGACAGGGTCATAATACCGCTGAAGCCGGTAATGCCGGTGGAGGGAAGGGCCCTGACTTCTGGTGTGCTTTCGAAGTTGGTGAGGAGGGGGTGATTGGCGATGAGCCTCGAAACACCCGAAAAGATCAGGAACCTGCAGAGGAAGCTGTATCGTAAGGCGAAGGCGGAGCCCGCTTTCCGCTTCTACGTGCTCTACGACAAGATCTGCCGTGAGGACATGCTGCGCCATGCGTATGCGCTGGCCCGCGCCAATGCGGGTTCGCCGGGGGTGGACGACGTTTCCTTCGCGCATATCGAGGCGGAAGGCGTGGAAAGGTGGCTGGCGGGTCTGCGCGAGGAACTCGTCTCGAAGACCTACCGGCCACAGCCGGTGCGACGGGTGATGATCCCGAAGCCGAGGGGCGGCGAACGCCCGCTCGGCATCCCGACCATTCGGGACCGGGTGGTTCAGACCGCCGCCAAGCTGGTGCTGGAACCGGTATTCGAGGCGGACTTCGAGGATGGTGCCTATGGCTATCGGCCCAGACGCAGTGGGGCCGACGCAATCAAGGAAGTGCACCGGCTTGTCTGCCGGGGCTACACGGACGTGGTAGACGCCGATTTGTCGAAAATACTTCGACACGATTCCGCATTCGGACCTCCTCAAATCGGTGGCCCGGCGCATTGTCGACCGGCACGTGCTGCGGCTGATCAAGCTGTGGCTGAAAGCGCCGATCGAGGAGTGGGACGGTGACGGGAAACGGCACGTGAGCACGCGCGGCACGCCGCAAGGTGGGGTCGCAAGCCCGCTGCTCTCAGTCATCTACATGAACCGGTTCCTGAAACATTGGCGGCTCACCGGCCGCGGCGAGGCGTTCCGTGCGCATGTCATCTCCTATGCCAATGACTTCGTCATCCTCAGCCGCGGGCACGCGGACGAGGCGCTGGCGTGGACACGTTCGGTGATGATGAAACTCGGGCTGACGCTGAACGAGGCGAAGACCTCGCTGAAGGATGCCCGCACGGAGCCTTTCGACTTCCTTGGCTATACGTTCGGACCTCACCGCTGACCGGAAAGACAGCCATTGGTACCTGGGTGCGAGCCCATCCAAAAAGAGCGTGCAACGGATCAAGACGAAGATTGGCGATCACTTGGTGAACGGCAACAAAGAGCCGTCGCCCGTGGTCTGCACCCGGCTGAACAGGCTTCTGCGCGGCTGGTCAGGCTACTTTGGCTATGGAACACGCTTGCCGGCCTATCGAGCGGTCGACAACCACGTCTATGATCGTGTTCGCGCCTTCTTGCGCAAACGGCACAAGGTGCAGAGACGCGGCACACAGCGTTTCTCCGACGACATTGTCTTCGGAAAACTTGGTGTCCTGCGTCTTCGACGCGTGCACGTTGGACCGCCGCCGCGTGCCTCACGATGAAACCAGTCGGAAAGCCGGATGCGGGAAATCCGCACGTCCGGTTGTGTGTCCAGCGAAGGCTGGCATGTTCAGCAGGAGACAAACCTGCCGGGGTAGAAGTCAGAGCCCCGTAGTTTGGATAGCAGAGGTGATGGAAACTGAAACTCTGAAGCCTATCGACAAAGTCTCCCCAGGGGAGGCTACGAGTCACCGGGCCGTAACAAAAGTGAACGCATTGTGGCCTCGAAAGTGAGTACCTCCAAGGGCCGAGCCCGCAACCGAAGGGCGAAGGCGACATGAACAGCCGAAATCTGACCGACGCGGCTGCTCACCTTGGCGGGGTGGAAGCGACAGCACGGTGACAAGGACATGCTGAGCAACTGGAGAAGCCCTCCTCGTCCCGGCGCGAAATCGTCGGAGCAAGGTAGGCCGTATAACCGGCGAAACCGGGAAGTCGGCCGAAGACGAGAGGGTGGCGGCTGGGTCCGTAGTAGCGATGAAGCGGAGTAGTGTCCGCGGAGCGAAGGGGCCCTGCCATTTGCAATGTCTCCAACATAGGGGAAGGCAAGGACGAGATGACAAAGGCGTCCATTGATTTGCAGGACCTGAGGCGGAGAATATACGTCAAGGCGAAGGCTGAACCGTCCTGGCGGTTCTGGGGACTATACGTCCACGTCTGCAAGATGGAGACCCTGCGCGCTGCGTATGAGATGGCCAAAAGCAACGATGGGGCACCGGGAATAGACGGGGTCACCTTCGAGGCCATCGAGGCGCAAGGCGTGGAAGCTCTGCTCGAGCAGTTACGGGACGAACTGATCGGGCGCACCTACCAGCCACTCCCCGCGCGGAGGCAGGAGATACCGAAGGACGATGGCAAAGTCCGTGTCCTCTCGATTCCCGCGATCCGCGACAGAGTGGTGCAAGGCGCGCTCAAGCTCATACTCGAGCCTGTCTTCGAGGCGGATTTCCAACCGGGATCGTTTGGATATCGTCCCAAGCGGACAGCTCATGATGCGATCAAGCGAGTTGCCGAGGCGATAGTCCAGCGGAAGACGCGGGTCCTCGACTTTGATCTGCGCGCCTACTTTGACAATGTTCGGCACGACCGGCTGTTGGCGAAAGTGGCGCAGCGGATAGACGACGCGGACGTCATGCACCTTCTGAAGGTTATGCTGAGGGCTTCTGGCAAGAAGGGCGTTCCACAAGGCGGAGTCATCTCGCCCTTGCTCAGCAACCTTTACCTCAATGAGGTGGACAAGATGCTGGAGCGGGCGCGGGAGGTCACGCGAAATGGCAAGTACACCTACATCGAATATGCGAGGTTCGCTGACGATCTGGTGATCTTGATCGACGCCTACAAGCGACATGACTGGCTGGTCGGGGCTGTGGACAAGCGGCTTCGGGAGGAGTTCGGCAAGCTGCAGGTTGAAATCAATGATGAAAAGAGCCGCACAGTGGACCTTGAGCGCGGTGAGTGCTTCGGGTTCCTGGGCTTTGAGTTCCGCTACCTCCGCGGTCTAAGCGGAGCAATGCGGCCGCATTACACGCCTAAGCTCAAAAAGCGGACGGCGCTGGTGCGGGTGCTCAAAGAGGTGTTCCGACGACACCGGTCGCAACCGATTGAACGGGTGATAGCCCTGATCAATCCGATGCTACGGGGATGGGTGAACTACTTCGCGGTGGGGCATTCCAGCGAGTGCTTCAGCTTCATCAAAGACTGGGTGGAGAAGAAGGTCAGGCGCAATCTTGCGCATGCTCAGAAGCGAAAGGGCTTCGGCTGGGAACGATGGAATAGGCGGTGGCTGTACGACACTCTAGGGCTGTTCAACGCTTATCGAGTGCGACGCGACGGGCCGAAAGTCGCCCCAGCAGGATAGGTCCCATAAGCTTTGACGTGAAGCAAATGGGGGCGCGCAATGCGGGAAATCCGCACGTTGCGTGCGACGTGGAGGGGGCTGGAGACGTGGTGTGGGTCGGGTCCCCCGGGCCACACCGGCGCGCCAGCCCTCGACCCTACTGATGAGCGGGGAAGGCACACGGAGCGATGCCAACACGGCCCAAGCCACCGCGCCCTTCCTCGACTCTACTGACTCCTCTGGGTTTGTTTGGCGCTGAGCGGCGAACAGGTGGCCGCGGGGCGTCTTTTTCACCGCGGCTGTGTCTGGACTTGTGAACGCGCTGGGGATTTGAAGCTGCCTGGTTCGACGGGGCTGCTGCCCCCGGCGGTCATGGTCCAGCGGGCTGCAGATTGCTGGCGAGGCGCCCGCGCAACAGGCCGGCCTCGGGAAAGCGGCGGCGAAGGCCAGGCGGACGCGCGAGACAGTTTCGATGACGCGGCGCCGAGCTTGAGGAGCCTGAGCCGCAACGTGGCGAACTCGGCTTTGCCAGATGATGGGATGCGGGCACCGCCTCGCGCAGGGTGAGCATCACCCAGTATGCGGCGGTGCGCAGGACGAGGCGGCCCCGGTTGGCGATTGCGAACGGCTCTGATGCGGTAGGCAAGTTGGCCCTTGTGCATCTTGATCAGGTTCTCGGCCTGGCCGCGGGCGCAGTAGATCACGTCGTACAGGTGCTCGGCCGAGCACTGTCGAGATTGGTGACGACGAAGCGGATGTCGAGGCCCATCGCGGTTGCTTCGATGCGGGCGCAGACGCGACGCTCAAGCTTCCAGGACTTCGCCTTATAGTGGGTCTCGGCATAGCCGCGCAGCACAGACTTGCGCTCGAGCGCGCGGCGCGTGCGGACGTCGTCGGCGCTCTCGTCGACGAGCCGCCGGAGAACCGTGTTGCCGGGCAGTCCGACGATGTAGTCGATGCCGTTGTCCTCACACCAGGCCATGACTTGCGCCCGGCCAATGACTTGCGCCCGGCCGTATTGGCCATCGCCACGCACCAGGGATACGGGCGGTCGGCCAACGGGCGCAGATGCGCCGCACAAGACGGCGCAGATGGCCGCGGATCTCCTTGCCCATCGGCGTCTTGCCGAGAGCGACCTGGCTGGCGCGGCGGCCCCCCACTATCATGTGCATTTCACGCCGACGCCCGCACCCCTTCGACGCCTACATCAAACTGCTGCTCGCTTCCGTGCTCGAGTGCGGAATGGATGGCTGGAAAAAGCGATCTCGGTGGGACGATGGAGAGCGCGAAAATTGAGCTTCAACACAGAACCGTTATATTGCACACGTAAACGTATCCTAATTCTGAACGAGCACTCTGCCGGATTTCGGGAAGCAGATAGGCGACGCTGAATTTGTGCCTACTCGCGCTGGAGAACGCCGATTTCCTGCGTTCGACAAGCCTGTTTAGCGTATTCGCCGATCCCCCCACCGTTATGTTGCAAGCAGTGCGCGAGGCGGCTTGCTCGCGTAGAGCGGATGCTTTGCCGAGGAGAAGTAATGAATTGTTGTGAAGACCGTACACCGAAACCTTTAGAACGACGTTATGAAGTCGTTCTGCAAACGGGGCTCCGAGTTGCTATGCGCGACGGCGTAGAACTCGCGACGGACGTCTACCGCCCTCTCGGGTACACCGGCAAACTAGCTTCAATTTTGATCCGCACGAAGTACGGCAAGGCCGCCTATCGCCTGCCCGAACCCAGCCGCCCCGTAGCCGTGACGTTCGCGGCTCAGGGTTACGCCGTGGTAGTGCAGGAACTTCGCGGACTCTATGATTCCGGCGGTCATTTCGCGCTCCTCGAGCACGATGCGAAGGACGGCTACGATACTCTCTCCTGGATCGCCTCGCAGCCATGGTCGACGGGGCGGGTCGGCACGTACGGATGCTCCGCGCTCGGTATCACCCAAGTGCTTACCGCTCAGCTATGCCATCCGGCCCATCGCTGTGCGATCATAGAGGGGGCGGGCGGCACGATGTCTGGAGATCGAAAGCGCCTGGGGGACTTGCGCTTGTGCGGGTCGCGCCTCGGCGGCGCCTTGGAGTTGAGCATGTGGGTACCCCACTTCCATCAGAGCCACGGCAAGGATCGTTCCCGGCCACAAGCGAAGACCGACGAAGAATACCAGCGTGCGTTCGCAACGCTGCCGGTCATCGACATCCTGAAGAGCATCGGGTCACCGCCCACCGATTGGGAGGACTGGGTTTCACGGGACCCTGGGGATCCCTGGTTCGATAGGTTTGGTTTCCTTCGCGAGGACTCGACAATCGACCTTCCAGCCCTGTTCGTGAACTCGTGGTATGACGTCGGTGCGGCCGACGCACTCCATACGCAACGCCTCTTCAGCGCTCGGGGAGCGAACTCTGCGGCTCGTGAGCACCAGCACATCATTCTCTC
>NZ_JAMYSG010000061.1:0-9884 GCF_040321815.1 Mesorhizobium sp. M0239
GGGGATGTGGAGGTCAATGCCGCGCACCGCATGGAAGGCGCCGTAGCGCTTGTGCAAGCCGGTGATTCTGACTTCGGCCATGCCTAAGTATGCCCCCCGTCTTATGAACTGCAGCCCGAGCTTGCGCGGCGGTGACCTCATTCACAAATGTAGTGTCATGAGGGATTTCCAAGGAGGGCATCCGAATATCGGATGTCAGTTCAATGGCCAAACGATCATAAGCATCGGCACAGCAACAATGACTACGAGGAAAGATAGGGGCAGCCCCAGACGCGGATAGTCGCTGAAGCGGTACCCACCCGGCCCCATGACAAGCGTGTTGCACTGGTGTCCGATCGGGGTGAGAAAGTCACAGCCGGCGCCAATGGCGACAGCCATCAAAAATGCTTCCGGCCTGTAGCCCAGATCACCGGCAAATTCGGCGGCGATAGGCGCCATGACAAGGACGGTGGCGGCATTGTTGAGGAATGGCGTAACGGCCATGGCGGCGACAAGGATGAGCGTCAGTGCGCCGGACGCCGGAAGGAGGGTCCCCAGTCTAGCAAGCTCGCCGGCAACTACTCCCGTCGCCCCTGTGCTGCGAAGCGAATCGCTCACTGGAATGAGAACGGCGAGCATGACGAGGATAGGCCATCGAGCGATTGGTAGACGTCGCGGAGCGGTATGACCTTGAAAAGCACAATCGCGACCGCGGCCGCGAAAAAAGCGACGGAGACTGGCAGCAGCCCAAACGCCGTCGCCACCATGGCGAGAGCAAGGATTACTACCGGCACGATACCTTTGCGGACGCTACCAAGAAGGATAGCCCTTTCTGCCAGCGGTAAGCAGCCGAGTTCACGAAGTATCTCGGGCATCCTCGCTGCACTGCCCCGCAAGACGACAACGTCGCCGAGCCTCAGCTCGACTTCGGCCAGCCTGCGGTCGAGGCGCTCCCCGCGACGGCTGACAGCCAGGAGGTTGACATTGAAGCGGTCGTAAAGGGCAAGGCGCTGGGCGGTCCAGCCGATCAAAGAGGAGCTTTCACCGATTACGGCTTCGATAGCGACCATTTCGTTGGTGGTGTCGTCATCACCGACCCTATCCCCGGTCACGCTGAGCCTGCCCTGGGAGACAAGGCGATCCAGCGCTTCTGGGTCGCCCTCGAGCAACAGGATGTCGTTCACCTTGAGGACCGCGTCGGGCAGTGGCGTCATCCGCATCGTGCGATTGCGCAGGATCGACGTCACGATTGCATCGCCGCCGGCGAGCTTCATGAGGTCTGCGACAGTTTTCCCGAGCACCGTGGAGTCGACGACAATTCGAGCCTCAGTAAGGTAATTCTTGATATCGAGCGCTTCATGCAGTGACCCGCCAAACTTTTCGCGCACCGGCAACAACCAATAGAAAAACAGCAGGAAGGTCGTTCCGGCAGCGGCTATGGCAGCTCCAACAGGTGTGAAGTCGAACATTGTGAAGGCGGTTCCGGTCAGCTCCTCTCGCACTCGAGACACAACGATGTTGGGAGATGTTCCCACCTGCGTCATCAGACCGCCGAGCAGTGACCCGAATGCCATAGGCATCAGGAATATCGAGGGCGAAATGTTCGACCGGCGCGCGAACTGGAAGGCGATCGGAATCATGATAGCGAGCGCCCCGATATTCTTTACAAAGGCAGAGAGGATCGTGACCACGATCACCAGCAGCGCCAGTTGCGACCGAACTCCCGATAATTTCGGAGCAAAGCGCTTGATGGCAGCCTCCATGATACCTGAGCGTGCTATCCCTGCGCTCACCAGCAGAGCACTGCCGACAATAACCACGATATCGTCGCTGAACCCGCTGAATGCTTCGTCAAAAGGCACAATGCCAACCGCGAGAGCTAGCAACAGTGCCGCAGCCGCGACCAGATCGTATCGATAGCGACCCCACACGAACGCTGCCATCATCACGAAGGTTACGGCAAATGACAAAATTTGCGGCGTAGTCATGTCTTCGAATGCCCCAGCCGCCAATGCGACTGATCAGAACGGCCAAACCGCCCCTTTTGTTGCTTCGCTGGTTGCGGCTTTGCCAGCCCGATCCTGAATGCCATCGGGCGAGGGTCGCTGGCCCACGGCTTCCAGAGCAGTCGCCTGCGAGCGTCAGGCGCGAAGCGGCGATCGCCGAGAGGAACGAGATCATGGATGCGATCTGCGCACACAAGCCGGAAGCGGCAGAGGCCCCAGTGCGGGGGCATGTCATGTTCGCCTGGAAGACCGCCCGGAACACACTACGCGTCGATTGTCCTTAGGCTCACCACCCGCCTTTCAACAGAGCAGATCGCCCACGATCGGGCTGCGTGCCGAGGTTTTACGCTCACCTTAAGTGCCGCAGCAACACCCCCCTGTATGGAAGAGGGTGCCTCTGGGGCTCGTCCCGTGGAGCGAGCCGCTTTCTTCGCTACTTCAATTCTCACAAAGCTTGGTTCACGCGGGCGCTCTGGTGTTGTCGTAGCTGACAGGAGCCTTCTCGAAAGCCGGATCACTCCGTCATGCCCAGTTCCTCTCAGCATCGAGCAGCTCATTCTGCCCAGTCAAGCCGTTGATAAATAGCCTGAGTACGTGCGCAGCCGTGCGCTCGCCGGCCCGCGATGCAACAGGTACGCCGCGCTCTTTGCAGACCGTCTCACAAACACGGGCAAGCATCACACAATATCGCCCGGTTCCAAAAATCGACCTGGATACAAGATACCGTCCTCTGTTGGAAAGCCACGTGAGCATTGATTGCCGCGAGGTCACCGGCAGCAGCAATCAACCATGATAGTCTGCACCTCGACTGGATTCAGGAAATTTGAGCGGCCCTTCAGACAGTTGGGCATTGCGCCACTCCGCATCGGAAGGACGGGGCTACCAGGCGAGGTTTTCCCCTTAGGTCGATCCGGTCCGAAATCGCGCGGGTCTGGGCGCACGGTCGCTGGTCTAATGGCAAGCTGGCCGGTGAAATGCCGTGTCGGCATTTTCTGGCACCTCGAATTGAAGCCTGATCTGCAGAAGCTGGAACCCCTTGGTGTCGGAGACCGCGCAATCAAAATGGAGGCGCACGATCGCCCAATGAAAAGGCACCTCGACGAGTTGCCGCGAAAAATCACCTTTGCAGGCCTGACCGTCGGCTACTCATCCCCTGCCAAAGCAGGAACAAAGTCCTTTGGGGAACGTTAGGCGCAATGCCAAGTTCTTCCCCCGCTCATGTATTTGACGTGGCGATTGTCGGCGGCGGCCCCGCAGGACTTGCGGCAGGCATGTATCTGGTGAGATTCCTGCGCTCGGTGATCTTGGTCGACGCTGGCGACGCACGAGCCAAGCTCATTCCAAAATCGCATAACTGCCCTGGCTTCCCGGACGGCGTAGGCGGGCCAGAGTTGCTCGGCCGTCTCAGAGCCCAGGCACAGAAATACGGTGCAGGCGTTGTGGACGGTCGCGTAGCGGGCGCCGAGAAGCGCGACGGGACCTTTCTGCTGACGACCACCTTCGGGACCATCCGAGCAAGGCGCATGGTTCTTGCAACCGGGATCGTGGACAAAGCCCCGGCAATAGAAGGGCTGGAGGAGGCGATCGCTGCCCGCACCGTCCGACTGTGTCCGGTCTGCGACGCCTACGAGGCCGTGGGCAAGCGCATCGGCGTCGTAGGCCCAGAGCGTCTAGCACTCAAGGAGGCCCTGTTTTTGAAGGAGTACAGCGGTCAGGTCACCTTGCTCGCCAACTATCCGGAGGATATTTCCCAGGCCGCTCGCAGCATGGCCACGGCAGGCGGCATCGAAATCTGGGACACCGTCGAGGATCTGGTCGCTCGGGCAACCGGGTTCGACGTTGTCATGGCCGACGGTGCGCCAGTGCGGGAAGTGGATGTGGTGTACCCTGCAATGGGGTCTGACGTGCGCTCTGAACTTGCCGTCGCACTCGGTGCAAGGTGTGACGCGCAAGGATATGTTCTGGTCAGCCGACACCTCGAAACGTCGATTGCGGGCCTCTATGCCATTGGAGACGTGGCTGAGGGCCTCAATCAAATAGCCGTTGCGTTCGGCCATGCCGCCACCGCAGCAACACATATCCACAACGCACTTCCGTCTAGGCCGGTGAAGCTGACGGCCACCCTGCCATAGTGGGCGTGCCCATTTGACGCCCTAGGCCATCTTGGTCGATGAAGCGAATTAGGCAGAGCCCTCCGTTTCTCCTGGGCCAAGTGGTAAACAGGTGCTGATCCGAAGCCTCTGCGCGCATCTAAGAGTTCTAAGGACGCTTCAGGTCCTCTCATTGGCGGGCCGGCCTCGGGCCGCGCAACGTTCCAATCAATTTCGTTTGGCAGGTCTGGCCACGCATTTTTGATGGCGATGTGGTCATTCGGTGGACTGGCGGATGATTACCATCCGGACGTGTCGTTCAGGCCAGAGCGCTTGCCGAAAATCAGGAAAACGACTGCCACCAGGACGATGACCACCCCCCGCAGCCCGTTCGCGATGGTCTCACCAGGCTGCATGCGCTCTCCATGAATGAGTACCCGCCACGCCAAGCGAGCCGTGGCGGGCGACGATGAGCGATGACATTCCAAATGTAGAAATGGCTCCGTTGTACATGGGTCAGAGCTTTGCGATTCCATGTCGGGCTTTAGTCGGGCCCAGACAAGATAGGGTGCTGCAAGGAGCTGTGTGGCAGCGCCAGCGCGAAGGCCTGTCACTGCTTCAGTGGGTCCGCCCCCACTTGCTGGCAGAGGCGAACCCGGGCGAGGCTTGGGGACCTCGACCGGCAGCGGGGGACGCTGCCGCTTTCCAAACCTGCCCCGGCATATCAGGTTCCGCTGATTCAAAAAAAGCCCGCCACGGGGAAGTGGTGGCCGGCAGGTTCTGGAGTTTGCTGGGACCAACCAGCACAACGAGCCGCGACAGGGTTGGTTGCGATAGCGGGCGGACGCCCGCCAAGCCGCAGCGCTCGGCCACCCTCCGCTTGCCCCCTCGTCCCGGTGCCAGCCTATAGCCTGTCGCATGCATTGCTGAGACATGGGCCGTGACGACCGTCCCCGCGCGGGGGAATCGATTCTCCGGCCGTCGCATAAATCGAAGGAACATTTTAGACGTAGCGAATGTTCAAAACCTATGGACAGCCGAACCCAACTCTCAGCAGCTCAATCGAGAGCAGCACGCGCCTTGCTGAACTGGTCGCGAGTGCGCCTTGCCGCAAAAGCCAGTCTTGGTGAAGTGACAATCAGAGATTTTGAGAACGGTATACGAAATCCGCGTCCCCACAAGATCGCGGCCATGCGCCAAGCATTTGAGAACGCGGGAATTACTTTCACCTTCGAAGGCGCTCCATCGCTAGCCCGCCCTGAAGGTCATTGCGGTCTCGCCACCACCAATAGAATGTGGCGCCGCCGGCAGAGACAAGCAAAACAATGTCCTTGAAGCCGCGTATTTGCAATCCGCTTCACCAAGCCACAGCCCACCTAAAGGGGCGAGGCAAGAAACCGGTCGAGCTGGTGAGGCTGCTGTGATGGATCGTTCGAACATTCGGATACGCTCCAGACTCTTCATTGATCTCGTCAGTCTTGATACCGGCATCTCGGGCGGCTTTCATCATCTGGTGCGCAAGGTCGCTCGCAGCGACGGTTGCCGGTTGTGGAAACCGGCAGATGGCTCGCGACTCATTCGTCGAGGACCTGCGGCCGCGAGCACTCATTCGGTAAACCAGGATCGTAGTGGACGATGGCACTGCGGATCGTGCTATAGATGCTGTCGACCTCTCCGCGATTGATCCCGATCGACCTGGCATCTGCGATTAGCTTGTGCGCCACTTCGTCAACCGAAGTGACGTCGGCTCTGGCCCTCTTCGGAACGTTGTTCCTGATCCAGGCCGCGCGCTCATACAAGCATCCAAAAGATTAGGAGTGCACACCGGGCTAGCTCAAAGGGCCAGCCTGGAAAACAAGCCGTTTGGCCGGCACTTGCCGATGCTGCGAGATGGGCTGCGGAAGCGCCCATGCAGTCACGATGCTTCCAGCTCGTCGAACCTCGGCCGCAAAGACTGTTCCGTTAGGTTTTGCTGAAATGGCGGGAACTTTTTTCTGCTCCGGCGATTTTCGGTCGCCATGACAAAACTATCTGACCTAGGACCTCGCATTCCCCGCAACGGGGGACATTGCATTCGTGAAAAGGACCGCTTCTACGCATGTCCTTCTTGCGGCCAGAAAGTCGATCAGACCGATTTGCGGCAAGTCATGTGGCACGAACGGCCCGGCCACGAGCCGCTGGAGCCGGAAGACAGCGCGACGATAATCAAGTTCCCGGAGCGCCGGAAATAGCGATCAGTCGCATGTGACCCGCCGTCCATTCGAGGCAGCGGGCGCGACTTCCTCCGCTCGCAAAAATTAGCGGAACATAGGTTAGATCTCGCAGTTGTACGAGCTCATGGGAGGCGCGCGATGTTGCAACGCGAAATCGGCACTGTTTGGGACTGGTCGACATTGGTGGCGGACGATCCTCTGATCGCCGCAGATATCACCCAGCGTCTTTCTGCGCTCGCTTGCAATGGCAACTCTCCCGCTGCCGCCGACGTCCAGTGGCCCAGCGCCGAAAGATTTCGAGGTTGCGACTTTACCAGCCTCGCAGCACCCACCTATCCCCAGCCTATCGTGCTTCTAGCGACGATCTATGCGTCGACGGTCGTGGGTATAACGCTGCTTCTAGCGGCGGCAGTTTGAGCCACGACACCCGATGCCGCTCCCCCAGACACTATCTTCGATCGAGATGGCGCTCGAATGTCCGGCATGCGGAACGGCTTTCATCAAACCAGGGAGTTGGTTCATCGTTGCCGCCCACTATCGGTGCGAAGGTTGCCAGCGTCTACACCGCCTTACCTATCCAGAAAAGGTGGAATTGTTCGACAGAGACACCAAGCGTCTGACGACAGTCTCGACAGCGAGGGACAACGAGGTCGCACGAGTGCCCCAGCTTAGCAGGCAACGACAAGGCCAGTGACGCTCCATCGAGACGGGAAATTACTTCCTGAGGATAACCGACCAGTCAGCGGAAGAGTGTTCGCCTACCAGCAGTCCAACTGATGCTTGGGGTCGGGTTCGATTACTTCGCGTTGAGCGTGCGGAATATCACTACGCAACGGCGGCCGCGCTTTCTCTCGTAAAAACAAGGTTCGTTTCGGCCTGGCTTCCAAGTTAAGGACGGCGTCCCGCAGCGGCCGCCACATGAACGAGCGCCGGGACCTTCATCCGCTGCAAAGCACCTTGCTGCGGCGCACAGATTACGATGGCCGAGATGCAATGATAAAGATACCGCCGAGGCATTGATGAGAGCATCGACAGCACTTCTCTTGGAAGGCGATAGATTTGCCAAACGTCGGCATGCTGCGATGTCCCTAGCACTAGCCATCCTGCACGATGCAGAGGATGGCGCTTCCGGCATGTGGAACATTCCGAAAGCCGCTGTGTTCTAGGCGCAAAAGGAGATTGCGATGATCCGTTGGTTAGTCAGAATTGGCGCCTTATATGTGGCATACAAACTCGGCGAAGCTGCCGGGCGCAGTGAGCAGGAGGTCATTCCTCTCCCGCCCGCCGACCGGCAACGGGAACCAGGTAAGCAGGAGCCGACCGACCTCAGCGTCGAGCCGTCTCAAAAGTCGTCGGTCGCTGGCCGCAGGCCGGGCGAATAAGCTTTCCAAGCTCCCATGACGCGTGTGACGCCAACGCTCTGTGCGAAGGACGGGCGCGTCGCTCAGCTTCGGGATGTTCGGTCCATCGATCGACGCGCAGCGAAGACCCGTCATTGATCAGCAATGACGGGTCTTGCTTTGAGACCACTTGGCCCCGGGGTTGTAAGCCAAGCTGTCGCCCCAATTTTGATTCCCGACACAGGTTCCCAGCTTGGGCAAATAATGCCAGTGGCGTCACCACCACGCAAAGTCGCTGAACGGGACAAGCAGGCCTTCACCAGACGTTTGGCTGCGCAGACCAAGCCGCATACCGAAGATCGATCTTTGCATCAGGTTCCAGGATCGGGCAAAATAAGCCTGCGCCATGGTTCGGAAACGGAAGAGGCCGGTTCTGGTATGCAGCGTCCAGGTCGCCGACACGCACCACACGGAAATCCGTCCCGAAAAATTGCGATCGCCTCGGGAAAGACTCCGAAAGCTGTCGCCAACTTCGGCACCGATGATGGGAAGCGACGTCGCGCGTGCCCGGCTAAAGTCGCTATGATGTCCAAGGTTGCGTCCCAACAAAAAGGCCCGCCACCGTTCGGCGGCGGGCAGTCTCACAGAGGGAAAACACACTGAACGGGAACAGTGCCCCCTTCGAAGCTTGTTTATGCAAGAATGTTCCAACGCGTCCGCGAGATATAGTTGAAAGTCTCACTTGGGAGATCGCATGCTATATGGATGCGATTTTTCAAACTGGCCACACATGCTGGCAATGATCGCCCCCGGAGAATCCCTTTAAGGAACTCGAGCTGCCGCGGGCGCTGCGTGCTAGCATCAGCGTTCGCAACTGCGTGCCCTGCTTGATGATCTTGCCCAAATGCGGATGGGAACCGGGGACGCCGCTGCATCCTGGCTCATGTGCGCTCTTCATCCGACCAAACTCAATTCATAAGATCTGCGCCCCGGGTCCTCGCCACCTCTCGCATAATGGCGCCAAGCCAGTTTTCCGTGGACTCCTCCGCCTGTCTGCAGTCTACCTCCCGGATCGCTCGTTCTAGGGTCCGCTCGACGAGACGGTCTGACGCATCGACATCTCCCAGCATCATGCGCGCCGCGAGCCGCAGCTTGGGCAAAAGCGCGTACACGTCGTCGGATGAACCTTGCTCGAATGTCTCTGCTCGTTCAGCTGCCTGCGCCGAAAGAAGGGCGCGAAACACTGCCTCATTGCCAGATGATTTGCGAAGATTGCTTGCAAAGCGGAGAGGCTCCGGAATCACGATGTCGCTATCGCCGCTGAAGAACACGAAGGGGATGCCCCGGCGCACCAGTTCATCGGCGATGGGAAACACCCGTTGGCCGTTGAGATTGACATCGAGAATTGCAGCTTCGGCTGCATAGGTGTGTTCCCACGCTTGTTTAACGGATGGAGCGGGGCCAAGAATGATGGCTCCCATGCTCCTGAAAAACCGCGCAAGATCTGCCGCTACGAACCACTCGTCCTCGACAATCAGGATGTGCAGTCCGCGCACACCGCGCACCTTCTTATCCTTTCTTTAAAACAGGTGAGGTGCTGCGGACCTGTTTGTCGAGATCTGTCGTCCAAGGCGGTCTGCAAGCGCTTCGCAAGCACGACAATGCGGTTGGGTATGACGCCCGCATCTGGCGGCTGCTGTGCACCCGGTTTCGCAGGCAGCCTCATCTGTGAAGAACGTTGCCTCATCGTCGAGAAACGTCATCTACGCGAACTCGTTCCGCCACAGGGGAGGCAAAAGGGATGCATGCCAAACTCAGCCTAGGGCGTGGCGAGCCCTCGTTCCTTTGCCAAATGTCCATATTCCTGCTGTTAACCCGTCCGGACAATTGGGAATTGCGGAATTCCGATCCGGCCTTTCATCTCACGCGCGCAGCGCGATAACCCGGACCGACGCGCACCAGATAGTCGCAGGCTGCAGCCTTGCCTGAAACGCACCGCGAGTAAACCGGGACCGAGGAGCGCCCCACCCGTCTGCACAGCCGTCACAACCTTTGGGACTGGCGCCGACCCCCGTCGTCACCACGGCGGCGCGCCACTGGCGCCCAATCGTTCATCCACCCCGCTTGAAACCAGCTTCAATCGCCGTCCTTGGCGACCTCAGTGCCACATCCTCTCTCTAAGCCACTTAAGAAACCTGTTCCCTCCAATCGACCGGCGGACTCTAGCGGCAGCCCACTGCCCTCTGAACGTGGTTC
>NZ_JAMYSG010000062.1:0-9669 GCF_040321815.1 Mesorhizobium sp. M0239
ACTGCTCTCATCGACGACGCAAATCGCGGTCTCTTCCAAAGATACGTCTAATCCAGCAAAATACTTCACGGCTGCTCCTTCCCGATGTTTGTGGCGCTCCAAGGCGACCACGTTCTAACATCCATACAGGAGCAGCCGCCCGCACCTTGGCTCGGGCGAGACCCCAATCACCCCATCCGTTGAAGAAGTCAGGCTCTTTCGCAAGCAAAGCCTGAATCGTCGCCGTTGTGGATGTGGAAGTGGCCGACGAGGCGGCCTGCAGTGCCAAAGACAACCCAGCCGCGGCCACAGGCTGGGTCGTTCTCATCATGTCCCTCCCACGAGAATTCCGCGCAGGCTGAGCCATCGCGGGTGCCATATCGGACATCGAGGAAGCTCTTGAGTGCGCCGAAGGCGATCTCGCCATCCGCCGAGCCTTTGAATGTCAGATGCGCTTCCTCGACGAGATCGAGGAAGTCGTTATCCCAAACATCATCTCGACGAAGCGCCAGCGGCCAGGCCTTGGCGAACCTGGGAACCTTGGCCATCAGCCGGTCTCCGCCATGAGCTTTGGCAGTCGCACCAGATTGTAGGCTGCGGCTGCGAAGGTGAAGGCCCATCCGACACGGTCGCGGCCGCGGAACCTGGTCTTGTGCTGGCCGGCCACGACCTTGATCCAACCGAACGCCTCTTCAACGCGCTTGCGAATACGCTGATTGACAGCATAGCCGCTATGCCGGGTGGTGCGCCCGTCGATGGCAGAACTACGGCCGCTGGTGTTCTGCGCTACATGCGGCGTCACCCTCATCGAACGCAGTTCGTTGACGAAGTCCTCCGCATGGTAGCCTTGTCGGCACCGAGCGTGATCGCCTGCGGTCGGTCGGCGCGAGGCTCGACCATGTGCAGTGCCGCCACCCGCTCGGCATGCCCTTCGGCCAGTGTCAGGCAAGCATCGACCAGCAGGCCGTGGCGGTTCTCCATCAGCCCATGTCCCATGAAGCAGAGCTTGGCCTCCTTGCCTTGCCCTTGCGATAGAGCCTGGCGTCACAGGATCGGTGGTCGAGCCATGTGTATCGTTCGACCGCTTCTGGCCATGGAAATCCGCTTCGGCGTTGCGCCCGCCGCCTGAGCCGGCGGCTCGCCCGAGCCATCTTTCGGCTTCACGCTCTTCATTGATGCCCAGGCTCGATCAGCGTGCCGTCGACCGAGAAGTGATCCGTGGACAGCAGCTTCTTCACCTTGGGCTGCGCCAGCACCGCGCTCAGGAACTTTGCGGCCATGTCGCCCTCCAGCAACCGTCGCGGTTCTTGGAGAACACAGAATGATCCCAGGCCGCATCGTCAACGCCAATGCGACGAACCAGCGGAACAGAAGGTCGTATTCCAGCCGCTCCATCAATAGCCGCTCCGAGCGGATCGAGTAGAACGCCTGCAACAGCATCGCCCGCAGCAGCTTTTCCGGCGGGATCGAAGTCCGCCCCATCGGCGAATACAGCGCCGCCAAGTCCCGCTCTAACGCCGCCAGCGCCTCGGTCACAATCGCCCGAATGAGGCGCAACGGATGATCGCGCCGCACGCTAGCGTCGAGATCAACATAACTGAACAATTCGCCAGACCGTTCATCTCCGCCGCGCATGCGTCGTTCTCCGAATCTCTCCCCAGACACTGAATCACGCTCACAGCATCGCTGCGAGCCACCTTTTCAACAGATGGGGTGATTGGGGTTGGCCCCGAGCAGAAATGAGGGCGGCTGCTCCTGTGGGGATGTGAGAACGTGGTCGATGTAGATCGCCACAAACGTCAGGAAGGAGCAGCTATGAAGTATTTTGCCGCACTGGACGTGTCTTTGGAAGAGACCGCCATCTGCGTTATCGACGAGAGCGGCCGGATTGTGAAGGAAGGGCGGACCGCGAGCGAGCAGCAGGCGCTTTATGAGCCCTTGCGGAAAGTCGATCTGCCGCTGGAACGCGTCGGGCTCGAAACCTGCTCTCTGGCTGCCTGGCTTTATGATGGTATTCGCGCCGAAGGATTGCCGGCCATTGCATTGAGACCCGACGGGCCAATGCAGCGATGAAGACGATGCCGAACAAGACGGATCGCAATGACGCCCGCGCCTTGGCGCAGATCATGCGCACCGGCTGGTACCGACAGGTGTATGTGAAGAGTCAGCAGTGTCGGCTCTGGCGGTCCCTCCTGGTCGCACGACGCACTGAGGGGTGTGGGGGCGCATCTGGGCTTGACCCCGGCACGTTATCAACCGGTGAAACGGACATTCAGGGCAAGGTCAGCCGATGCGGCGACGAACTCGCCCGCAGGCTCTCTATGAGGCAGCTCATTCGCTGCTCGTACTCAGCAAGAACTGGTCGAGCCTCAGCGCATGGGGCATGCACGTGGTTAAGCGGCGCGGCATGGCGCCAGCCCGGGTCGCTATTGCCCGCAAGCTCGCCGTCATCCTGCATCGCATGTGGAGCGATGCGACCGAGTTCCGCTTCGGTAAGGAAGCCGGCCCGGCATTGGCATGAAATAGACAAACGGACAAACGAAGAGGAAACACGGTGGTTCGCCCGAAAGGGTGATCCGGATCGTTTCCGTGAAGACGATGGGCAAGGCGGTCTCGTTGGCAGGCTAGATCCTGGGACAGATAATCCCAAGGTCGCTCAACCGATTGATACGCCTCGCTCTCCTGACCTCATCATGCGGCGGCCCGGCGCCGACCGCGAAGAGAAGCGAGTGAATCGCCGGGCGACATGGTCGGGAAAAAAGAAGCAGGAGAAGCTTGACCTCACCAACCCAAATCAGAGAAGCCTGCTAAGACAGCCCGATCGTAACAGAGGACGTACTGCCGATATGCGGCGTTCGCTGATCATTACTTTCGTTAGTAAAGCTAGCCATAGTTAGCCGCCTTGATGCACGGCGATGAGGTTTTGGCGGCCTGAAGCGGCGATGTGGCCGCTGTTGGGCGCTTTTCCGCGAACCTCGTCAGGCGCCGGCGGTGATCCGTCGTGATGGCAGGTGGGGTTTGCAGGTTGCGGTCGGCGGGTTCGTTTCGGGGCGTCTGCGCCCCATGGTTATGTCGCGAGCCGCGGAATGCGATCGAGGACGATGCGCAGGATGCATTGGTCGGGGCAGGATGTCGGCAGGTGCAGGCGGATTGCGTCTTCATCTCGACCACCCGCGCGGCGATCTTGATGAGGCGCAAACGCAGCGTGTCGAATTGCGCGACGGCAAAGCTGGAGCGTTTCGGCATCGCAGCGCGCAGGCCCCACATGAGATCCTATGAGGAGGGTGGATAGCGACCTGCGCTGTGGCAAAGTGAGGTTGCTTAAACACAAACACCTTACCTTGGAGGCAAGCATGCCCGTTGCAGCTCACCGATCCGAAACGCCGACCGCTATCCGTACCGATCTTGGCGCAATCTTCGTCTCGTTGGAACTGAGTCGCTCGAAATGGTGGATCACTTCGCTGTCACCGGGCGCGGGCGCGAAAATGTCGAAGCATCTGGTGGTGGCCGGCGATGTCGCCGGCATGCTGCCGCGTTTTGCCGAGCTCAACAGGAAGGCGCAGGACCGGACTGGGCGGTGCTTTCCGATCATCGTGATCCAGGAAGCCGGACTCGACGGCTTCTGGATCCATCGCGTGCTCCAGGCCGAAGGAATCGAAAGCCACGTGGTTGATCCGGCATCGATTGCGACCTCGCGCCGGCGGCGCCGGGTAAAGACCGACAAGATCGACGGCGAGGCGCTGGTCCGGGCGTTGCTGGCCTACAAGCGAGGCGAGCTGCGGGTGTGCGCGATGGTCCGGGTGCCGACGCCCGCGGAAGAGGACCGCCGCCGTATCTCGCGTGAGCGCAAGGCCTTGACAAACGAGCGCATCAGCCACGTCAACCGCATCAAGGGCCTGCTGTTCAGCCAGGGCGTCTCCGGCTACGAGCCTCTGCGTCGCAACCGGCGCAAGCGACTGGAGGCGCTTCAAACCGGCGACGGCCGACCATTACCCGTACACTTGAAGATGCAGATCGGCCGGGAACTTGATCGGCTCGAGCTGCTACTGGAGCAGATCAAGGCGGTCGAGGCCCGCGCGATGCCATGCTCGCTGCCGCGCAGGTCGTCTCGCCGGCACCGGCGATGCTGCTCAATCTGAAAGGCATCGGGCCGGAGTTCGCCGCTGTGCTCTGGTCGGAGGGGCTGTCGCGTCCCTTCGATAACCGACGACAGGTTGCCGCCTATGCGGGCCTCGCGCCATCACCCTGGCAGAGTGGCGCGGTCGATCACGACCAGGGGGTTTCGAAATCCGGCAATCCGAGGCTGCGAACGACGCTGATCGAGGATCGCCTGGCTCTGGCTGCGCCATCAACCGCGATCGACACTCACCTTGTGGTTCGAGGACCGGGTAAAACGCAACGGCGGCCGTCTCAAGAAGACGACGATTGTCGCGCTCGCCCGCAAGCTGCTCGTTGCGCTGTGCAAATACGTCAACGCCGGCGTCATCATCGAAGGAGCGGCCATGAAGACCGCCTGATGCCCCGTTACCCGAACTGAATTCTGCAATCTTCCAGGACCCGATCAGTCCTGGCGGATCCAGGTGGGACGAACCGACTATTGGCATGGCCTCAACAGCCCGCACATGAGAATGGAATCGTCCTCCTGAGCCTTTGTCCGCCGCAAGCGGGATGTTGGTGCTGCTGTTGCGAACAGCGACCGTATATAAGTTGGATCTGGCTCTGGGAACGAGCCGCGTCATGCAACCGGGCTCAGACCATGGGATGCCGCAATAACCGACAGAGAGCAAAAAATGTCACCCTGACAACCGAGTCCGCATTGACCCATCTCATATAAGCCAGTAGGCGCCGGTATGCAGGAACGGCCGGAACTGGTTGGCCGTCGCTCTTGTGCAGGACGTTCGGTCGGCGGCGAGATGCGTCTTCCAGGGCTTGATGTGGTTCTCGGCCGCTCCGCGCCGGCAGTAGACATCCCCGCAGAGCGCCTTGGCCTTTCCACGGCGAGGTTGGTGACGATGAAGCGGGTGTCAGCACCTTGGATGCCGACCTCGACCCGCTCTATGATGCGCTCGACGCGGCTCCAACTGGCGGCCCCATCCAGGAACTCCTTGAACCTGCGGACCTTGTTCGTCTTCGGTGACGCTTCAAAGCGCGCCGTCGTGCGGGCTTCCAGGTCCGCGACATGCTTGCGCAGGGTCGTGGTGGGCGGTACGCCGAGGATGAAGTCGACATCGTTGGCGCGGCACCAGTCGATGATCTGCGGGCTGCAACAGTGACCGTCGGCCCGGATCAGGATCCGGATGTTCGGCCAGTTGCTCCGGATCGCCCGCACGAGGCGGCGCAGGTGAGCACGGATCTCAGCCCCACTTGGCCGCTTGGCCGTCGCAGGACAGCAGCCACGAACCGGCCGTCGCCATCGAACACAACGATCGGCTGGAAGCCGTACTCGTCGTGATGGGCATTGAAGAGGCGGAGCTGCTGGTTGCCGCGCACGGCGTCAAACGTGTCGTCGATGTCGAGCACGATCCGCTTCGGAATTTGCCGGAAGGAGGCGCAGTAGAGGTCGACCATCGTCCGGCCCATGGCGAGCAGCGAGCGCACATCGGGTAGGTTCTCCAGCCGACACATCGTCGATTGCGACGCCAGATCCCGACCCGAAGGGGGCGCATCCTGGGCCATCTTGAAGACCGGGTCGGAACGCAGCCGGTTGGCGTCGTTGCCATCCTCGTAACCGGCGGCGATCCTCTTCATGCGGAAGCCGATCATATCTGCAAAGTTGTGGATGGCCTGGTCCGGGCTGCGTGGATCATCGATGCAGCGCGCCAGACGGTCGGCCACCCGCAGTCGTTTCTCCACCTCTGCTAGAGCCAGAACGCCACTGTCCGACGACAGCATGCCGCCGTCGAAACGGGCGACGACGGATTTGCGCCGACAGATGACAAGCCGCTCAGCGGCAGCGTAAGATCATTCATGGCGGGTGTGGTCTCCGGAAATGATTGGGATCGGCCTTAGCAGCCAACTCCTACGTCATTTCAACGGCTTGAACCACATCCGCCAACCCACCGTGAATTTTTCAGGCTAGGTCGACTGATTTGGGCAGCGAACCGGCAACCTTGTGAGTGTATTGGCCCCAAGTGGCATCTTTGCGTCAGCTATCCTCTAGGAAAGCAGGAAAGCGGCGTTGTTGGCCTCTCTGAGCAATAAGCCGACGATTTTCGAATAGGGACCGAGAGAACCTCGCTCGTGCTTGATCAAGAGCAACGGTTGAGACACCGCTCGATGCGGTTTATCCACTCGTCTTCTTCGACGCTAACCATCACGGCCGAATCCGAACATCTGGACGAGTGCCCGGCGGATCGGGGAGCCCTTCCTGCAGCACCAGAGGCTTCCAGAACGCAAGAAAGCCAAGAGCGAGGCGCTCGCTCCTCCTTTGAGCTACGGAGCGGGATATCCGCTTCGGCATCCGGGCCGTCTTTCTCGGCGGACAGTCGAAGAGCGTATCCCAGCATGATCGTGTCGGACAACGTCCTAAGCGCGGAAGGAAAGGGAGCCTGCAGTCAAGGTCTCTCTGTTCGTCAGGATGCTCTTGCTGCGTGTACCCTTGACCGGAATGCTAAGGATTTCGACGCAGCGCGCGATCGGCAATCTCGACGGCGCAGCCTATAGCGTCTCAAGTAACACATCCGACGCCCTGTCCCTTTGTCGGGTCCGCGACAGGATTTTTGAACCAATCTCTTGGCAGCCTCAGGCTAAATAGCTGAAAGCAGCCATGTGATTTTTTTTGGCTCGACCAGCCTATTTGGCGCGAGTTTTGCGAGTTAGTTGTGAGGCGGCGGAAGCTGTCGACTGGGTGACATTGCGATCGATCGAAGGAAACCAACGTGTCAGGCGTGCGTCAGATCTCATTCTGCGGGAATAGGGCATCGCAGACCCGCTATGCTTACCTCGTAGCAGGCCAACGTGCCTCTGACTGTCCGGCAGCTGGAGTATGATGTCCGGGACCTTCCGTCGTGATTGCCGATCCATTCTAAAAGCCGCGCCTCGATCTACGCAGCACATCGAACAATCCCCTGTCGCTGCGACTAAAGCCACTGCCGTCACTCGTCGGCGGGGCGATCCATGACCGGAAGAGGAAACTTGAGATGAGAAAAGTCGTTGCCGCTAAGCTTCATGGCATCACCGTGACCGACGCGGATCTAAACTACCACGGATCAATAACTCTGGATCCAGATCACTGCAACGAGGCAGGTATTTTTCCGCTAGAATTCGTTGATATCTGGAACAAGAGTTCAGGCGCTCGAATAAGCACGTATGTCATTTACGGTGAGAGAGGTTCTCGTTGCTGTGTTCTGAACGGAGCCGCCGCTCGTACCTGCCAAGTCGGAGATGAGGTAATCGTTTGCTCCTCCATCTACATTGAGGATCATCAAATCGTACAGATTGAACCGCGAGTGCTGACGTTCGACCGGGACAATTCTGTCAGCAACCGCTTGTTCTACAGTTGTGGGATCAAGGATGATGGAACGATGACGTTCGTGGTGCGCGAGGGCTCTCTTGACAACGCCCTGACCCCGCGTCGAGCCAATCGATGATAGCTCACGGATTAGGAGGTGAAATCTACCAGTCGCTGAACCGACCCGTTTAGTCTAGGTCTCGTCTGTTCCAAGCGCAATCATAAGCTAACCCGCAACCCATTCCGGAAGGTAATCTTCATGAACTTGGCGCTCATGTATGGTGACCGCTCCGTGGAGCACGGTTGGTCGATCGCAACAATGCTTCCTTGAGGAGATGTCACTGAAAGATGGAGTGGTTGCCGCCCTCCCCAGACGGCATCGCAGCCAGGATAGTGGTGTTTACAGCCACCGAGCGGAAAGGACGGCAACCGTGACGAAAGATACAATGATCGGGGTGGATTTGGCAAAGACGGTTTTTCAGCTCCACGGGGCGGTCGATGACGGGAGAGCTGAAGTTCCGGAAGAAATTGTCACGGGGGAGTTTTGCCAAATTTATGGCCGATCAACCGCCAGCGGTGATTGTGATGGAAGCCTTTGGCAGCGCGCATTATTGGGCCCGCGAGATGAGCAGGTATGGCCATGAGGTGAAGTTGATCGCCCCGCATTACGTGAAGCCTTTTGTAAAGCGTCAGAAGATGGGATGGTTGCCGCCCTCCCCAGACGGCATCGCAATGTGCCAAGGTCGTGGTGTTCAACGTGGACCTGGCAAAGAACGCTTTCCAGCTTCACGGCGCGACAATGACGGGGCATTTGAAATTCCGTAAGAAGCTGACGCGGTCACGCTTCCGGCAGTTCATGGCATGCCAGCCGTCTGCTGTGGTTGTGATGGAAGCATGCGGTAGCGCGAGCTACTGGGCACGCGAAATGGTCAAGCTTGGCCATGAGGTGAGACTGATCGCGCCGCAATATGTGCGGCCCTTTGTGAAAGGCAGAAAAACGATGCTGCCGATGCTGAGGCAATCGTTGTTGCGGCACAGCGCCCCGAGATGCGTTTTGTCCAGCCGAAGTCGGAAGCTCAGCAAGCCTGCGCTGTGCTGTTCCGAACGCGGGAGCGCCTTCTCCATCAGCGCACCGAGCTTGTGAATGCCCTGCGTTCGGTGCTGTATGAATATGGCCATATCGTTCCGAAAGGAATCGCTCACATTAAGCGGATTGAGAGCATCCTGGAGGCACCCAACAGTGACCTGCCCGAGTTGGTACGCGAGGAATGCGGCGACCTGATTGAGCAGATTGCCGAGAAGATAGCTCGGATTGAAGCCAAGACGAAGAAAGCCAGAACCCTGTCCATGGCGACTGATACAGCGCGGCGACTGCAGACAATGCCGGGCGTCGGGCCACAGACCGCGCTGGCGATCAGCGGCTTTGCTCCCCCGATGGAGAGCTTCAAACGCGGACGAGATTTTGCAGCCTGGCTTGGCCTCGTGCCACGCCAATACACCTCCGGTGGCAAGGAGCGACTTGGACGTGTGTCGAAGGCCGGACAGACTGATATCCGATCTTTGTTGATCATTGGCGCCATGTCACGCCTGACAGTGCTGGCTCGCAAATCGATCGTCGAGGGATCATGGCTGGGACGGATGCTGCGTCGCAAGCCACTCATGCTGGTCGCGATCGCGCTTGCGAACAAAATGGCGCGGGCGATCTGGGGGATGATGACGAAGAAAGAAGATTATCGAGATCCGACGTGTGTGGTGGCTTCATGATGAATGCGCATCGCTACGCAAGCTAACGTCGGTGAAGAGAGGTTAGGAACGACCTGAATGGGCGCAATGATCGAATAGATCTGGGTTGGGAAAACCAGCCGTCGTTCGCGAGCTTGAAAAGCTCTTGCAGAAGATTTGGACCCGATCCGTAGATCACCATACCGGCCAGCGCTTGAAAGGCCGCGAGGAAAAGGCCTGAGAGAAGAACGCACTCGATCACCGAACATCAGGTTGGAAAGCTTCTTGCATCGAGGGCGGCAACCAGAGAAGAACGATGCGGCAGATGCCGAAGCGATCGTAATCGCGGCTCAGAACCTGAAATGCGCTTCGTAGATCCAAAGACTGCCGAGAAACAAAGCAGGGCAATTTTGTTTCGCGCTCGAGAGCGCCTTGTGCATCAGCGCACCGAACTGGCCAACGCACTCAGGGGCTGCTCTATGAATATGGCCATGTTATTCCGAAGGGAATGAATCAGT
>NZ_JAMYSG010000063.1:0-9550 GCF_040321815.1 Mesorhizobium sp. M0239
TGCCGGTGTACCCGAGAGGGCGGTAGACGTCCGTCGCGAGTTCTACGCCGTCGCGCATAGCAACTCGGAGCCCCGTTTGCAGAACCACTTCATAACGTGGTTCAAAAGGTTTCGGTGTACGGTCTTCACAACAATTCATCGTTTGCCTCTCCTCAAGAAGCTACTCGCGTCAGCTCATGTTTAAGCCAGCGGTGTGACCGCCTTGACCGCTGCTAGTACAATTGTGAATGGATGGGCGCCTACTAGATCGTCATTGACGCAGTAAATTGGCGTTTTTCCTTTTTTGCGACGTGCAACCGTGACGGAGCTTCCGGGATACGTTCTCGCTACCGGGTATAACGATCGGGCGCTAAAATCGTTTGTCTCCTGGTCTGGAAATAAGCCGGTGGTCAGCAGATTGGGGTAGCGGTCCTGAGCTTCACCCGGTCAGCCGGTTAAGCTGGATCCAAATTGGCAATTTCTGCTCTGTTTCAGCGTCGCCCTTGCTCGTCATTGGGCGTGGCCGCACGCGCTTTTGTCCTGCGCAAGCGGTGTTCCTCGAACCAGTCGGCTATCGTGCCGCCAGAGTTCAGTTCCCTGCGCTTTCCATGCGGCGTCCCTTTATGGCGTTTTCCAACCAGCCAAGCTCCATCTCGGGAACTGACGAAAGCAGAAGGTCCGTATAGGCGTCGAAGGGGGGCCTGAGAACGTCAGATTTGGAGCCGTAGCGCACAACCCTTCCTCGGTACATCACTGCGATGGAATCGGCGATCGCTTTCACGGTCGCGAGATCGTGAGTGATGAACAGATACGCCACGTCCTCGATCTTCTGCAAGCGCAGCAACAGCTTGAGGATGCCATCAGCCACGAGCGGGTCGAGAGCGCTGGTCACCTCGTCGCAGATGATAAGTTTCGGCTTGGCAGCGAGTGCGCGGGCGATACAGACGCGCTGCTTCTGTCCACCCGAAAGTTCGGCAGGATAGCGGTCGACGAAACCCTTGCCCATCTCGATCTCATCGAGTAGTTCCGCCACCCGATCGTCACGCTCGCATCCACGCATGCCAAAATAGAATTCCAGGGAGCGGCCGATAATGGTGCCAACTGTCTGGCGCGGGTTCATCGCCACGTCAGCCATTTGGTAAATCATCTGCAATTCGCGCAGATCATCCCTAGAGCGCTCCGCAAGCCTCGGCGTGAGCGTGCGGCCGGCAAAGGTGATGATGCCGGACGTGGGCGGCAGCAGACCGGTGATGGCGCGCGCAAGCGTGGACTTGCCCGAGCCGGACTCGCCGACCACGGCCAAAGTCTGACCGGCATCGACATGGACCGAAACGTCCTGCAGCACCTTTACATGACCGCCGTAGGCCGCAGTGATATTCTTCACCTCGAGCACCGAACTGGCTGCCGACCTCTTTTCCTGGTGCTCGATCGAACGTACCGACACCAACGCCTTGGTGTAGTCCATCCGAGGCGCCTCGATGATCTGCGGCGTCTCGCCATGCTCGACCATCTTGCCGTGGCGCAGCACCATGATTTCGTCCGAAACTTGGGCAACGACCGAAAGGTCGTGTGTAATATAGAGCGCCGAAACGCCGGTATCCCGGATCGCATCCTTTATCGCAGCGAGCACATCGATCTGTGTCGTCACGTCGAGGGCTGTGGTGGGCTCGTCGAAGACAATAAGGTCCGGTCCGGAGCATAGAGCCATGGCCGTCATTACGCGCTGCAATTGACCGCCCGACACCTGGTGCGGGTAACGACGGCCGATGGTTTCGGGGTCGGGCAGCCCGAGCTTTTTGAACAACGCCACCGCGCGCCTCTCTGCCTCGGCGCGGGTCGCGACACGGTGCAGCAACGCGGCCTCAACGACTTGGTCCATTAGACGAAGGGCCGGGTTGAACGCTGCGGCAGCCGACTGCGCGACATAACAGACCTTGTTGCCGCGCACCTTGCGCAATCCCTGAACGCCGCCTTTTAGAATGTCGCGCCCGTTTAGAAGGACCTGGCCCGCGGTAATGCGCACGCAGCCTCGGCCATATCCCATCGAGGCCAGACCGATAGTCGATTTGCCGGCGCCGGACTCGCCGATCAGGCCCAAGACGCGGCCCTTCTCCAGCTTCAGCGAAACGTCGTCGACGATGACGGTATTCTGCGGATTGCCCTCCGGCGAGTAGGACGTTGCTTCGATCCGCAGATTCCTGATTTCCAGCAACGGGCCGCTTCCGGCATGAACTCGTTTGATTACCGCCTTAGGCATTGGCGCGCCCTCCCCTGAGAGAGGTGGTTCGGGTAAGGATCCAGTCCGCCATGAGATTGACGGAGATTGCGAGTGCTGCGATGGCGCCGGCTGGGATAAGGGCAGCGGAAATACCGAAAACGATGCCATCTTTGTTCTCTTTCACCATGCCGCCCCAGTCGGCTTGTGGCGGCTGCACGCCAAGGCCAAGGAAGGACAGGGCAGACAGGAAGAGCACAGCGAAGATGAAGCGCAGGCCGAGTTCGGAGACCAGTGGCGACAGCGCATTGGGCAGAATCTCGCGGAAGATGATCCAGCCCCGGCCTTCGCCGCGCAGTTTGGCCGCCTCGACGAAGTCCATCGCGTTAATGTCGGCGGCGACAGCGCGTGAGAGCCGGTAAACTCGGGTAGAGTCAAGTGTACCCATCACTAATATCAGGGTCACCACGTTGGATGGGAGCACCGACAGCACGACAAGAGCCAAGATCAGAGTCGGGATCGACATCAAAAGGTCCACGAACCGCGACATCGTCATGTCGAACCAGCCACCGGCGACGGCTGCGGTGAAGCCGAGAATCGAACCCAGCGTAAAGGAAAGCGCAGTAGCGGCCGCCGCGATCAAGATTGTCGTGCGAGCGCCATAAATCATGCGCGAAAGCAGATCCCGTCCGAGATTATCGGTGCCGAACCAGTGTTCGCCAGACATGGGCATCCAAACGTCGCCTACGATCTCGCCCAATGGATGCGGCGCGATCAGCGGGGCGAAAATCGCCGTGAATACGAACAAGCCAGTGAAGACCAAGCCGATCGCGGCCCCGATGGGTATGCGACGCCGCGCTTTGACGAGTGGGACTGACGAGACGCTCATTTGGGATTCCTGAGCCGTGGATTAGCTATGACAGCTGCGACATCGGCGATGATGTTCAGACCGATGTAAACGGCGGCGAAGATCAGACCGACTGCCTGCACGACGGGCACGTCCCGCTTCGAGACATGGTCAACGAGATACTGCCCCATGCCGGGGTAGACGAAGATGACCTCGACGACGACGACGCCGACGATCAGGAAAGCAAGGTTGAGCATCACCACGTTGATGATCGGCGCGATGGCGTTTGGGAGTGCATGGCGGCGGATGATCTCGATCTGCCTCAGCCCCTTGAGCTCGGCCGTCTCGATATAGGCCGACTGCATCACGTTCAGGATCGCGGCGCGGGTCATACGCATCATGTGGGCCAGCACGACGAGCGTTAGCACCGTCGCCGGCAGGGCGATGGCCTTCATGCGCTCTAGGAACGGCATACCATCGTAGACTATGGAGATGCCCGGAAACCACAGCAGCTTCACAGCGAAGAGATAGACCAGGAGGTACCCGACGAAGAATTCGGGAAGCGAGGTCGAGGTAAGCGCGAGGCCAGAGATGAGCTTGTCGATTACGCCATTGCGGTAGCGCACCGCGAGAAGACCGAGGATGATGGCGAGCGGGACAGCCACGGTCGCCGCCCAGAAGGCCAGGAAGAGCGTGTTCCAAAGCCGTGGCAGCAGCGTCGCAGTAATTTCCTGTCCCGAGGTGAGCGCGGTGCCTAGATCGCCGGTCAGTACACCGCTCAACCAGCGGAAGTAGCGAACATAGGCCGGATCGTTGAGGCCAAGCTCCATCCGCAGATTGGCAAGCGCTTCCGGGGTTGCCGATTGCCCGAGAATGGCTTGCGAGACGTCACCTGGCAGGATCTGCGTGCCGGCGAAGATTAGGATCGAGACAAGGAAAAGGAGCAGGATGCCCAGCGCGATGCGCTGGGTGATCAGTCTTACAATGGGGGACATCATCGAAATCCGGCCGTCAGCCAGCATTTGGCTAACGCGTAGCCATTCATCAGATTGGTGTACTCGTCGCCGTTACCGCAGCGGCTGAGATACCTGAGTTCAAGTGACATAAGACGTTCCCTACTACTATGTTTCCCCTCAGCGCCAACAACGCGGACTCTGCATGATGAGGGTAGCAAGGTAGATGCGCCCGTTATGCGCTAATTTACCCTCTCCCGACGCAGGATATCGCCGTTTACTCTCGGCCTACGAAAAAACGCGCCGCTCCGGCCATCAACAGCAATCGGTGCGGGCACTCTACTACGAGGGCCATCGTGTCTAAGAGCGCAGGATGACTGCGGTCCAGCAGATCACGCCCTTGCGCGCGATGCGACTGAACTCCAGATCAACACGACTGCTCAAAACTGTGGTGAATCTCGAGCTTTTTTGTAAACGCCCACTTCCCCCAAGAGGTAAGCAGTGCGCCAAGGCACCTTGCAATAGGCCGATCAACATGGAGTTTTCGGGCCATGACATCGGAACATGCAAGGGGCGATCTGGTCGCCTAGTTAAGCGGCGCCGCGGCGGCGGCCGAAGATCTTGCAACCGTGCGCGGGGGCGCGCGGCAACGAAGGCTGAGGAGTTGCACCGAGAAGCGCGCGCTGGTCGACCTGGCAAGCGCGGTGGGGTCGTCGGTGACCGAGGTCGCGGCGTTCGACATAGCTCCGTCACAGCTCTATGCCTGGCGCAAGCAGATGGCCGGCGCCGGGCTCGATGCCGATCAGGCGATGGCAACTTTCGCGCGGATCGCAGTAACGATCTGCCCGAGGTCGAGCGTCCCGTCGTCGATTGCCCGGACCCGGCCGGCAGGATCGTCGTTGCCTTTCCTCACGGCGCGCGATTGCGGATCAATGGGACCGTCGATCCGACGGCGCTGCGTATCGTCCTGGCGGAGTTGACAAGTTGATCACAGTGGTGCCGACCGCTCGGTGAGACCGATATGCGCCGCGGGATCAACAGCCTGGCACGCAGGTGCAGCCGGTGCTCGCGCTCGACCCGCATACCGGCGCGATCTTCTGCTTCCGAGGACGCAAGGGTTATATCATCAAGATCCTGGCGCATGACGACCAGGGGTTCTGCCTTTTTACAAAACGGCTTTCCGAGGGTTGTTTCGCCTGGCCGACCACCAAGGATCAGGTCGGCGTGTCGCTTACCAAGGCAGAGCTTTCGCTGCTTCTGGACGGGATCGACTGGCGCCGGCCAAGCATGACTTACCGACCGCGTTTGGCTGGCTGATTTTGCTCGTTTCTTATTGATTTTGTGTCGATTCTGCTTCCGTAACGGAGGTCGTTCGGGGATGTAATTTGGGGTCGGAATAGGCCCCTCAACCGCTGATTTCCTCGCCCGGACCGCCCTTCTGGAGGCGGCCGTTTCCGCCCGCGACACCACCATCGCCGAACGGGATGAGCAGTTGCGAAGAGAGCGCGCCGAGGCCGCGCTTCGCATCCATCGCCTGCAGCTGCGGATCGATCCGTGATGAGCGAGCTCGCCGGATTTGCCGGCACGATCCAGGCCGACGGTTTCAGCGGCTATAACCAGCTCTACAAGGGTGGCTCCATTCGAGAAGCCGCCTGCCTGGCCCATCTGCGTCGCAAGATATTCGACGTTCACGACAGCCACCCGACCGAGCTCAGCACGACGGCGATGGCCGGTATCCAGGCGATCTACCGGATCGAGGAAGAGATACGGGGGCTCCCGCCCGCCGAGCGTTTGGCCGAACGAGGAAGGCGGACCCGACCACTGGTCCGCGCGCTGCGACGACAGCTCATGCGCCAGGGCAAGGGTCTGTCGCGCCATGCCGATATCGCCAAGGCTTTCGCCTATGGCACCAGGCGATGGCGAGCGTTCAATCGCTTCCTCTACGATGGCCAACTCGAGCCCGACGACCTCATCGCGGAGCGCGCGATTCGCGGATTTACGGTCGGCAGGCGCAACTGGCTTTTCTCGGGCAGCTTCGCCGCGGCCGATCGGTCAGCGGTCGTGCTCAGCATCATTGAGACCTGCAAGCTCCGCGGCGTCGATGCCGAAGCCTACATGGCCGATGTCACCGAGCGCATCCAGAACGACTGGCCAGCCTCGCGCTGGGACGAGCTGATGCCGTGGAACTGGGTGCGCCACCAAGAGATGCCGCTCCCGTTGGCGGCATGAGCGCGATCGATGACATGGCGCTGTCGGATGAGGCGCCGGAGGCCTGGATGGCCGCCAAGACCAACCGCCGCCCGCTGGTGCGGACGATGTCGGCGCTGGATGGCTTCGTAACGGCGGCGGTCACCGGGCCACGGTTCGCGAACCCGCAAGACTGGATGTGCCCGCTCATGGGGTTGCCGCGCGACGTCCTGGCCAAAGGCTCTGCTACCGATCACGCCGCGTTTGCCAGCGTCGCCAGGATCCACAACCGGATCAACGAGACGCTCTTCGATAACCGCAGGATTACGCGCTCCGATTCGCCACCAAGCCCAGCGGCGGCATCGACCCGCGGCCGTGGTGCCGCATCAGCTGTCCGTGTCGCCTCGTGCGGACTATTCCTAACGATGAGGTGGGTGCCGGGTAGCGTAGGAGCTGAAGTTCACTACGCCGACGGGGTTAGGCCGTCAGCCAGCATTTGGCAAAAGCCAAGCTGTTCATCAGATTGTCGCGCCAAGCGACATAACCGCCCACTTTATCGGAGATGGCGTCCACGGCCTGATTGAACATCGGCACTATCACACCGCCCTCGTCGCGAACAATGATGGCCATCTCACGGTAGAGGTTCTTGCGTATCGCAGAACATGTTGAAGCAATAGTAGCCGGGGCCTGAGACGGCCTCGATCTTCAGATTGGGCGAACGTTTATAAGATCGATGACCTTGGGCTCGACCTGGTCGATAATATGCACCTGACCGGCCTGCAGCGCAGAGATCCGGGCCGTGGCGTCAGTGATGGCGAGGAGCTCAACCTGGTCGGCAAAACCCATCTTTTCTGACTGCCAGAAGTTGGCGAAACGCTCGCCGCCGTAGCGAACGCCGGGCTCGTTGACCGCCGCTTTGTACGGCCCAGCGCTGATGCCTGCGGCTGGATTGTCCTTCCCCCCATTCGGCTGAATAATTAGATGATAGTCAGTCATCAAGTAAGGGAAGTCAGCATTGGCGTCCTTCAAGGTTACGACGACTTCGTCCCCATTCACTTTAATGGTGTTAATGCTCGTCTACACGTTTTATATGCTCCTGATGTCGAACATCCTGGGCCAGTTGCCCACCGCGTCGCGTTAGGCAACCAGGATCGACCCCGTAACTCTCGGTCTTTGTAGGCCTCATGCTCGACGAAGCGCGCGGTCTGGGGCCCTGGCCTGGGCTTGCCGAGGACGGGCTTCCTGCCAGATGGTGGACTGGAAAACCGCATCGCTGAGAGTATTGGGGCCAGCAAGGACGCCAAAACTTGGACCATGAAGATTCGGAAGGGGCTTGAGTTCCACGACGGTAAAGCCGTGACACCGCAGGATGTGGCGTCGACTCTCGAGCGTCACTCTGACCCGCAGTCAAAGTCCGGGGCGCTGGGAGTGCTGAAGAGCATCTCCCTCGCCGTTCCCGCCCTCCGCGAACTCCACTACGTCACCCATTATGACCCGGAGTGATCGGCGCCGGCGCGCCGACCAACAAGCGACCTAACCATCAAGACAAATTTCGGGAAAGGTGTCTGGTGAAACGCTTACCCAAAGAGTTCCAAGGCCGCAGTTGCTTCAGCCACTGCGAAGCCGATGTTGGGCATGCTACTGCCATGTGGGGCATCGCGGATGGAAGATTCCGGTGCCTGACGAGATATACGACCCCAAGGGGGTCGCGGCGCACGTTCGTCTATGCATTAGGCAGATGGCTGGTGGCAACGCTGGCATCCACCGGCGCCCCCCTTTTAGCGCGCTCTGCACGAAAGAGGCGGCATAAGGCGATCTCGCTAGTCCCTCAGGGAGCGGTCTCCGCGCTAAAGGCGCCACCGCGCAAACCCCACTTTGGGAAGCGCGTTCTAAGCTGCATGGCATGCAGGACGATTAGTCACTGCTCTTGAGCAGGGGAACCAACAGAGCTCAGCGGCGAGGGCTCACCTACCCCGCGTCAGATATCACGCCGTCAGGGCTCGAGCCAGCATACAGTTAAGGCGGAGGCGTTGCTCATATCCCGCGCAGGATGCTTCACGAACCCTTTCACGCCTGGCCCCGTCGCATCGATGAACTGGTTAAAGAACGGCGCGATCAGGCCGCCCTCGTCGCGAACGATGATTGCCATCTCGCGATAAAGGTTCTTGCGCTTCCCCTGATCGAGTTCAGCCCTCGCCTCGATGAGAAGCTTGTCAAACTTCTCGTTGACGAAGCGCGTATCGTTCCATGCGGCCGTCGACAAATACGCGACGGAGTACGCCTGGTCCTGCGTCGCGCGACCAGTCCAGAAGGTGGCGGCGAATGGCTGCTTTAGCCAGACCTCCGACCAGTAGCCGTCGCTCGGCTCGCGCTTGACCTCGATGGCAATTCCGGCCTTGGCGCAGCTCTGCTGATAGAGTTGCGCGGCATCGACGGCGCCGGGGAAGGCGACGTCGGAGGTGCGCAGCAGGAACGGTCCGCTATGGCCCGACTTCCGATAGTGAAATTTGGCTTTGTCCGGATCAAAGGTGCGCTGCTCGATATCGTCGGAAAACAGCGGGTACGAACCGTTTATTGGGAAGTCGTTGGCCACCGAGCCATAGCCGCGCAGGATCTGGGCGAGCATCTGCTCGCGGTCGATGGCGAGCTTTAGCGCCATTCTAAGATCGTTGTTGTCGAAGGGAGGCGTGTCGCAGAACATGTTGAAGCAATAGTAGCCGCGCCCCGAAACGTTCTGGACGGTCACGCCGGAGATATGCTTGACCAGGTCCACGACCTTCGGCTCAACGCGGTCGATCATGTGGACCTGGTTGCTTCGCAGGGCCGAAATACGCGCCGTGGCGTCGTTGATGACGATGATCTCGATCTGATCGGCATGGCCCCGCTTCTCGTCCTGCCAGAAATTCTTGAATCTTTCGCCGCCGTGCCGTACGCCCGGCTCGTTGACCGTAATCTCGTATGGGCCGGCGCCGATGCCGGCAGCCGGATTGTCCTTGCCCCCGTTCGGTTGGATGACGAGATGATAATCAGTCATCAGATAAGGGAAGTCAGCATTGCCGCCCTTCAGTGTGACGACGACTTCGTCGCCATTTGCCTTGAGCGTGTCAAGCGTAGACCGGTCGAGATTGATGCCCTGCCGGGCATAGATCTGCGCCTGACGATAGAGCGGCAGGTGGTCAGCATATTTGGACACCAGCACCTGAGCGACCGTCGCCTCGGTTGGCAAACCGCTCTCGATCAGCCGGGCGGGCGCCGGAGCCTGAACGACCACATCCTCGCAGGCGCGGCAGATCCCATGGGGAGTGGATCGTGGCCCGCACTCTGGCAGAGTGGGCCATCGCAACTCGCTCTTTGGAGGCCCTTTCATGC
>NZ_JAMYSG010000064.1:0-7708 GCF_040321815.1 Mesorhizobium sp. M0239
GGCTGATCTCGTCGCAGAGCAGTAATTCGGGGTTCGACATCAGCGCCCGGCCGATCGCCACCATCTGCTGCTGGCCGCCCGAGAGCGCTGTGCCGGGGCTCTTGCGCCGCTCGCGCAGGATCGGAAAAAGGTCATAGACGGCGTCGAGGCTCCACGGCCCCGGCACCTTGCGCGCCTGCCCGCCGACCAGCAGATTTTCCTCGACGGTCAGCGAGGGGAACAGCCGGCGTCCTTCCGGCACCATGGCGATGCCGCGCTTCATGATCTCGGCCGAAGACAGCGCGCCGATCGGCTCGCCCCGGTGCAGCACCATGCCGGGCTCATTGCCGATCACGCCCGTGATCGAGCGCATCAGCGTGGATTTTCCGGCGCCGTTGGCGCCGATGATCGCCACGCATTCGCCCACCGCGACAGTGATATCCACACCGAACAGCGCCCGGAACTGGCCGTAATTCGCGGTGAGGCCGCGCGTTTCCAGCATCAGACCTCGAGCCCCAGATAGATTTCGCGAACCGCCTTCGAGGCCATGATCTCATCAGGCGCACCGATCCCGATCACACGCCCGAAATCCAGCACGAGAAGCCGCTCTACCACCGAATTCAGGGCGTGCAGCACATGCTCGATCCAGATGATTGTCGTGCCCCTGGCATGGATCGCCTTGATCGTCGCGACCAGGGCCTTGCATTCGCCCTCCGTCAGACCGCCGGCGATCTCGTCCAGAAGCAGAAGCTCAGGGCCTGTCGCCAGGGCGCGGGCGAGTTCGAGGCGCTTGCGGTCGAGAAGGCTCAGCGAGCCGGCCACGAAATTGGCCTTCCTGAGAAGCTCCGTCTCCTCGAGGATACCAGCGCAATCGTCGACCATCTCGGCCTCGCGTCCGCCGCGGCCGAAGGCGGCAGCGGTCAAGAGATTTTCGAACACGGTCAGCCCCTCGAAAGGCTGCGGAATCTGGAAGCTGCGGCCAACGCCCATGCGCGCCCGCTCCATCGCCGGAGCACGGGTCACGTCGCGGCCGAGCAATTCGATGCGACCCTCATTTGCAAACAGATTGCCGGTGATCAGGTTGAAGAGCGTCGATTTTCCGGCGCCGTTCGGGCCGATAATGCCCAGCGCTTCGCCGCGCGGCACGCTGACGGTCACGGAATCCGCAACCTTCAAGGCGCCGAAGGACTTCGAAACGTTTTCCAGCCTGAGTATCATCACTGTCATCCTTGGGTCGCGCCGAACGAGGGCGGCGGTATCAGCCGCCCTCGGCAGCGTCAGGCCAGGGCTTCCATCTTGCCGGCGGTGGGTATCTGGGAGGCGCCGGCGTTTTCGACGATCACCAGATCGAAGCCGCCACCGGCCTTCTTGCGCCACTGCCCGCCAACGAGCGGCGTCTTGCAGACGTTCTTCGCGGCGAAAGGTGGCAATCCCGCACCGCTCCAGGCCACCTTGCCCACTACCGTCGTCATGTCGGTGGCCGCTATCGCCGCCGCGATCGCCTCGGCATTGGTTGGATCCGACACGCGGCCCATGACATTGGCCGCCACCTCGAACAGCGAATGGACAAAACCGATCGGCTGGGTCCAGGGACGGCCGGTCTTGGCGGTGAAATCCGCAGCGAGTTCGGCCGAACTCTCGCCCGTCAGCGACGATTTGAACGGATGCGAGGCCGACCACCAGACCTCGGACGAGAGGTTGTGGCCGGCGTCGCCGAGCGTCTCGACCGATTGCGGGAAAAGGATCGCCTTGGCCACCGTCACCGCCTTGGGCTTGAAGCCCTGCTGGCGGGCCTGGTTCCAGAAGGTGGTGAAGTCGGGCGGAATGACCACCCCGGTAACGATCTCGGCATTGGCGGCTTTGAAGGCGTTGACCTGCGCGGTGAAATCGTCCGAAAGGTTCTGATAGCGGCCAGGATCGGCAAGGCTGAAGCCGGCGGCGTCGAGGCCGGGCTTCAACCCATTCTTCGGGTCGCCCCAGGCATTGCCGTCGGCATCGTTGGGGAACAGCCCGCCCACCTTGCCGTTGGTGGAAAGCTGCTTCCACATGCCGGTGTAGACGGCGATGATGTCTTCGAGACCCCAGAAATAATGATAGCCGAAGTTGAAAGGCTTCCACGAGGCCGGATCGGCCGGACTGCCCTGCTGGCCGATGAACCAGGGCTGCCACGGCGCCATCGTCGAGATGACCGGCACGCCCTCCGCCTCGCAGGTGGTGGCCACTGGGTTGGTGTTCTCGGGCGTCGAGCCGACGAGCATCAGGTTGATCTCGTCATCGACGATCAGGCTCTTCGCCACCTCGGCCGCGCGATTGGGGTTCGACTGGCTGTCCTTGACGATGACCTCGAAGTTCTTGCCTGCCTCGGAAGCGAGGAAGGCCTTGATGTTGTAGGCATCGCTCTCCGCGAAGCCGGCAAGCGGCCCGGTCTGCGGCGAAACATAGCCCAGGCGGATCTTGGCGCCTTGCGCGATGGCCGGCGTCGCCAGGCGCGAACCGCCCAGCGCCAGGCCTGTCGCCGCCGAGGCTTTCAGTAGGCTACGTCTTGTGATCATGTGTAGTTCCTCCCTCTTGTTTTATTCTCAAGCCCCCGGACGGCGTCCCTCCCACGCCGCCTGAAGGAGTTCCCTTATCGATCCTGGATCGATTGGCCTCGGATTCGCATAGGCATTCTTGACCGCGATCGCCGCCGCGCGGTCGAGATCGGCCTCCTCGATGCCGATCGCCTTCAGGCTCAGCGGGGAGCCGACCGACTGTGCGAAATCCCAGAGCCCGCCGCCCGCCGAGCCACCACCGAATGCCCTAGTGATCGGACGCAACAGATCAGGCACCGCCGTTTCGTTGAAGGCGGTCGTGTACGGCAGCAGGATGGCGTGGGTCTCGGCATGCGGCGTATCGAACGAGCCGCCGAAGACATGCGCCAGCTTGTGATGCAGCGCCATCGAGACATAGCCGAGCGCGGTCGAGCAGCACCAGGCCGCATAGAGCGCCTGCGTCCGCGCCGCGCGATCCTGCGGGTCGCGGATCAGCCTTGGAATGCCGTCCTTGAAGGCAATCATGGCATCCCTGCACATGAGCACGATCACCGGGTTGCGATCGGGGGCATACAAGGCCTCCATCGCATGAGCGATCGCGTTCATCGCCGAGGTGACGGTGAGACTTACCGGCAGGCTCAGTGTCAGATCGACGTCGTAGATCACCGTCTCGGGGCGAATGTCCGGCGAGCGGCGGGTAGTCTTCTCGCCGGCCGCCGTCTCGCCGAGGATGTCGGTCATTTCCGAGCCGGCATAGGTGGTGGGAATGACCACCTGGTCGGCGCCCGTGCGCACGGCAATGGCCTTGCCGAGCCCGGTGGTCGAGCCGCCGCCGAGGCTGACGACCGCCGAAGCGCCGCTGCCGCGGAAGGCACCGACGGCCTTTTCCGTGACCTCGACAGGGGTATGCATGACCGCGCCGGCAAAGATCCCGGCGGCGAGGCCACCAAGGCTTACGGCCAGTCTTTCCGCATCGCCCATCTGATGCGGTGTCGAAAGCACCATCACCTTGTCATGGCCGAGCCGCCGGACTTCCTCTTCGACGCGAGCTATGGTGCCGGCACCGAAGACCACCCGTGTCGTCAGGCCCGGAAAGGTGAAGCTGTCCATCATCGCGCCGCCTCCATGCGCGGGCCGCGCCCGGCCGCGAGGTCGTCGAGGATCGTGCCCAGCATGACGATCTCGGCGTCCGAGACCTCATGGCCCCGTCCCGGGAAGAGATCGGCCCGCAGGCTCGCGCCAATGCGGCCCAGCGACTGCGCGGCATCGGCAAACGCCGAGACTGGTATCCAGGGATCGGCATCGCCGCCGGAAAGATAGATCGGCATTCCGGCCGGCGCGGCCTCGGATCTTTCGTCCGCCGGAACGCCGACACGGCAGCCCGTGAAGGCCGCCAAAGCATCCGGCGGCGGCAGCCCCGCGCAGAGGTATTCGATCGACAGACACGCCCCTTGCGAGAAGCCCGCGAGAAGAAGCGGCAGTCCGGGCAGTTCGGCCCGCGCCGCGACCATTGCGGCCGCAAGGTGGTCGAGCGCGTCGGAAAGCTGCGCCCGGGCGACCGGCGTCAACGGGTCGACGGCACGCGCCTCCCACCACATGCCGTGTGGTGCACGCGGCAGGATAAAGGCCACGGCGGTTGCGGAAAGCCGCGACAGCACATGGGACTGCATCTCTTCGGGCGATTGGCCACGGCCGTGGACGAAGACGCAGATCGCCTTCGCCTCCGGGCCTCTTGGCCCAAGCCGGAGCGGACCGCTGCCTGAACTCACGTGAAGTCCGCCTCTTCCAGGCCGACCTGCAATTCGCTCTCACGATCTTTGAACCACGGCGGGAAGACCAGCGTCTTGCCGATCTGGCCCGGAGGCTCGTCCTTGGCCCAGCCTTCCGGCGTGGTCCAGGCAATTTCGAACAGCGCGCCGCCGGGCGAGCGGACATAGCAGGACTTGAAGTAGTTGCGGTCCTTCTGCTCCGATATATCCGTGAAGCCGAGACCCTCGATATGAGCGCGCAGTTTCAGCTGGTTCTCTTCGTCGCCGGTGTTGAGGGCGAGGTGGTGGATCGTACCGCCCGCCAGCGTCCAGGTGCCCTGCGGGCTGTCGCGGTCGACAATGACCTCCACGCGCTGAGCGACGCCGGTCGCGTCGGGCACGCGGAACACCAGTCCCTCATGGTCGTCAGCCTCTTTCTCCAGCGGCAACGCGATGGTCAGGAAGTCGTCCATCGCAGTGCGGTCCATCACCGCCACCACGGCGCCGTATATTCCCTTGATGCCGTGCGCCTTGCCGATGCCCTGCGCCTCGTTGGTGATCGGCGCGCGCGTATCCCTGTCGCTTTCCACCAGCTCGTGCGGAATGCCGCAGGGATGTGCGAAAGCCGCACGGTCGGCGCCAAAACGAGTGATCTTGATGGCCTCGATGCCGCGCGCGTTCAACCGGTCGACCCAGAAATCCGCGGCCCCCTTGGGAATCGACTGCATGATGGTGCGCGACTGGTTGGACCCGCGGCGGCCATAGACGCCTGGCTTGCGGAACGGGAAGGTGGTGATGATCGTCGAGGCATCGCCGTTGGGCGAGCCGTAATAGAGGTGATAGACAGGGATGACGCCGTCGAACAAGACGGTGCGCTTCACCGAATGCAGGCCCAGTGCCTTGGTATAGAAATCAAAATCTTCCTGAGCGCTGTCGGTCGAGAGCGTCAAATGGTGGTAGCCGCTGACACGTGCCATCGGTCATCTCCTCCCAGAGGTTTCGGTTTCGCCCCGCCGCTGTGGACAGAGCACGAGGTTGAGGTCGAGCGCGTGCTTCCGTTTTCCTCCGTTGGGCGGCAGCGCGCGGAACTCGGCCATGAGTTCGGGTTTGACCCCGAAGATGGCATCCCGGCCGATCGCAGGGTCCGACCGGTCGAAGATGTGGGTCGTCAGCGTCTCGAAGCCCTCCGCCGAGACGCGAAAATGGATATGGGCCGGCCGCTCGAGGCCAAGGCCAAGCGCCGACATCAATTGACCGACCGGTCCGTCCGATGGCAGCGTGTAGCCCTTCGGCTTCACCGTCACGAAGACGAAGCGTCCCTGCGGATCGGTGCGGAACCGTCCACGCAAATTGAATTCCGGCTGCCTGTCGGGTTCCTGGTTCTCGTAGAGACCCTCGGCATTGGCCTGCCAGATCTCGACCATCGCATCGCCGATCGCATCGCCGTCGAGCGCGACGATCCGGCCCGCAACCTCCAGCGGCTCGCCCTTGTGATCGCGCGAGATGTTCGCGCCGAGCGGCATCACCGGCACGTCGGCCCGGTAGAAGGGGCCGGCCAGGGTGTTTGGGGTCGCCCCAACAGGGCGCGGGCTGTTCTGATCCTCGATCAGCGACGACACGCCCAGGACGTCGGCGAACAGCACCCATTCCTGGCGCCGCGCATCGGCGCAGTGGCCAACCTCGGTCAGAAAATCGATCGCCTGACGGAACTCCTCGCCCGAGGGTCGCAGCTCGACGATCAGCGCGTGCAAACCGTCGACGGCTGCCTGCGCCGCCGCCGCCAGGCGGGACTGGCCCATTGCCGTCAGGCGCCGTGAGAATTCCTCGGCCTGCGTCGAGATCGCCTTGGGGAATTCATCTCGCTTCGGGTCGTGCTGGCCGTGCATTCCGCCGGGGCCTCCCTTCCCCTTGCCAAGCGGGATAGCACGGCCCGACGCGATGCTTGATGAGATGTGGCGTCCCTTGTATAGCGTTTTGCTATGAAGCTGAACGAGCGCCACCTCATGCAGCTCGCCGCGGTGCTGGATGCCGGCGGCGTGTCGGAAGGAGCCGCTATGCTGGGCCTGACCCAGCCGGCGGTCAGTCGATCGCTGGCCATGCTGGAGGCGCGGGTGGGCGAGCCGCTTTTCCTCAAGGGTCGCCGGCCGCTGCAGGCGACACCGCTCGGCTTCCAGTTGGCGGCGCAGGGCCGCACGATCATCACCGCGTCGCGCAAGGCGTCGGATGCGGTCCAGGGCTTCATGAAAGGCACGAAGGGCGTCGTCCGTGTCGGCGGCGTGCCCTTCTTCATGGATGCGATGATCAGCCGGATGATCGGAGAATTCCAGAAGCTCGAACCCGAGGTCACCGTTCAGCAAAGCTATATGAACCTGCCCGAGATGGTCGCGGCGCTGGAGAGCAACCAGATCGATCTCGGGATCGTGCCGATCGGCGTGCTCGACCTGGGACCCGGCTTCGAATTCACCGAAATCCTGCCCGGACGCAACGTCGTGGCTTGCCGGCCCGACCATCCCCTGCTGCGAAATCGCCGCCTCAGGGCGCATGACCTGACCAGCTTTCCCTGGGTAGCCCCCCTACCCGGCTCTCCGCTGATGTCGGACCTGCAGATGATCCTGATGAGCATCGGCATGTCGGACCTCAACGTCCGCTATTCGGGAGGCTCGCTGATGAGCGTGATCAACTTCCTTGCCGAAACCGATGCGCTGGCGGTGCTGCCATTCTCCGTGGTCTTCGCGCAGCGCAAGGAAAACCGGGTGACGGTGCTGCCCTATGAAATTCCGCAGCCCAGCCGCTCACTCGGCATCCTGCGCCGGGTCAGCGGACCGCGCTCGCCGGCGGCAGAGCGCTTCGCCGGCCACGTCACGACCGCCTTCGAGAATCTGAAGCACATCATCAAACGGCACGAGAATGCCGTCGTCTGGGGGCGGTAATCCAGCCGACATGGCACCCCTTACAGCTCCAAGAGCCAGGAGCGGACGTTTGGAGCAGCGAGACGATCGGGCGTCCATTGGCCAGTCTCGTTTTTCCCGAACGGGATCCCGATTTGAGGAGCTGAAGGGCACGCCGGTGAGCGCCAGGATCAGCGAAGCTGGTTGATGGCGCCTATTCAGCATCGCCAGCAATGAAGTGCGGCTCTCCCACCCCATTCCGTGCAGGAATGGAACTCCCGTGCCTGTATTCGGTTGGGTACAAAGCCGGCGTCCCACACGCGCAGACAAGGGTGCGCTGAGGTGACAGATGCTCGACGACGAAGAGACCGAAGGTTTGTAAGTGCGAATATCGATCTTGGTTGAGCCTCCTATCACCGGTTTGCCTTCACCTCACGGCGAGGGTAACTCCGCGCGACCAGATCAGCTAATGTCCTCCAAGACCCCGGGCGTCATCTACGACATCAAGGGTCTGTTCCCCAGGCATGTTACGGATGGGCGCTTCTGATGAGGGTTCTGGTCA
>NZ_JAMYSG010000065.1:0-7646 GCF_040321815.1 Mesorhizobium sp. M0239
GGTCGTCTGGCGCGGCATGATCCGCTTGCACGACATCGCCTTCGGCATCTCCATTGGATAAGCCGACGATGTGGGTAATCGAAAGCCGGTGAAGCCCGGTGAAGACCGCAGACGTGCGTATCCGGTGGCCCTGAGCACTGCGGTGCTGGGGTCAAGCTTTCGATGGGAGACGCGATGATATTCTTCGAGGAGGAGGCGACCTCCTCGATGCCTTCATCAGTGAAGGCCAAGATCCCGTCGTCATCGTTGACCCCATAGACCCAGATGGACACCTCGAACTACCGGCTTTCGCGGACCGGTAGGGCCGCGCTGATGTTCTGCGTGGACTGATGAACTGATGAACGGCGGTCGCTTCGGATTTGGTTGTTGAGATTGATGCGGTCGCCGCGGCGGTTTGCGCCGCCGTCGCCGTCATGTGGGCGCAGTTCGCCCCTGGTGCCATACGAAGCTGGTGAGATTTTAGGCGAGGTTGGCCATGCCGATCTTGATCCTGCCCCGCGCGATGCCGATCGTGCGCACGAACAGACCCATGCGGAATTTCTGCTGCGCGAAGAAGTGCTCGACGAAGACGCGGGTCTTTGAGCGCCGGCCGTTGGCCCGCGACGTAGCCTCGCTCATCGGCCGGCCCTGCGGCTTCTTCTGGTGAATGTCGGAGACGTAGCCGTTCCGGTCGAGCCACTCCTCGTTCTTGTTCGAGCGATAGGCGGAGTCGGCCCACACCGTCGAGCCGGTGTTGCCCCGATTGAGCACATTGCGAAGCTGAGCACCGTCATAGGCTGACGCGCTCGTGACGTTCCATCCCGGATGAAGTCGTGCCTGCGATCGATCGAGGCGTGATTCTTGTACCCGAAGGCGGGAATGGCGATGTCGCGTTGCTGCGCCTTTCCCTCCTCGGCAACCTTGGCTTTCGAGAACTTCACCGTCCAGCGGGCATCGCGGTCCTTCTGGCGCAGCTTGGCCGGCTTCTCCTTCCAGGCGTCAGGAACCTTGCCCGCCTTGATGTCAGTCTTCTCGGCGTCGGTGTTGCGCTGCTTGGGCGCCGCCACGATGGCGGCATCGACGATCTGCCCGCCCATCGCCAGGTAGCCGGCCTTGCCGAGGTGATTGTCGAAACGGGCGAACAGGTTGTCCACCGCGCCGGCCGTGCGAGACGCTCCCGGAACAGCCAGATCGTCTTGGCGTCCGGCACCCTGTCTCCGAGCCCAGCCCGAGGAAGCGCATAAAGGATAAACGGTCCTGAATCTGGAACTCGGCCTGGTCGTCAGACAGGCCGTAGAGCGCCTGCAGGACCATGATCTTGAACATCATCACCGGATCGTAAGGCGGCCGGCCACCCTTCGCGCCATCGGAGCGCTTTAGCGCCCTGCCGAGCGGCTTGCGGAAAACCTCCCACGGCACCACCGCATTCAGCTTCTCCAGCGGATCGCAGGCCTCGCTCAGCCGCAGATAGCGCTCGTCGATGTCCCAGAACCCCGCCTGTCCCCGCATTCCCAGTCTTCCGCAAATCACAATGACAGTGAATCACGAATCGGTCGAAATGGGGAGGTTTTTCGAGGTGTCCAATTGATGGGTAGCGTGCGTCTTCGTGTTCGACCCAAAGGTTCTCTCCGAAAGCTTTTCGTTTTTGGAGGCGACATTCGGCAACCGTTACTTTGCCTGTGGTGCTAGTGGTATCTAACAAAGGAGGAGGAAGATGCTTTCAATCCGCCCACAGCGTTATCCAAACATCGTCCCCCCGGGCGTCAGTGCCGACGGCACCAAGGGGATTCTGGGGCTCTCGCTGGAGCAGAATGAGGGTGCCAAGTTCTGGCTGAGGGTCATGAACCCGGGGCGGCGACGACATCCTGATCGAGCGACGGCCTGAGAGCTTTCCCGATGCCATCGTGGCCATCTTCCTGGAGGCGACGGTGCCGACCTGCACCGTTCACCTGCTGCGCCAGAGCGTGGACTTCGTCTCCCACAAGGATGGCAAGGCGGTTCCCGCAGCCCTGAAGCACATCTACAGGGCTTCGGACGAAGGCCGAAAACAAAAACACACCCATTATTTCCGGTTTGCCAGAATTCGTCCTTGAAAAGAGCACTCATAGGGGGCTAAACATATGTCAAGCACACTATACAAAACCACAACTGCCCACGCGTTTCCCCAGAGGGGGATGACCCGCGACGAGATTGAACAAGAACTAGAGCAGCTGCGTTCACAAGACGCAGACCCGCGCTCGACGTTCCCAGATCGTTGGCTCAATGACCGTGGGCTCCTGCTTGATGATGGCACATTCGAAGTTGCCAAGGCCGCTCACCTTGCCTTTTTTACGAAGGGCAACAACTACCCTACCGTGGTAAAATTTGAACGCGATCTAATACAGATGGCGCTTAGTCTGTTCCACGCTGGAAATGATGCAACCGGGGCCGTGACAAGCGGCGGTTCCGAGAGCCTCTTTCTCGCTACTGCTGCTGCCCTAGCGAGCGCCAAAGAAAGACGGCCGGATATTACTCGGCCAGAAATAGTAATCCCGCAGACGGGCTATCCCACATTCGAGAAATATGAACGGTACTTCGGATATTCCCTTCGTCGCGTACCGGTCGACGCAAATTTTCGTGCAAATGTCTCAGCAATGTCCGAAGCAGTTAGCGAAAATACAGTCATGATGCTCGCGTCAATGCCCTCCTGGTCGCATGGCGTTTGTGACCCAGTTCGAGAATTAGCAGAAATTGCCAGCAGACATGGGATTTGGCTGCATGTGGACGCTTGCGTTGGTGGGTTTTTGGCGCCTTTTGTGGGCGAGCTCGGACGAGACGTTCCCGACTTCGACTTTCGAGTCCCTGGCGTAAGTTCAATTTCGGCGGACTTTCATAAGTACGGCTATAGCGGCAAGGGCGTTTCAGGTGTTTTCTATAAAAATAGAGATATCGCCCGCAACCAACCCTTCGTTTTCGACACATGGGCAGCAGGGCTTTATCGATCACCAGTTCTTACTGGGACGCGTAATGGTGGCGCAATCGCTTCAGCCTGGGCAGTCATGCGTTACCTGGGGCGGGACGGATACCTTTCGCGGGCAACTCAAATTCTCAAGCTGAGAGACGCCATATTGGCCTTCGTTAAACAGCGCTCTGGCTTAAAAATAGTCGGCGGAGCGGAGCTTAACGTAGTCGGAATTGGCAGCGATTACTCGGACATCTATTCGATTGCAGGCAAGATGAAGAAGTACGGGTGGAACATAAATATACTAAAGGATCCAGAGGCAATACAACTTGTACTTGGGCCGCTGCGGGACGAGTATATAACTTTGCTCGTGAATGACCTTGAGAAAGCCGTGGAAGCTGTACGGTGCGAAGGTTTCAGCGCTCCTTCTCCAGCCGTGGTCTATTCCGACGAATTGTTGGACTGAAACGGGAGTATTTGTCGTTTATACAGGTTTATTTCAATATGGCGAAACCCTTGAACGGCCAGCCGCCGGTCGTTGGTGGGCGAATCCTCACCGCAAGTGAATGTGGAGGGGGTGTAGCAGGTGTGCCGGGAGTCCTTTGAGAGGTGCGGAGAGGGAGTATTCCGTGGCAATCGATCAGCCTAGGCGGTTGCTTGAGATTACTCTTCGTTTCTGCAATCTGCCCATCCTTGAACAATCCAACGCCCAATAAAGCGCGAAGTTCTATCCCAGGTAGATATAAACGGCGGCTCTTGGACTCGCACCGATACGGAGAAACCAATGTCACTTTCTGAAATAGTTCTAGCAAAGGTGAAAGACAAGTCGTTAGCGACGGACAAAGCTCTTGTAGGGACTGGCTGGGTAGCGGCAGGTTCAAGGGGCCTCACGTTCGAGGTCACCAATCCCTCAACCGGCGAAGTCCTCGCAACCCTTCCAGATCTCGGTGAAGAAGAGGTCAGGTCGGCGATTGATGCTGCTCATGTTGCCCAGAAGAGCTGGGCGAAAACGGCGGGCAAGGAGCGCGCCGCAGTTCTGCGAAAACTGTACGACCTCATAGTATCGAATGTCGATGATCTTGCCACCATTCTCACCTTGGAGATGGGAAAACCATGGCCGGAGGCGAAGGGAGAGATCCTTTATGGTGCATCCTACGTCGAGTGGTTCGGTGAGGAAGCAAAGCGAGTTTATGGCGACACCATTCCGGGTCATCAGCCGGACAAGCGCATCATCGTGATCAAGCAGCCCATCGGAGTTGTTGGGGCCATCACGCCGTGGAACTTCCCGAATGCGATGCTTGCCCGCAAGATGGCCCCGGCAATCGCTGCCGGCTGCAGCATGGTGTCAAAACCTGCGGCTCAGACACCCCTATCCGCGCTGGCCCTGGCTCTCCTTGCCGAACGCGCTGGTTTGCCACCCGGTCTTTTTTCTGTGCTCACCACCACCGATGCGGCGATGATCGGTCAGGAATTCTGCAGCAATGAGAAGATCCGGAAGCTCACGTTTACGGGCTCGACCAATGTTGGAAAAATTCTAATGCGGCAAGGCGCAGAGCAGATCTTAAAGCTCGGCCTCGAGCTCGGTGGTAACGCGCCCTTCATCGTCTTCGATGACGCGGATCTCGACGCTGCCGTCGACGGCGCAATGATTTCCAAATACCGCAATGCTGGGCAAACCTGCGTCTGCGCCAATCGGCTTTATATTCAGGAAGGCATCTATGATGCCTTTGCGGCCAAGCTTGCCGAGCGCGTCCGCCAGATGAAAGTCGGCGACGGCTTTGCCGAAGGGGTCACGACAGGCCCTCTCATCGACTGGAATGCGTTGAAGAAGGTATTAGAGCACGTTACCGACGCGGTCGCCAAGGGGGCTACAGTGGAGGTCGGTGGCAAGCCTGCGAGCCAAGGCGGGCTCTTTTTCGAGCCCACTATCTTGACCGGAGCAACGGGGGATATGCGCCTCTCCAGGGAAGAGACGTTCGGCCCTATCGCGCCATTGTTCAAGTTTTCGACCGTGGAACAAGTGATAGAAATGGCGAACAACACCAAGTTTGGCCTCGCTTCCTACTTCTATTCCAGAGATGTCTCGAACATCTTCCGGGTGGCGGAGGCTCTCGAGTGCGGCATGGTCGGGGTTAACACTGGGCTGATCTCCACCGAAGTTGCGCCTTTTGGTGGCATCAAGCAATCTGGCCTTGGCCGCGAAGGTTCAAAATACGGAATCGATGATTATACAGAGATGAAATACATATGCCTGAGCGTGTGATTGGCCTCTGCTCCGCATGGGAAAGTCGCCTCTTTTCTTCGGCCGTTGCAGCAATGAGGTTCTGTTGCAAACTATTCGGTTACGCCTGGGATGGCATTGACCTCTGGCGTTTCGGAGAGTGATGCTGATGTTCAAAGGCCGCCATTTCGGCCAATCCGTCATCCTGCTTTGCGTTCGTTGGTATCTGGCCTGTGGCGTGAGCCTGCTGATTTTCGAGAAATGATGGACCGAGCGCTGTATCGGTGTCGATCATTCGACCATTCGACGTTCCATCGCTGGGTCGTTCACTACTCACCCTTGCTGCTGGACCGCTTCAACGTAAGCGCGAATTTCCCCGCACCTTTTGCTGTTGAGTGCTCTGATGCATGAGAAGCTATGCGGGGGAGCGGCGAGGTGGCACCATCATCGTACGATCAACCCGAAGGATAGACTATCATGTCCAAAGTCGACGATCTCAGCCGATCAATCACTGTATTGGATCAAGCTCGCACTGTGCTCGTCGTTGTAGAAATGAGTCAAAATAACTGGCTGGTGGCCGGAATGCTTCCCGGCGTTCAGCGACACCCCCTCAAGAAACTCGATCCCGATCCCAATGCATTGCTCGGTTTGATCGCGCGTTGGCGATCGGAGGCGGAGGCTGCGGGCATGCCGATAGACCGGGTCGCGCTGGCCTTCGAGGCTGGGCGAGACGGCTTCTGGCTGGCCCGGTGGCTGCAGACGCGAGGCATAGACGCTCACGTCATCCATTCAACCAGCGTCGCCGTGAACCGTGAACACCGACGGGCGAAAACCGACAGGCTAGACACGGCCATGCTGATGCGCGTGTTCCTGGGTTGGCTGCGTGGCGAGCGTGGCCACTGCCGCATGGTGGCGATCCCATCACTGGCGGAAGAGGATGCCAAGCGGCCGAGCCGCGAGCGGGAGAACCTGGTCAGCGAGAAAACGCGGATAGTCAATCGCATGAAAGGGGCGCTGGCTCGGCTCGGCATCCGTGGCTTCAAGCCCGAGCTTCGCCGGGCGCCGAAGAAATTGCCGGACCTGCGCACTTCGGAAGGACAGCCGCTTCCGCCGAATATGCTGGAAGAGATGCGGCGCGACATGGCTCGGCTTGCGGTGGTGCGCGATCAGATCACGACGATTGAAAAAGCCAGAATTGCCCAGCTTGAGCAGGCGCCCGCGTCGGGGTATAATGCAATGGTTGTGCTATTGGCGCGCGTGATTGGTGTCGGGATTGAGACAGCCGACATGCTGGTCCACGAGGTGCTTAGCCGCAACCTCAGAGACCGGCGCGCGGTGGCGCGTTACGCCGGTCTGACAGGCTCCCCCGACGAGAGCGGATCTAAACGACGCGAAAAGGGGTTGGCCAAGGCAGGCAACGCCCGGGTGCGACGCGGGCTGATCCAGTTGGCCTGGCGCTTCCTGAGATTCCAAAAGAATAGCGAACTGACGCAATGGTTCCAGGCACGAGCGGCACAGGGCGCCCGCAAGACGACGATGATCGTGGCGCTCGCACGCAAGTTACTCATCGCGCTCTGGCGATTGGTTACCGTCGGCGAAATCCCGATGGGCGTCACATTGCGCCCGATGAACTGAACACACTGCAGGGCGCCTGACGGATCAACCGCCGTAATGACGCCCGCGCGTATCGATTCGAGGTGGCGGTGTCCCGATGGACACCATGGCGTTATTTGCCGTCATGAGAATGGGCCCCGCCGCCTCGGAGCCTTGCTGCTGAAGCCAATGACTGCTTCATGGTCCGGGTCTTTTGCAGACCCACCGAATACAAGGTTGCGGCGTAATGCGATGCGCCCAAAGGCAGGCTCCCCTCGAATTTGATGCTCGCGGACCAATGCACAAGGCAGTGACCAACCGTTCTGTTATGGCTATCCTGACCGCTTTACCGCGAAATCAGTGAAGGCCCCTTGACAACGAAATCGCGGCAGGTTTTCCGGCAAGGCCTTGCGGCCGCGCTTCTTTCCCGTCGCCCCTTCGCTCGCCGGCAAGCCCGTGTCCGGCAGGACAACGACGCCGCTATCTTCGTTGTCGGCGGCGTCCTCATCCGCGGCCTGTTCGGCTTCATTGAAGAGGCGGTCAATGTGCTTTTCACTGCGCGGCGCAAAACGATGCAGTCGTGCAAGCGCCAGCTCTTCCTCGAGTTTGACGACGCGTTCGGTGAGTTGACGGTTCTGCGCCTGCAGCGCGAGCGCGTCGAGTATGACCTTCCCGACGATCAGAAGGCTTGTCCTTGCTGCCGTCACCAGATGCATCGCATGGGCGAGGCCGTTACCGAGCAACTTCATATCGAGGTGAAGGCGAAGGTCCTGCAGAATGTGCGGTTCAAATATGCTCACATGGCGCGACGGTGGCGGCGCGACACCGCGATCGATGCCGCATCGACGATGTGACTTTCGATCCAGTCCTCGCGGTTCAGCACCCGGTCGATCCAGAAGCCGTCCAGCCCCG
>NZ_JAMYSG010000066.1:0-7509 GCF_040321815.1 Mesorhizobium sp. M0239
CCCGCTATCGGTGGCTGTGGGGTGGCGCGGGTGTTTTTATTATGCTCTCGGCGCTGCCGGGGGGCCATAAATCCTCTGCTGTGATGTCGGCCCCCGCGGCGCCCAAACGCGCCGGCGACCAGCAGGTTTTCGAAGGTGGTCATGCCGGAATAGGGACGCGGGATCTGATAGGTCCGCCCGATCCCCATCTGGCAACGCCGGAAGGGCGGCTCGCCGCGAAGCGCGGTGTCGCCGAGCTGGATCTCGCCGCCGGACGTCTTCAAATCGCCGCTGATCATGTTGAACAGCGTCGTTTTGCCCGCGCCATTCGGGCCTAGGATGCCCAGGACCTCGCCCCTATGCACGTCGAAACTCACGTCATGCAGGACGCGGACAGCGCCGAAGGACTTCGACACGCCGTGCGCTTTCAGCAGGATTTCCCTACCCATAACTCTGCCCGCGTTCCCGCTCATGTCACCAGGCGATCGGCTGGATAGCCTGCTGCGGCGCGAAGAGCTGATTGACCGTGTTGTCGACGATCTTCAGGTCATAAGGCCATTTCTCACCCTTCACCCACTGGCCGCCGAAGATCGGCGTCTTGCAGATGTTCTTGTGGGGCGAGCCGTCGAACTTGATATGACCGACCAGCGTCTGCAGATCGGTAGCGACCAGAGCGTCACGATTGGCCGCACGGTCGAGCGGATTGGAAGAGCGCTTCAGGATGTCGAGCGCGACCTCGAGCAAGGCATGCGAATAGCCCAGCGGCTGCGTCCACTGGCGCTTCGAATCGGCCTCCCATTGGCTGGCGATGTCGCTGCTGATCTGCCCGGTCAGCGACGACTTGAACGGGAAGGCCGGGGTCCACCAGACCTCCGAGGACATGCCGTTGCCAAGCGGCCCCATCGCCTCGACACCGCCCGGGAACAGGAGCGCCGCCGCCACCGTGACCGCCTTCGGCTTGAAGCCCTGCTGGTTGCACTGGGTGACGAACGTCTTCAGATCGTCGGGATAGGTGATGCCGCCGATGATCTCGCAGCCCTGCTTCTTGAACTCGGCGATCTGCGCGGAGAAATCATTGGTGCGCGGCTGGAAATAACCGGGCACCACGACCTCGTAGCCGGCCTTGCGGGTCGGCGCCGGCAGGCCATATTCGTCGTTGCCCCAGGTCTCGCCGTCGATGTTCTGGGGAAACAGCATCCCGACCTTCTTGTTGGTCTCCAGATGGTTCCAGAGTCCGACGAAGGTGTTCAGCGCCTCGTCGAGGCCCCAGAAGAAATGATAGGTCCAGTCGAAGGTCTGCTTGCCGCCGCCGCGCGGCATGATCACCGCTTGCCAGGGAGCGCCGGAGGAAATGCAGGGCGTTTCATAAAGCTCGGCCTGCTCGGCCGCGGGCAGGATCGTGTCGGTGGTCGAGGCCGGCACGAGCAGATGAACCTCGTCGTTCAGGATCAGATTGCCGGCGATTTCCGATGCCTTGTTCGGATTGGACTGGCTGTCGCGATCGAGGATCTCGATCTCGTAAGTATTGCCGTCGGCGCATTGCAGCTGGCCGCCGAGCAGGGCGCGGATCTTCTGCAATGTGTAGCCATCCGTTTCACCAAAAAGGGCGAGCGGTCCGGTCGTGGGGCTGAGGTAGCCCAGCTTGATCTTCCCCGCCGTCGCGGCGCGCACATAGGCCGGCATGCCCAGCGTGCTGGCGGCAACGCCGGCTCCAATCCCCTTCAGCACGCTTCGACGGCTGGGCCGCAAGCCCGATTTCACCAGTCTGTTGTAGTAGCTCATCGTCGGTTCCTCCCTGGGTTAAGTTTCTCCGGCCCACGGGACCGGTCTCAGTTCAAAGCGTGTTCAGGTCATCCGCAGCAGCGAGCCGCCATCGATGACGATCAGCGAGCCCGTCACGTAGGAAGCGGCAGGCGACGCCAGATAAAGCGCCAGGCCCTTGATCTCTTCCGGGTCGCCGATCCGACCGAGCAGCGACTGGGCCTCGAAGGCCTCGCGGTCCGCCGGATTGCGCAGCCGACCGCCGGCGATGTTGGTGATGAACGGTCCGGGCAGGATGGCATTGATGCGGATGTTGTAGGCGCCAAGCTCCATCGCCATGTGGCGAACGAGATGGTTCACCGCGGCCTTGGCGGGCATGTAGGGCGTGCCCACGATGCTCTCGTTGATCAGCGATGCAATGGACGACGTGACGATGATCTGGCCGCCGCCATTCGGCTTCATGTGCCGGACGGCATGTTTGATCGTGGTGTAGACCGAGGTCAGGTTGATCTCGATCACCTTGTCCCAGTGCTCGTCGGGCAGGTTCTCGATGGCGCCCTCGGGGTTCCTTTCGCCCGTCGGGGTGTTGAAGCCCGGTCCGGCATCAATCCCGGCATTGGCGAACACCACGTCGATCGAGCCCGCTTTCCCGGCCACCTTGTCGAAGGCTGCGGCCATGGCCGCACGGTCGCCGACGTCGACGGCCTCGCCCCAGACATCGCCACCCGCCGCCTTGATCGCCGTCACGGTCTTCTCCAGCCCCGTTGGGTTCAGGTCGAAGATGCAGACTTTTGCCCCATGCTCGGCCATGATCTCGGCATAGGCCTGTCCGATGCCGCTGGCGCCGCCGGTGACGATCACCGACTTGCCCCTGACATCGAACATCTTCTCAAGTGCAGCCATCAGTTTCCTCCCTTGCGCGACAGCACGAAATCGAACTCCACGTCGTAGAACGGGGACGCAACCTCGACCCTGGCGGCAGCTTCGGCGTCCTCGACCTTGCGGAATTCGGCGAGCAGGCTCTTCTTCACGCCGAAGACGGCATCTGAATCGATGTACGGGTCGTCCGGGTCGAAGATGTGCGTGGTCAGCGCTTCGAAGCCCTCGGCCTCGACGATGTAGTGGAGATGCGCCGGACGATTGGGGTGACGCCCCAGCGCGCCCAGCAGCTTGCCGACTGGGCCATCATCCGGGATCGGGTAGTATTTGGGCTTCACGCCCCGAAACCAGTAGCGCCCGTCCGTGCCGGTGCGAAAGACGCCGCGCAAGTTGAAGTCGGGCTGGATGCCCTTCTGCTGCACGTCGTAGAAGCCCTCGTCATTGGCCTGCCAGACGTCGATCTTGGCGCCTGCGATCGGGTTGCCCTCGGTATCGAGGATGCGGCCATGCACGAACATGGGCTCGCCCTTCTGGTCGAGGCAGATGTTGGAGCCCATCGGCAGCTCGGGGGCGTCGGCGACGTGGAAGGGTCCCAGCACCGTCGATTCCGAGGCGCCCGACGGCTTGCGGTTGTTGATCGCATCGACCAGCATCGAGATACCGAGAACATCCGACAACAGGATGTATTCCTGCCGCCACTCGTTGCAGATCTGGCCTGTCCGCGTCAGGAACATGATCGCGCCGAACCATTCCTCCTGTGTCGGCTCGATCTCTTTCACCGCCTCGTGCAGCTTGCGGGTGATGACCTCCATCACCTCTTTGAGCCGCTCGTCCTTGGCGTTCCTGTTCCGCGCCACCACGACCTCGGCCGAGTTCGCTTCGGTGAAATAGCCGGATTCGTGTTCGTCGATCATGCGATCCTCCTCAGCGCGCCAGAACGGATTTGAAGATCCGGCGCAGTTCGGCCGCCGGCTCGGCCGCCAGCGTTTCGGAGCGCCAGGCGACGTGGTGGTCGGGACGGACGATCAGGCAGCCGGTGTCGCGGATCTCCCGTGCGCCGGCCCAGTCGCCGGTATGATCCTCGATCGCGCGGCGCGGGCCGATCACATGGCTGCGGATCGGCAGACCGAGCTCCGCGCCCACCGTCTCCGCCGCGGCGACCCACGCCTCTCCGCCAATGCCGGTCAACAGCGTGAACTCGCCATGCCCGCAAAGATCGAGCGTCGAGACCTTCCTGCCCGAGCGCTCGAAGACCCAGACATGCGGCAAGCGCGCGCCCGGCCAGGTTGTCGGCGCATAGTGCAGCTCGCGATCCTTCTCGAAGGCCGGCTCGCGCTGGCCGTCGGTCACCACCGCGCCCGAGGCATAGCGCTGGTTCATCTCGACGCCATGGGCGTCGAACTCGTACTTCTTGAAGGCGATGGCCTTGCGGAGCGCCTCGCGCTGCGCTTCGGCGACGGGCGTCGCATCGGCGCGAGCCTCCATGTTCCTCTGGATCTTGTCGTGATCCACGCCGCCGTCCATGCCGAGCGCCTCGAAGATCGGTCCGAATTCGGCGATGGACTGGTTCGCCCGTGTCACGATCTGGCGCGCGATCGGTGCGCGCTCGGCCGAGAAGCTGTCCAGAAGCCCGACCCCCGCCTGCCCCTTGATGACCTTGGCAAGCTTCCAGGCGAGGTTGAACCCGTCCTGGATCGATGTGTTCGAGCCGAGCCCGTTCGAGGGCGGATGCCGGTGCGCGGCATCGCCCATGATAAACACCCGCCCCTTCTGCATGTGCGTGGCGAAGCAGTTGTTCACGGTCCAGGTGTTCGCGCCCAGGAGCTCGATCTCGAGCGCGGGATCTCCGACCAGTTGACGCGCGACGCTGGTGGCCAGTTCCGGCGTCACGTCCGGCGGCGGCTGGTTGATGTCGTAGCCCCAGACGATCAGCCACTCGGTCCACGGCCTCACCATGCGAACCAGACCCATGCCGATGCCGCCGACATCGGCGCCGGGCTGCATGACCCAGTAGAGGACGCTCGGTCGGTGGGCGACATACTTCGAGAGATCGGCCCTGAACAGGATGTTCATCGACCCGCCGACGCCCATCTTGCCCTCGAGCGGCAGGCCCAGATGCTCGGCCACCAGCGAGTTGCCGCCGTCGGCACCGACGAAGAACTTCGACCGCACGGTGAAATCCTTGCCCGACAGCCGATCGCGGCAGGTCGTGGTCACGCCGTCCCCGTCCTGGACATGGCTGACATATTCCGTGCTCATGCGTGCTTGCGTCCCGTGGGCACACGCCGACTTGAACAGGATCGGCTCCATGAAGGTCTGCGGCAGATCGTTCATGAGGCAGGGCGACGACAGGAGATGTTCGGCCTTCGAGAGCGGGTGGATGCCCCAGCTCTTCATGCGGCCGATCTCCTCGCCGGCCAGGCTTTCGCAGAACACGTTCTCGCCCATCAGCTCCTGCGGCGAGGCGTGCATCATGGCCTCTGCCTCGACATCCGGACCGAGGTCGCGCAGCACTTCCATCGTGCGCTGGTTGGTGATGTGGGCACGCGGCGTGTTCGACAACCAGCGATAGCGATTGACGATCATGTTGGCGACGCCGTAGCTGGACAGCAGCGCGGCGGTGGCCGAGCCGGCTGGGCCAGTGCCGACGATCAGCACGTCGGTTTCGATATCCGCCATCAAATTCCTCCCTTGATCTTCGGACCGGTCAGCCTGCGGCGGACCGGAAACAGGTGCAGGCCCTTGCGGGACGCAATCAGCCCCCACAGCCCCTTTGGCGCAAAAAGCATCACGACGACGGCGATGAGGCCGAGCGTCATCAAGTACCAGCTGCCGTAATCGGCCAGCGCCGAGCGCAGCGCGAAGAAGACCAGCACACCGAGGATCGGCCCCTCGATGGTGCCGATGCCGCCGATGACGACAATGAAGATGACGTTGGCGGTCCAGTCGGTGACGGCAAAGGCCGCGCTCGGCGAGATGCGGGCCGTCTGCAGGAAGATCAGCGCGCCGGTCAGCCCGGTGGCGGCCGCGGCGATCAGAAAGACCGCCCATCTGAGCCGGCCGGTATCGACGCCCACCGATTGCGCCGCGTCGACATTGTCGCGCACGGCCGCCAGCGCCAGCCCGAGGCGACTGCGCAGCAGCCAATAAATGCCTCCCGTCACGGCCACGAGCAGCGCCAAAGCCAGCCAGTAGGCCATAACATCGCGTGCCGCGGCCTCGCGGACCCCGAACAGCGCCCGGACCGCATCGGTGCCCAGGATACTGCTCGTCGCCTCGCGCGGCAGCGAGGTGCCGGTGCCGCCACCGAGCGCCTTCCACTGCGCGACCAGCAGTCGCGTCACTTCGGCGATCACCCAGGTGCCGATGGCGAAATAGGCGCCCTGCAAACGGAACGCGAAGAAGGCCGTCGGAACCGCCAGCACCAGAGCGGCAAGGCCGCCCAGCGGGATCGCCAGGACCGGATTCCAGCCGAGCAGGATCACGCCGGCGAACATCGCATAGGCGCCGATGCCAACGAAAGCCTGCTGGCCCACCGACACCAGGCCGCCATAGCCCGCCAGCAGGTTCCATATCTGCGCCAGCGTCAGCATGGTGAGGATGAAGAAGAGATCCTGTATGACGCCACGCGAGGCCACGGCAGGCAGCGCGAGCGCGGCGACGATGAAGATCGGCACGATGATCGCGGTCACGGTTCCGGCGCGGGTGCGGGTTGTCAGTCGATACATGCCGCCCTCAATCCACTGCGCGCGGAAAAAGCCCGCGCGGCTTGAGCAGCATCACGGCCAGGAAGGCGATGTGGCCGGCCAGGATCTGCCATTCCGGATTCAGCGCGGCGCCAAACGTCTGCGCCACGCCGATGATGATCCCGCCGGCAAGCGTTCCCCACAGGCTGCCGAGGCCGCCGATGATCACCGCCTCGAAGGCATAGATCAGCCGCGCCGGCCCGATCGAGGGGTCGAAGTTCGCGCGCATGCCGAGATAGAGCGCCGCCAGCGTCACCACGACCATTGCGATCCCGGTGGCGATCGCGAAAATCCGCTTCGGCTCTATCCCCATCAGCCCCGCCGTCACGGCGTCGTCCGAGGTGGCGCGGAAGGCACGGCCGAGGGCGGTGTGGTAGAAGAGCCCGTTCAGGGCAATGATCATCACGATCGCCGACGCAAAGGTCATCAATGGCATGATCCCCACCGTGACCAGCCCGAGATCGAGCGATGCCCCCTCCAACGCGCCCACCGGGATGCGGCGGCTGTCGGCGGAAAAGAGCTCGAGCAGCCCGTTCTGCAGGGCAACCGACAGGCCGAACGTGACGAGAAGCGGCGGCAGGATGTCCTTGCCCAGCACGCGGTTCAGTATGACTGTCTGTAGCAGCCAGCCGAGCGCGAACATCACCGGCATGGCGATCAGGGCAGCGATCCATGGCGACAGGCCGAGCAGCGTGACGCCCATCAACACCAGATAGGCGGCAAGAATGATGAGGTCGCCATGGGCGAGGTTCACCAGCCGCATGATGCCGAAGACGAGGCTCAACCCCGCTGCGAACAAGGCATAGAGCCCGCCCAGCAGAATCCCCTGCACGAGGGTGTCCAGCCAGATCATCGCCGCGCCACCTCGATCACGCCATAAGAGCACTGCGCGAGCAAATGACGGAGCCTCGGTTGCCGCGTCATGCCGCCACTCCGAAATAGGCGGAATGGATGTCTTCGCGCGTGACCTCGGCCGCCCTGGCGGCCAGCGTGACGCGGCCCTCCATCATGCAGTAGACGCGATCGGCCACCGCCAGCGCCTTGCCGATATCCTGCTCCACCAGCACGATCGCGGCGCCTCCTTCGCGGATCTTGGGAAGGGCTGCGTAGATATCGCGGATGACGACCGGCGCCAGGCCGAGGC
>NZ_JAMYSG010000067.1:2500-6294 GCF_040321815.1 Mesorhizobium sp. M0239
GTAGAGATGAGGCGTCAGAGAAAAGTCATTCGTAAAAAGGTTTTGTGGTGAGCATGTAGCTTGCCGCTTGTTCTGTTTGACATTGTAAAGAGAAGATTTGTTCGAACTTCATGAGCTTGAAAAGGTTTGTGATTTGTCGCGGGAGACGCTCAATCTCCCGCATATGATGGGCTTGCCTAACCGCACCCTCGAACCGATCTCGAGAAGCTGGTCTTTTTGTGCCAATGACATCGAAGTTAGATCCCGCACAGGATCTGCTTCAGGCGACAATTCCTTTGGAATTGCGCGGATGCTGATCCCGTAAGGGAGAGGCTGAAGCGACAATCCTTCGGATTGCGCAGGTGGGCATTGGCAATGAGAACGATCAAGTGTCTTAAGGGCAATTGGTGGATGCCTTGGCATGCACAGGCGATGAAGGACGTGATACGCTGCGATAAGCTACGGGGAGGTGCGAATACCCTTTGATCCGTAGATTTCCGAATGGGGAAACCCACCTAAGGTACTTGGAAAATCAGAGCAGCCAGAAGGTCGCAAGGCTGACTTGCTGCTGTGGTTTCCAAGTATCGATAATAGGTAACTTACCCTGAATACATAGGGGTAAAGTGGCGAACGCGGGGAACTGAAACATCTAAGTACCCGTAGGAAAGGACATCAACCGAGACTCCGGAAGTAGTGGCGAGCGAACCCGGACCAGGCCAGTGGCGATTGAGAGACAAGCGGAACCTTCTGGAAAGTAGGGCCATAGTGGGTGACAGCCCCGTACGCGTAATGCAATCAATCGTCCTCGAGTAAGGCGGGACACGTGAAATCCTGTCTGAAATTGGGGGGACCACCCTCCAAGCCTAAGTACTCGTGCATGACCGATAGCGAACTAGTACCGTGAGGGAAAGGTGAAAAGCACCCCGACAAGGGGAGTGAAAGAGTACCTGAAACCGATTGCCTACAAACAGTGGAAGCCCAAGGTTCGTCCTGGGTGACCACGTACCTTTTGTATAATGGGTCAGCGACTTAGTGTGACGAGCAAGCTTAAACCGCTAGGTGTAGGCGCAGCGAAAGCGAGTCTGAATAGGGCGTTCAGTTCGTCGCATTAGACCCGAAACCGAGTGATCTAGCCATGAGCAGGTTGAAGGTAAGGTAACACTTACTGGAGGACCGAACCCATAACTGTTGCAATAGTTCGGGATGACTTGTGGCTAGGGGTGAAAGGCCAATCAAACTCGGAAATAGCTGGTTCTCCGCGAAATCTATTTAGGTAGAGCGTCGACCGAATACCCCAGGGGGTAGAGCACTGGATGGGCTAGGGGTCCTCACCGGATTACCAAACCTAACCAAACTCCGAATACCTGGGAGTACTAGTCGGCAGACACACGGCGGGTGCTAACGTCCGTCGTGAAAAGGGAAACAACCCTGACCTACAGCTAAGGTCCCCAAGTTATGGCTAAGTGGGAAAGGATGTGAGGATCCCAAAACAACCAGGATGTTGGCTTAGAAGCAGCCATCATTTAAAGAAAGCGTAACAGCTCACTGGTCTAAATAAGGGTCTTTGCGCCGAAAATGTAACGGGGCTAAAGCCATACACCGAAGCTTAGGGTTTGGTCCGCAAGGGCCAAGCGGTAGCGGAGCGTTCTGTAAGCTGATGAAGCCATACCCGTGAGGGGTGGTGGAGGTATCAGAAGTGCGAATGCTGACATGAGTAACGTAAGGGGAGTGAGAGACTCCCCCGCCGAAAGACCAAGGGTTCCTGCTTAAAGCTAATCTGAGCAGGGTTAGCCGGCCCCTAAGACGAGGCGGAAACGCGTAGTCGATGGGAACCACGTTAATATTCGTGGGCTTGGAGGTAGTGACGGATCATTGAGGTAGTCCAATCTTATCGGATTGAACGGGCTGCTGCGTGGTTCCAGGAAATAGCTCCTCCTTATAAACCGTACCCGAAACCGACACTGGTGGTCTGGTAGAGTATACCAAGGCGCTTGAGAGAACTATGCTGAAGGAACTCGGCAAATTGCACGCGTAACTTCGGAAGAAGCGTGACCCTTTTCTACGCAAGTAGAGGAGGGTGGCACAGACCAGGGGGTAGCGACTGTTTATCAAAAACACAGGGCTCTGCGAAGTCGCAAGACGACGTATAGGGTCTGACGCCTGCCCGGTGCTGGAAGGTTAAGAGGAGGGGTGCAAGCTCTGAATCGAAGCCCCAGTAAACGGCGGCCGTAACTATAACGGTCCTAAGGTAGCGAAATTCCTTGTCGGGTAAGTTCCGACCTGCACGAATGGCGTAACGACTTCCCCGCTGTCTCCAGCATAGACTCAGTGAAATTGAATTCCCCGTGAAGATGCGGGGTTCCTGCGGTTAGACGGAAAGACCCCGTGCACCTTTACTATAGCTTTACATTGGCATTCGTAGTGGCATGTGTAGGATAGGTGGTAGGCTTTGAAACCTGGGCGCCAGCTCAGGTGGAGCCACCCTTGAAATACCACCCTTATTACTATGGATGTCTAACCGCGGCCCGTTATCCGGGTCCGGGACAATGTATGGTGGGTAGTTTGACTGGGGCGGTCGCCTCCTAAAGAGTAACGGAGGCGCGCGATGGTGGGCTCAGAACGGTCGGAAATCGTTCGCTGAGTGCAATGGCATAAGCCTGCCTGACTGCGAGACTGACAAGTCGAGCAGAGACGAAAGTCGGTCATAGTGATCCGGTGGTCCCGCGTGGAAGGGCCATCGCTCAACGGATAAAAGGTACGCCGGGGATAACAGGCTGATGACCCCCAAGAGTCCATATCGACGGGGTTGTTTGGCACCTCGATGTCGACTCATCGCATCCTGGGGCTGGAGCAGGTCCCAAGGGTATGGCTGTTCGCCATTTAAAGCGGTACGTGAGTTGGGTTCAGAACGTCGTGAGACAGTTCGGTCCCTATCTGCCGTGGGTGTAGGAATATTGAAAGGATCTGTCCCTAGTACGAGAGGACCGGGATGGACGGATCTCTGGTGGACCTGTTGTGGCGCCAGCCGCATAGCAGGGTAGCTATATCCGGACGGGATAACCGCTGAAGGCATCTAAGCGGGAAACCCACCTTAAAACGAGTATTCCCTGAGAACCGTGGAAGACGACCACGTTGATAGGCCGGGTGTGGAAGAGCGGCAACGCTTGAAGCTTACCGGTACTAATAGTTCGATCGGCTTGATCGTTCTCATTCCTTATGCTCATCTGACAAAGTCAGATGTTCTCACTCACGCTTGTTCCGCCCTGCGGGCGGCGCTACGTGGGTGCGGCGCATCAGCGCCGACGGTCGGTCGACCTTGCGAAGCTTCGCTTCGAAAGGCGTCAGGATCCAAAGAACTGTAAAGGCACAAAAAGACCAGCGAACAGCTCAGAGAAAGCAGCAAATAGGGTCCCTATTCGCTACTCACTATTGGCTATTCGCTCAAAAAAGCTTCTCGAACAACGTGCGTTTTGCCGACCTGGTGGTTATGGCGGAGCGGCTGCACCCGATCCCATTCCGAACTCGGCCGTGAAACGCTCCAGCGCTGATGGTACTTCGTCTCAAGACGCGGGAGAGTAGGTCGCTGCCAGGTCTGCTAAACGCACGTTGATCTCACATCCAAATCGGATGTGAGAGAAATCTTCTCTTTATGAAATGGCCCGCCAAGGGATCACGGGCCGCGTAAGCGGCCCTTTCATTTGGTCAGCCATATACCTATCTGTAGGCCTCGGCTTACACAAAAAAGCAAGCAAGCGCTTGCTTAGGGACGCAAGCAAACGCTTGCTAAGGGAATGCAAGCAAACGCTTGCTTAGGG
>NZ_JAMYSG010000068.1:0-6256 GCF_040321815.1 Mesorhizobium sp. M0239
TAGCTAACCGTCGCGATCCACCGCAGTGCGCTCCTGCCACCCGCCTTTCAGTCGCGACGCCAAGCTAAAAACGCTCTGCATTATCCAGGGCAAAGTTTTATCTGGAGTCTTTGGCGGCGCATGCTGCATTTGGGAGAGGTTCAGGGGTGGCAGTATCCGGATAAAAGCTGCGGCAAGATCGTAGGGGCTGGCGAGCGAGGTGACGGGTTTGCAGATACCGCTGCGTACATCGTCGACGATGGAGGATTATGTCACCGTCCAGGAGTGGCGCCGTGCGTGTCTGCCGTGCTGCCCGCTTCACCCGCACGGCGGCTGTTCGCTTCGACGCCACGGCAGCTATACGCGGCTGACCAGCCCCGGCGTGCGCGTCGCTCGCTGGTATTGCCCGCAAGGGCGGATGACGTTCAGCCTATTGCCGGATTTCCTCGCTGCCCGCCTCCCTGGGCTGCTTGCAACGATCGAGCGCGCCGTCGCGGTGACGGCATCGACAAGAAGCATGGAAGTAGCCGCGGATGTGCTCCGCGGACCGGAGGTCGACCTGCCTGGAGCGATGCGCTGGCTTCGGCGGCGGGTCATAGCGGTGCGCCGGTCGATGACGGCCGTCAAGTGGGTGACACCATTGTTAGCGCCGGACGTACTGGAGCGCGCTGCGATCGGAGATGACACACCGATCATGCCCAAGCTGCGCCGCGCCCCTGCCATTATCGGCGCTGAACTGTATTCCCGCTCCCCTGGGTTTCGCTCGGGTACCGCTCGGTGACGCCTGGTCCATGCGTTGGGTGCCCGGAGTGATGCGGGACGCGGATTCTCGGGCGGCATCACGAGGTAGCTGTCGCCAACACGAAGTGGGGCCTGACCGCATTATCGTGGTCAGCTACGCTGGTTCGGCCAAGGTGATAGGATCCCCATGCAGACCGAACCCACGCCCACCACCGAGGATATCTACCGCGTCTGGCGCGCCGACCGCCGCCTGAGCCCTGGCGCTGCGCTGGTCTACATGCGCAGGATCAGGTCGTTTCGCTCCTATTGCGCCGAACACGGGCTGATCGAGCGCGAAGAGCTCACCCTCGAACGGGCAAATCGCTTCATAGGCTGGTATGCGCGGCGGCAGAATCTCGATCCGCGGTCGCTGGGCCTTTTCCGGAGTGCTCTGCAGTCGCTCAACCGAGTCTATCATAGCATGGGGTTGGCGCCTCCCGATTGGCGGTCGCCGCGGCCAGCAAAGCCGCCGGCAACGCCTTTGCTTGCCGAGTACGCCGACTACCTGCTCCGGCATCGGGGCAACCCGCAGGTGACCGTGCACAAGAAGTTGCAGCATTTTCAAAGCCAGGTTCCCTTGATGTGCAAAAATCGGGGTTTCAGTGGGGCCGCCCTACTTGCGGCCAATGGTGGCAAAAAGACCGCTGGTCCTGTTGTCAGCAACGATCAATGGCTTCATGCTCTGATCCCTACAAACGCACGGCGTGGAGAAGCCTCGATGTCACAGACCGATGAAATTCTAATTACCGCTGCCGTTCAAGGCTACGTTTTGGCCATGTCCACGGCTGCCGAAGAAGGACTGCGGGCAGCCTTTCACCCACATGCATCAATCGTCGGTAACTTCGAGGGCGCGGTCGAGTGGTTGAGTGTTGACGCTTACGTCGGGGAGGTGCTGGGTGCCGGCTTGCCGCCGAGCCACAGCCCCAACTGGACAGTCGTATCGCTCGACATCACGGACGATGCAGCCACTGTGAAGGTTGAGGACGAATTTGGGAGCACCAAGTTCACCGACTATCTTGCACTGCTCAAGATCGCAGGAGAATGGAAGATAATCAGCAAGCTCTACCACCTTCACAATTAGAACCGTCCCGAGCGCAGCCCAAAGAGCTGGCGACCTGTAGCCTGCTTCGGTCCTCTAGCGCCTTTTAAGCTTGAGCTTAGCCCTAGCCGTTAATTCGCTTCGAGGCCTCGGCTTTGGTTGAATCTTCAGCTTAGCTTTTATCGTCGCTCGCCTGCTCACAAGTCTTCAGGTTAGGAACCTTGCGACGAGTCATTGGCTCGTTACCCGTTGTCCATTCGTCAGGATACTTGCTGATGCTTTCGCTTCTGGCTTGGGATGAAGGCTTGCATTACACTATCGGGAACGACACAACACGTTTGATCTGCTTTTGTTCCCATGATCGACATGTATGGGGTTGAAGAGGATGGGGTGTTCGCGGATGCAAGATTACTGGTGCTGGAACAATCCGACAAAATTGCTTAGCTTTCGCTCGCGGTCGCCAACGATGAACCGACGGCCAATTGCGCGAGAATCTAAAGACCCTCCGCACCCGCAGTTTACCTCAACACTGAGGACACAATCCCCATGAAAGCAATCGTAGCGACGGACCAGGCTGCAGGAATGTCCGGGATGAAGTTGGTGGAGCGGTCCGAGCCGCAGCCGGCAATAAACGACGTCGTCGTACAGGTTCATGCGGCAGGATTCGTCAACACCGAACTGGATTGGCCCTCGACATGGGCCGACCGGGCCTTCCGTGACCGACCTCTTCAATTCTCGGCCACGAGCTGGCCGGTGTGGTCACTAAGCTCGGCTACGGCACCACAGGGCTTTCTATTGGCCACCGGGTGTTCGGCCTCGCGGACTGATCGCGACGGCACCCTTGCTGAGTATGTTGCCATGGAGGCCCGTAACCTCGCGCCCCTGCCCGGCGACGTCGACTTCACGGTGGGCGCGAGCCTGCCGATCTCCGGCCTGACCGCTTGGCAGGGGCTGTTCCAGCATGGCCGTCTTCAGGCGGGGCAGAGCGTCCTCGCGCACGGCGCGGCCGGAGCCGTCGGTTCGATGGTGGCGCAGCTTGCAAGGGAGGCTGGAGCCTATGTCATCGGCACCGGGCGCGCCGCCGACCGCCAGAAGGCGCTCAACTTCGGTGCAAATGAATTTGTCGACCTCGCAAATGACACCCTTGAAGATGTAGGCGGCGTCGATCTGGTGTTTGATGTCATTGGCGGCGATCTCCATAAGCGGTCTGCAACGCTCGTCCGGCCCAGAGGTACCCTTGTGACGGTCGTCGGACCAACGGACAATCGACCTGCTGATGGCCTGACAGTTGATTTCGTCGTCGAGGCTGATCGGGCTCAGCTTTCTGAGATAGTGCAGCGGATCCGGGATGGACGACTGCGGACGAACATCGGCAAGGTTTCGAGCTTGGATGATGCCGTCGCTACCTTCAACTCCACCGAGCGACGCGCGGGAAAGACGGTTGTCCGCGTTCGTACGTGAGAACCTGGGGGCGACGACGGGTTCTCTCTGTTGTGGTCGCGTTTAGGCAGCTGAAACGGTGAGGCGCAAAGCGCCGTTCACCAGAAGTCATGCCCCGCCCATAAGCGCGCATGGCAGCAGCGTCTCTGATTTCAAAGCGGTAATTTACTCTTAAGCCCCATCCGGTAAGAACCTGTATGGACGAGATTTCTGAGAAGCTTTTCCATCTCTACGACAACACACCGGTGTTGATGGCAGCCTATGACGGCTTCGACCGCCTCCGTTACGCAAATGGAGCATTTCGTTCAGCGTTTTTCCTCGACGAGGGTGAGACGCCGCTTTGGTCAGATCTGATGCGCCGCAACTTCAGAGCGAGTATAGGGACAGTTGTTCGCGATCCCGATTTCGAAACATGGCTGATTTCGACGCAATCGCGGCGCGGCAAGACAGGCTTTAGAGAGTTCGAGACGGACTTGCTGACGGGCGTTGCCTATGGATGACGGAAACGATCCAAAACGACGGCTGGATGCTTTGCATCGCCAACGATATCACCAGGTTGCGGTCCCATGGGCGGTCAGTCCGACAAGACCGCGACAGGGCTATAAAAGCATCCTACACCGACGACCTGACCGGCGTTGCCAATCGCCGTTTTGTGAACGCGCGTATGGAAGAAATGCTCCAGAGACTGGACGTTCTGGGCTGCGTCTGCCTGCTCGACCTCGACAACTTTAAATACATTAACGACAGGTTCGGGCATCACTCGGGTGACATCATTCTGCGCGACTTCGCGGTGCGGATTCAACGTCAGGTGCGACGGTCTGACTGTTTCGGTCGCGTGGGCGGAGAGGAATTCGTGTTGGTCTTACCCGCCACCTCAACGTCAGAGGCAGAACTGATTGTGGAAAGGATGCTCGCGGCCATTCGCAAATCGAGGCCGCTTAGGCAAAAAGCGGATTTCGGGTACACTTTTTCTGCGGGTATTGCGTTGGCCATATCTGGCGACGCCGTCGCTGATGTGCTGTCGCGCGCCGACACGGCTTTGTATTCCGCGAAGATCGCGGGGCGCAACCGCATCCATTTGGCGGCTTAAAATAATTGAACGTCTGCAGGCCGAGGAGCGTAGAGACTTCCCCGTCCGCAACGGGGGTGGTTTGCGCAATGGTTCCGTACAATTTTAATCGCTTCGGCCAAGTGCCCACATTGAGATTGGCTAATATACGGCACGTTCAAAGCACAATAATGTTAAGCTAGACCTTTGCGCGCTGATGCAAGACATTGATCCTGTCATTGTCTAGCGCAAGAAGAGTGTATACAGACCGCGTTACGCCTTGGCCTTTCGCCTTGTTGTCGCTTTCTTCGGTGGCGTTTTCGCAACTGCCTTGCGGCCAAGGCCGGAAGACTTAGCGAGCTCCGACCGTTGAGCCGCGTAGCTCGGCGCCACTATCGGATAGTCTCGTGCGAGGCCCCATTTGGCTCTGTACTCGTCGGGTGTCATTCCCAGCAAACCAAGGTGGCGCTTCATAGACTTGAACTTGCGTCCGTCCTCAAGGCTGACGATGTAATCGCGAAACACCGACTTCTTTGGATTAACTGCCGGAACGAGCGCGGGCGGCAGCGCTTCCACCTGCTGACTCAATTGCGACAAGGCAGAATTCACACTGGCGATCAACTCGGGGAGACCGGCCGCCGGGATCGCATTCTTCTGAACATACGCCGCCACTATGTCGGCAGTGAGCTGCAATAACTGGACCTGCTGAGCTTCAGCGTCATTCTGCATGGTTCAAGGCTTTCCCATCTGATGTGCCTCTGTCTCTATTAAGGAGGTGCACAAAGTGCAACGGCCCGCGGATAATGAATGGATCTCACGCGAAGAAACTTGTCCATTTTGTAAGGCCAATGGGCACCTCGCGTGACCTAAGTAGCCCCGTACTTCCGTGCCGTAGTGGCGCTATGCCCGATGCGTTTGGTGGGCCGCTCAAATTTTCTGCAGAGTCGAGTACACGACTATCATAGTTAATTGTGGCTGCCGGTCACCTTGCGTAATCAGAAGCTCACAGTAGCTTTCCCGCGGAGGATGGTATGTTATATCCAGGTCGGCTTTTGGAGCCGAGCGATATTGTGGTGCTTGCCCACGTTTGTCAGACGGTCTGCAAAGAGCGCGGTGTACGTGTCGCTTCGCAGGACGGAGAGGGCATAGCTGCACACGTACTCAGACTGTTTATGAACGGCTTGACTGGAGAGAATGAACTGCTCGATGCTGAGCGGAATTGGGCTCGACAGAGTGACCTGTCGTCCCAGGAGCTTCCCGTCAACGACGCAGAAATGAGAGATGCCGCCTGATCCGTTTGATTGTTGCAGCCGAACCCCGTCACCTGCGATAGGTCGGGTGATCGGGAACAAACCTTATTTTTGAGAGTTTGTAGAGCCGTTTCAACGGGCGACTAACCGAAATGCTTCTTGCCGTGAATAGTGCAATCTCGACGGCCGTTTTGGCTGGCAGGGGTGCCAATGCGGAAGTGTTTGGTGTGGTCGACCTCACCACTAAAGCTGAGGCAAAAATCGGTCCCGTCACCTTGGGTATGGCCATTCAGTTCGTGGCCAACGCTTCGGTGCTTGGATACGATGTTCGCGGAGCCATGATCTTCTATGGGGAACCGGGCACCCCGAGTCTAAGGGCAAGAGAGTGCGAACGCTTGTGGGCGCAGTTTGGCGGCGCACTTCTGCGCCCGTAATCTCAGAATGGGAGCATCATTCTCCATCCGGGGTAAATGTTTGGCAGATCACCGGCACGACGGTCGATCCGACTAGTGCCGCAGGCTCTCACCGGGCCGAACAAACCGGTAGGAGAAACGAAATGGCCGACCCTCCGCGCCTGTGCTGGCACGATCAAGAGCGCCCAGCAATGCCCTCAAGGGCAAGGCGCAGATCTAAGTGATTGGCGCCCTTCAGAACCTGCTTTGTACGTTTCCGGCCCTTGCCTTTTTCGGAAAGTGCACCACAGAATGGGTCATTGAGGTT
>NZ_JAMYSG010000069.1:0-6108 GCF_040321815.1 Mesorhizobium sp. M0239
CCCTGGACTTCCGCCCCCTGTGCGTGGGGGCCCCCCCTCCGCCCCCACCCCACCCGCGGGGGGGGGGGGGCCGCCCCCCGCCCAACCCCCGCCCCCCCGGGTGCGGTTACTTCTTGGGGAGGTATTGATCGGGCATCGGCGAGCCTGGGAACCACTTCTCATAAAGCGTCTTCCAGGTGCCGTCCTGCATGGCCGCATGCAGGGCGGTGTTCAGCGCATCGCGAAGCTTGTCGTTGCCCTTGCGCAAGACGAAGCCTGCCGGCGCGTCGAAGGACGGGATGTTAACCGCGATCTTCAAGTCCGGATAACGAACGCCATAGTCCTTGGCTGCCTCGTAATCGAGGAAATGAGCGTCGACCGTGCCATTGTTGAGCGCCGAGACGGCCGAATTGTTGTCAGGAAATTTGACGAGATCCGTCCCGACAAAATTCTTCGCCGCATAGATTTCCTGCAGCGTACCCTGCACGACGCCAAGACGCTTGCCCTTGAGCCCGTCGGCCGACGTGATCGCCTTGTCTGACGTAAGCACGGAGAGATAGCCTGCAAGATACCCGTCGGAAAAGTCGACGGTCTTCTTACGCGCTTCCGTCGTGCCGATTGCCGCGACCGCGACATCGAAGCGCTCGTTGGCAACCGAAGGCATCAGCGCCGAGAATTCCTGACCGGTGAAGATCACCTGGTCCGGCTTGAAGCCAAGGCGGCTCGCGACGTTGCGGAACAATTCGATGTCGAACCCGGTGAATGTGCCGTCCGCCTGGGTGAAAGCGTAGGGCTTGGCATCACCCATGGTACCAACGCTGATGACTTTCGCATCAATAAGACCATAGGGATTGTCATCCGCGGCGGCTGCTCCGGAAACAAAACCCGCGCCGATGCACACAGCCATAAGAGCCATTGCGCCGGCCCGGACCGGTGACATCAACGACTTGAGAATTCCTATCCTGCTCATGTCTTCTCTCCACTCTGAAGGTCTGTTCTTCTTGGTATTGACGTCGAGCCGGCAATCCCACGCTTGACATCGCCCGCCGCCGCGACCGCGGCATGCGCCTCTCGGCCCGCAATCTTCTAAAAGAGACCGGTCTCTTATTGATTGAGACCGGTCTCTTTGATAATCGTTATCGCCAGATTGACCTTCCGTCAACAACTCTTGTAGTCGTTCATCCAATGAAAAGAACCGCACCCAAGACCCAGTCGATAACGGTCAGCGATGTCGCCCGAGTGGCCAATGTGTCCAAAGCGACGGCCGCGCGTGTGCTCGGCGGATACGGTGTCGTCAGCGACACGATCCGCGCCAATGTCATGGCCGCCGCCAAGGCCCTTGACTACCGTCCGAACGAACTGGCCCGAAGCATGACGACCGGCAGGTCCGGCATCATCGGCGTGGTGGTCGGAGACATCGAAAACCCGTTCTTCAGCCTGGCGGTGCGTGGAATCAGCGACGCGGCAAGGGCGGCTGGCTTCAACGTCATCTTGGCCAACTCCGGCGAGCGGATCGACGCGGAAAGGGCAGCTGTGCGGCTGTTGATCGGCAAGCGCGTCGACGGACTGATCGTCACGCCGTCGGAATCGCGTGACATCTCACACCTGCGCGACATCCACCGTTCAGGCCGGCCGCTTGCCCTGCTTGACCGGGCGCTGCCTGATCTCGATGTCGACACGGTTACGGTTGACGATCGAGACATCGCCATGCGGGCGACCCGTATCCTTGTCGACGCCGGCCACAGCAAAATCGCCTATGTGACCGCGGTTGACGCCGAAGGCAATGAGTATCGCGACCTAGGACAAATCTACACCTCATCGGTCCGTGAGCGCATCGACGGCTTTCTCAAGGTGTGCCGGGACGCCAGAATTGATCGACCGGAACGTCATATTCGCCTTGGCGCGACAAGCCCCGACGAGACGCGAAAGCTCGCCGACAAACTGCTGTCGGGGCCAGATCGACCGACCGCAATCCTTGCCTCCGACAGTCTCATAGCCCTGGAGATCTTCAAGGTCATGCGCCAGCGCGGGCTGCGCATTCCACAAGACATCTCGCTCATCACTTTCCATGACGCGGACTGGACGAGCGTCACGACCCCGCCCATCACCGTCGTCGACCAGCCCGTCTATGCGCTGGGCAAAAGCGTCGCGGAACTGCTCATCCGCCGCTTGAAGGGCGAAGCACGGCCAGCTGAAAGGCTCATTCTGCCGACCACAATCATCGAACGCGGATCCGTTGGTCCGCCTGCTGCCTACAAGCTGTAGATTCTCAAAGCCGAGCGGTCCAAAGCATAGCATGGAAGCCTATGCCCGAGCGTCGGATGGTTTGTATTCTGCGCCCGCATCCTTCGGACCAAAGGAGCAAATCTCGACTCGAGCCAAGCCAGCTTCCTTGGTGCCAACCCGCCAATTTTTACCTTTGTGGAACCTCGAGCAGCGCCAAACCAGGCTGTCGTTACGGTGAAGTTGCCCACCAGAATCGTGTGATTTTACGCCACCGTCGGACGCTGCCCGCGGACGTGCATGTCCGTGCAATAGATGTGCAGCAGTCGTTTTGGCTTCTCAACCGAGTAGCGCTATTTCTAAGTGCCTGATTTCCCTTTGGAAATGGCACGGGCAGCAGGGCTCGAACCTACGACCTGCGGTTTTGGAGACCGCCGCTCTACCAACTGAGCTATGCCCGTACGTGCGCATGTCGGCGCAGCAGGCGCTTCCTAAAAGCTTCCGCACGCTCTGTAAAGGGTGGTTTGCAAGCAAACGTACCTTCACCCCCCCTGCGCCAGAAATCGGGACAGCTGACGACCAGCTCGTTCGGCGAGAGGTTACTTTGTTTTCAGCGGCCGATAGGGTCCGCCCGGCACGCCCCAGCCCCAGGCCGGCATCGGTTCCGTCTCGGGATCGCACGTCTCGCCGAGATTGGAGTTCATCTTGGCCAGACGCGATCCCCATTCGACATAGCCCATGAAGGCCGAACGGAATTCCGGATCGTCAGGCAGGCCGACCGCGTCGGCTGCATCGGCCAGGAGGCTAATCCAGCGGCGGCGCTGCTCCTCGCTCAGATGCTTGCCCAGATGGTGCATGACCATCTCGCGGTGGCCACCGAACTGCTCGCTGTAGGTTTTTGACCCGCCGAAAACCTCGCCGATGAAGGCCGCGACATGGGCGGGATGATCCGGCGACATGGTCTTGAACACCGGCCCGACGATCGGGTCCTGCGCCACCTTGTCGTAGAAAGTCTGGGTCAGCCGGTTCAGGGCCTCGCCGCCGCCGGCCCATTCGTAGAGGGTCGGGATATCCTGGCTCATTCTCGATCCTCCGCCTGCCTGGCGCCGCCAGCAGCGACGATAGCGGAACAATCGGAAGTGTCTCAACCTGCCTCGATGGCCAGTTCCGGCTTCGCCGCGGTCTACAATTTGGCCGGCGCGTCAGCCTCGGCATTGGCGGAGGGCCGGATCCGGCAATTCTCGGGTCTTGGCACCGCCTCGCAAATGGTGGCGCCGGTCAGCGCGTCGACCGATTGCAGGCTCGTCGTCAGTCCGACCTTCAGCATCATGCCGGGTTCCAGCCGGCGCTCGACCGAGCGACGCTCGATCGCCGCGAACAGGGCGGGAGCGATCGCCATCTCGTCGAGATAGGCCTTGACCATCTGCTTTTGCCCCATCAGGTAGAGGCTAAGTCGCGCCTGGGGACCGACAAGCCGCTTGATGCCGCCGGCAAGCATCAGCGCGCAGGCCGAATCGCACTCCACGCCCGCATCGATGCTCAGCCCGGCATAGGCGCCCTCTTTGGCCAGGCAATTCCACGCTCCCGGGTCACAGCCGACGAAATCGGTGCGGCCAACCGCGACGTCGAGCTTCCTTTCATGGATAAGCCGTCCCGCCGCCAGGGCGCTGAACAGGTCGCCTCCCCTCGAACTGACCACGACAGGCAGTTGCCGTTTGCCGAGCGTGGCGAGCAATTGGCGCAGCTTCTGCGGGGTCTGGGGAGTGATCGCGCCTTCCGCCGAGATCCATTCCGGGCAGTCTGGATTGCAGAGCGGATTGGTGCCGCGAACGACGACGAAGCGCATGTCTTCATCGCGCCGCTCTTCATCGTGTCGCGCCGGCTCGGGTTCGATCGCCGGCGGAGCAGGCTTGGCCGCGGTCGCCGTCAGGCCATCAGGCTTGTCCCCCGGCATTTCCCGGCAATTCGTGGCCAGGCGGCCGGGCTCGCACAGGCTTGCCGCGGTCAACAGGCCTACAGCGTCCGTGCTGGTGACCAGCTTCATCGCCAGCATGTCGTCGAGGGCGATCTGGTGAATTTCGCTGGCCGGCGTGCCCTTCATCGTTTCGAGCATGCCTTGTTCGATGCCCATCTGGTTGAGATAGGCCGCCAGCTTTTTCTCCACCGACTTGCTCATCTCGTAGGTCTTGTAGCTGCCGGCGTTCTTGCGGCTGACGATCTTTGTGTTGAGGATCTTCTTCTTGCCCCCCACGATGCGGTAGGTGGTGCGGTATTGCAATTTCGTGCGGATGTAGGTCGTGGTGATCTGATGGACGCCGAGATAGGCCCATTCGCCGGCCACCCGCCTGATACCGCCGGCAAACATCAGAGGACAGGCGGAATTGCACATGGCGCCATAGTCGATGACATCGCCGAAGTAGCGGGCGTCACGGTCCTGGCATCCCTTCGCACCGGGCTGGCAGCTGGAAAACACCGTCTTGCCGATGGCGATATCGAGCTTGTTCTTGCGGATCAGCCGGCCAAGCGTCAGCGCCGCCTCGACATTGCCGCCGGGAGAATCCACGACAACAGGCAGTTTCCGCCCGCCAAGCGTCTTCAGCATGCGTTTGAAGAGTGCCGGCGTGCCGGCTTCTATGGAGCCCTCGGCCGATATCCATTCCGGGCAGATCGGCTCGCACCCCGGTGCGTTGCTGCGGACAATGCCGAACCGCATCGTCGGCCCAAGATCCGGCGCCGCATCCGCCGCAAAGGCTACCGGGCCCGCGGCAAGCAATGCCAGCAGGCAGATCAAGGCCAGCGACCACAATGCCCGACAACGGTGAAGGCGCCCTGAAACCATTCTGCAAAAAAGCCCCTTGATGCAACCTATACTAGACGAGGTCCAAGGGCTTGCAACAGGGTCGAGCGACAGGGCGGTAGCCGATAGCCCGGCAAACAAAAAAGGGCGGCCCGAAGACCGCCCTTTTCTTGTCGATCCGGCAAATGCCGGGCTCGATTATTCCTTGATGGTGACGACGATGCCGGCACCGACGGTGCGGCCGCCTTCACGGATAGCGAAGCGCAGCTTCTCTTCCATGGCGATCGGCACGATCAGCTCGACATCGACCGTGATGTTGTCGCCCGGCATCACCATCTCGGTGCCTTCCGGCAGCGACACGATGCCGGTCACGTCCGTCGTGCGGAAGTAGAACTGCGGACGGTAGTTGGTGAAGAACGGCGTGTGACGGCCACCTTCGTCCTTGGTCAGGATGTAGGCTTCGGCCACGAACTTCTTGTGCGGCTTCACCGTGCCCGGCTTGGCCAGAACCTGACCGCGCTCGACACCTTCACGATCAACGCCGCGCAGCAGCGCGCCGATGTTGTCGCCAGCCTGGCCCTGATCGAGCAGCTTGCGGAACATCTCGACGCCCGTGCAGGTCGTCTTGGTCGTCGGACGGATGCCGATGATCTCCAGCTCCTCGCCGACCTTGACAATGCCGCGCTCGACGCGGCCGGTCACGACCGTGCCGCGGCCAGAGATCGAGAACACGTCTTCGATCGGCATCAGGAACGGCTTGTCGAGCGGACGAACCGGCGTCGGGATGTAGGCATCGACCGCAGCCATCAGCTCGCGGATCGCGTCTTCACCGATCTTCTTGTCGCTGTCTTCCAGAGCAGCCAGCGCCGAACCCTTGACGATCGGAATGTCGTCGCCGGGGAACTCGTTCTTGGTCAAAAGCTCGCGAACCTCGAGCTCGACCAGTTCGAGCAGCTCGGCGTCGTCGACCTGGTCGACCTTGTTCAGGAACACCACGATCGACGGCACGCCGACCTGACGGGCCAGCAGGATGTGCTCGCGGGTCTGCGGCATCGGGCCGTCGGCGGCCGACACGACCAGGATCGCGCCGTCCATCTGCGCGGCACCGG
>NZ_JAMYSG010000070.1:0-6038 GCF_040321815.1 Mesorhizobium sp. M0239
TCGATGTCCTAATCATGCGCTTGCGCCGAAAGCTGGAGGCTGATGCGGCCAACCCTCGCCTGGTCAAAACATCCCGTGGCGCAGGGTACTTCTTCAACGCTGACGTAGATGTTAGCTACGGAGGGACGTTGGCCGCGTGACAGTGAGCTATGCTGGAGATTGGGGTGACGAGGCTGATCAAGTCTTCCAACAGTACCAGCCTGATCAATTACGGCGAGAGCTACCGGTCCGGAGATCGCATCAGCCCCTCTCTGCATATGCACGCGGCCGCCTGAATTGCCGATTTCGCTCAGCTGCTGCTGAATGGCGACGGCTTGCAGCGTATTCAGGGCCATCTGCGTCTGCGCTGGCCACAACAGCGCTGGTGAATGTTCATTGTTGGGACGACTCACTCGGGTGGCAGGTGGTTGCCCTGGTCAAGCTCATCCGGCGAAGGGCGGATCTGCTGTTGGCTGGCAGCCAAGACTGGGGGCGGCGGCCCGAACTCCGGCGTCCCAGAGCTTGCGAAAGCCTCCGACACGCTTCTGTTGAGGTCATCCCGTCCAGCGGGCATCCCTGGGTTGCTGAAAAAAGACGAGGCGGCTTGATGATCCTGCCCTCGCTGAAGCACCTCGCGAAACCCCCTGTTCCAGTCGCAGAAGCTCCTCTGGTTGGTTGGCGGCTCGTCAGCTCGACCATCGAACAGCGGCCGGAGCGCCTCGGACACGTGCTGCTCAAAGCCCACTTGCCGGGCTTGGCCCTTCCAAGCCGGCGTCCTGCACCTGCGACAAAGCTGTTACACGGGATGGATTTTTTCGCGGGGTCCACACCAGCCTCACATCAAACTGTATCGTCAAAGTCCTGCGCCAATTCACACAGCGGGTCATCGAGTTGAGATTCGGCGGAGAGCGCCTCCTCTGCTCCCGTCAAGGGCGCCGGCTCCGGGAGGGCGCCTGTCTGGCGTTCAAAGATGCGTTTCAGAATGCGATCCGAGAAATAACGCACCTTCCTCAATTTTAATGGTGGCAGACCTTTGATGAGAACAATCTCGTAGTCGTCATCGAGCAGCCGAACCTGTTCGGGACGCAATAGCGGTGCACCTTGATGTGAATTCTGAATGGTCCAGTCGAACGTTCGCGCCTGGCTGTGGGAAATCGATTTGGCTTCAAACGTGTATTCACCGATGGCCTTGGAAATGTAGTTCGGAGTCTCGTCATCAGCCGTGGCCATGAACACTTGCAGTCCGGTATTGCTGAGAAAATTCTGCTTGCCAGCCTCTCCATAAGCCCCCGTCAGTGCCGAAAGGCTTTGGATGATGAGCATGAAACGCCCCTTGTAGCCCGCGATAGTCGTGATTGCGGTCTCGATCGCCTCCAGCTTACCCAAGTGCTTGAACTCGTCGAGCAGGAAGAGAACCTCGTGCTTTTCATCCCGGCGGGCCAGCGACCGCTGCAGAATTGAAACGATTTGCTGAAAAAACAAGCGTATCAGAGGCGCGATCACCTCAAGGTCGTTCGGACCAACGCAAAGATAGATGCACGTTCTGCGACGGCGAAGATCATAGACCGAAAAGTCCGAGCGACTTGTGGCCGCCTTTACAGCGGGATCCGCCCACAGGTTGAGCCCGCCATCGCCGAGCACGGAAGTGTAGGAGGTTAGGATTTTCGTATCGTTCCCCGCCATGTCGTCGAAAATGCGTTGTGCCTCTTTGTTCTGGGTCTCCATGGCGAGTCGCGCAAAGAGCTTAAACTTCTCCCCCGGCTGGGCGAAGAGGTCATAGACGGCGCCGATTGTTGGCGTGCCCCGCTCGATGCAGGCAAGGATTCCCGCGACAAAGATATCTCGCGCGCCGCTGACGAAACCTTCCGCGCCCTCCCCCTTGGCCGTAATCAGGTTTGCGGCCAAGCGGCGGGCTTCGGTGAATTGCTGCTGTGGAGGCAACGCTATAAGATCCAACAGCGGATTGTAGCAGTTTGTGCGCCGCTCCGAATCCAGCGGCGCGAATTTAAACACGTCGTCACCTGCGGCTTTGCGCGCCCTCGAGGTGAGCTCAAAGAGCTCCCCCTTGACGTCCAGAGCTATCACCGAGCCTTTGAATGTAAGTAGCGTTGGAATGACTATGCCGACGCCCTTGCCAGCGCGGGTCGGTGCAACGATGAGGCTGTGAGGCTGCTCGCCATTGGTCAGGTAGTAGCCAGGCCAGAAAGGCGCACTTGTCTTCCCAAACACCGGCCCTGTCACGCCACGGTATCGTCGCAGATATCCCGTGCGTCGCATTTCATTCACTCGAGCCCAACGAGCCGTCCCGTGGTGTTCGAGCTTGCGGCGCAATACGATCTGCTGAATCAGCAAGACGACCGCGGACGTCGAGAGCACGATAGCCGCGCCCCGATAGAAAACGGGGGTTGCGAAACCCAAATAGAAGGGCGTCTCAAACCAAAAGGCACGGACATCAAACGCCATCAGAGCCTCGCCGCTGCCGCCGTGGCGGAAGGTTGCGTAAAGACTTGCCGCACAGAAGCCCACGGCGAGTGAGCACGCGATGCTAATGGCTATGTTGGGGGGCGTCGTTTTTGTTGAAAGCATTGTTCCATTGCCGGATTAGCCGTAGCTAATGCTGCGCGTGCTTCAGAGACCGAACCGGCGTCGCGCGATGTCGCCGCTCGACAGATCGATGCCGCAGCGGGTGGTGCGATGCTTGCAGCGCATCACCCGGCAGACGTGGTTTTTGAAAGTTACACTAAGCAGGTACGTCAACGGCCAGCGAATTGGAAACGGCAAGGCCGTAAACGGAATTCGGGAGAGAAAGCGTCACTGTACCATGGCCGAGACCTCAACGGCCGGAGCGATCTCTGCTTCTGGTGGCCTCCATTAGGTCCTCTCGGGCGTGATTGAAGGCGTGGTTTATGGACCGCCCGATTTGAGCACCCCGCTGCAGCTGTTCATACGAGGTTTGCGGGCCTACGGTATCACGGACTGCAGCCTCAATACCTGCTATGTGGCCGTCCAGATTCGCACTCCGTTCCTCTGCTGCATGCTGCGGCGGCGGCATGTGCGGCAAGATGTCTTGCATGCCGGGAAAAACTGAGTGAGCTTGGGCCTGTTGGTTTGCGTCTAACTGTTGATACATGTTGAGAATAGCATTGGATGCCATCATCCTGACATTGCCATCCGGATCAGAAGAAGCCAATCCAATGGCCTGATCAAGAATGCGAGATTTGTTTTCGTCAGTAAACTTACTGAAGTGTGGCGCAACGTAATAAGCTCCGAGAGCTTGCGACGGCGGATCCATGTTGCCAATGCGATTAACAATAGCATCTTGCAGCCCTGGCGTTAGGTAATCGCCTAGATTACTGGCCGCTCCGACTTTCTGCAATGCTATGTCATCCGTGCTGTACCCCAATTCGGCTGTTAATGTCGCGGCCAGATCGATGGCTGATCGTCCAAGACGATTGGTCCGCCTTTCAAATCTCGCGAGGTCAGTTTCTGGCCCGGGTTGAGTGCCCCGAACGGCTGTTCGCTCGTGCGTCCCGAGGCCTTTGAAGCCCCCAAGATTTCGCGCTGTATCGCGCGGGTTAGCGGTTACCAGCCGTTCTGCAACATCGCTCAATGGCCCCTCTGGAACGTCACGGAGGCTACTGCTCCCCACGCCTTGAGATGATCTTGCAGCTGCACGTGCCCGTTTGTTATCGCGATCCATTGCTCGCCTCCAAAGTAGTTATTCTACCCAATGAGGTTACCACCAAAGCTTGACCTGCTAAACCGATATGATGTTACAGTTGTAGTATGGCAAAGGGTTCCCAGCTCTGTGGGTCTGCCAAGTGCCCGTCCAAGCCGAAGAAAATACGATGAAGCTGGCATCAAATGCGATGTGAACTGCCCCGGGCATTCCGGTGGCCGTTTCGTTTGAGTCACGCGGCTATGGCTGGTTCATCCAACATGCCGTAGTAGCGTTCCTCGGCTTCGGCCGGCGGGATGTTGCCGATGGGCTCCAGCAGCCAGCGATTGTTGAAGCAGTCGACCCATTCGCGCGTGGCGAACTCGACGGCCTCGAATGAGCGCCAGGGTCCGCGTCGATGGATCACCTCGGCCTTGTAAAGACCGTTGATCGTTTCCGCGAGAGCATTATCGAAAGAGTCGCCGACACTGCCCACTGCGGGTTCGACGCCGGCCTCCGCAAGCGCTCGGTGTATTGAATGCCGAACCCTAGAGAATCAGCCCTCAGAGCCTTTGGTAATAGACCGACCCCTCGCACCTGTTTGGGCCGGGTGTACAAGTCAGGTTTTCATCAGGTTGGACGAGTATGTCTGGCAGCCAGAGCGCGACCACTTCCGTGCCCGCCCGCTCGTCTGGCAGACACACAAAGGAGAAAGACATGCCGTCAGCTACAAGCAGCGCCATCGTTTCCTGCCGCAGATCATCGCCCATCCGGTCTGGCCCTCCTTCAGGTCCCCTTGGCCTGTGTCTCGTCGAGGAAATGGCCCGGGAGCGGGATCGTGGTTTCGTATGAGACAATCCGCCGGTGCGGCAACAAATGCGGTCCGCATACGGAGCCATTACGTCGCGGCACTTGATATTGCAGTGCAGCAAAGGTAGAGGGCCGCCCCTTATCGGAGTGTCGTCCATGGTCCTTACCAATACTGGTAGCGAGGCAGAACCCGTCGAACAGTCGAGCCATCCGGCAATCGAACAGCAAAGCCCCGAGGTGCTGATGCTAGGCGCGCTCGGCGTTGTCTATGGCGATATTGGCACCAGCCCGATCTACGCGTTCCGTGAGGCGCTGGTGGCGTCGTCGGGCGGCAATGTCGCCGAGCGCGGCGATATCCTCGGCGTGCTGTCGCTGATCATCTGGTCGCTGACGATCATCGTCACCATCAAGTACATCATGTTCGTGCTGCGCGCCGATAACGGCGGCGAGGGCGGCGTGCTGTCGCTGATGGCGCTGGCGCGCGGCAGTTTCCCCAAGCGCTCGGCGCTGATGCTCGGCATCGGCATCGTCGGGGCATCGCTTTTCTTCGGTGATGCCGTCATCACACCGGCGATATCGGTGCTGTCGGCGGTTGAGGGCATGAATGTCGTCACGCCGACCTTCCAGCCCTATGTCGTGCCGCTGACACTGGTCATTCTTACCATGGTGTTTGCGGTGCAGCGCTTCGGCACGGGCGGGGTAGGATTGGTGTTCGGCCCGGTGACGGCGGTGTGGTTCCTGGCAATTGGCCTTTCCGGGCTCAACCACATCATCGCCGATCCGGAAATCCTGTGGGCGATCAGCCCGCACTACATCGTCGCCTTCCTGATCAATTCGCCCGACGTCGCTTTCGTGACCATCGGCGCCATCTTCCTCGCCGTCACCGGCGCCGAAGCACTCTATGCCGATCTCGGCCATTTCGGCCGCAAGCCGATCGTGCTGGCCTGGCTGGCGATCGTGTTTCCCTGCCTGCTGCTCAATTATGCCGGGCAAGGCGCCTTCGTGCTGGCCAAGAATGGCGTCGTCGGCCATCCATTCTTCGAGATGAACGAAGGCTGGACGCTGATCCCGATGGTCGTGCTGGCGACGGCCGCGACTGTCATCGCCAGCCAGGCGGTCATCTCCGGCGCCTTCTCGCTGACCCGGCAGGCGGTGCAGCTCAATATGCTGCCGCGCCTGGAAATCCTGCACACCTCGGAGAAGCAGTCGGGCCAGATCTACATGCCGCGCGTCAATCTGTTGCTGGCGCTGGCGGTGATGCTGCTGGTCGTCGGTTTCGGCGAATCGAGCAAGCTCGCCTCCGCCTATGGCATCTCGGTGACCGGCAACATGCTGGTGACGACGGTGCTGCTGTTCGTCGTCATGACCCGGATCTGGAAATGGCGGCTGTGGGTGGCGGTCGCCATGACGGCGCTGTTCGGCTTCATCGATGTCGGCTTTTTTGCCTCCAACATCGTCAAAGTGTTCGAGGGTGGCTGGGCTTCGCTGGCGGTGGCCTTCACCATTGTGCTGGCCATGTGGACCTGGGTGCGCGGCAGCCGCTATCTGTTCGACAAGACCCGCCGCAACGAAATCCCGCTCGATTTCCTCG
>NZ_JAMYSG010000071.1:0-5954 GCF_040321815.1 Mesorhizobium sp. M0239
GGGGCGGGCGCGGGGGCCGGGGCGGGGGGGGGGCGGGTCTCCCCCCCCCCCCCCCTCCTGCTTGTCCCCACCCACACACCCCTCCTGGGGGGCCCCCCCCCCCCCCCCCCCCCCCCCACTTCTTAAAGCGTTTCTTCGCTGGGCTGGTTCAGGTGACCAGAAAAGACGATGCGGTAATCGACAGATGCGGAGAGAGGCTCGCGAAATGGATCTGGTTTGCGCCTCCGACGCCGTCGCTGTCGAAAGAAAGAGCTCCCGTCGAACTGTTGTAGATAATGTGATCGGAACTGTCATGCGCGGCTTTGCCGGCAAAGAAAGCGTCCGACGAGAGGCCCCCCTGATCGAGACCGGCAAAGATGGAATGATCGAGGTGGATTTTGTCCTGGGCTTTGTTGAAATCAGTGATCTTGTCGACGTTTCCAGCACCAAGGGCGGTACTGAACACGAAGGCATCTCTGCCCCCACGCCCGCTCAACGTATCGGCTCCGCCGCCGCCGTCGATCTTGTTGCTACCGGCATTGCCTTGAATGGTCTGTCCGAATTCGTTGCCGGTCAGATTGATGGCGGCCTTGCTGGATGCCTTGGTGGTTGCGAGTTGCTCGATATGCGAGCCAGCCGAAAGAGCGAAGCTCACCGAGGCAAGAACCTTATCGGCGCCGCTTCCTCTCTGCTCCACCACCTTGTCGTGGGCATTGTCGACGTAATAGGTGTCATTGCCGCCATAGCCGGTCATCTTGTCGGCGCCACCGCCACCATTGATCTTGTTGGCGCCGCCATTCCCATAGATGGCTTGACCGAACTCGTTGCCGGTCAGGTTGATGGACGCCCTGCCACCCGAACTGGCGGTGGAGAGCTGCTCGATATGTGAGCCCGCCGTAAGAGCGTAACTCACCGAGGCCACGACCTTGTCGACCCCGCCGCTTGGCGCTTCCATCACCTTGTCATGGGCATTGTTGACGAGATATTTGTCATTGCCCGTGGTCGCGTGAAAAACGTCTGCGCCGCGCGTGCCATGGAATATATGATCGCTGTCCGACGGGGCCGGCGCGGCGGGAGCAGGGGCGCCGGCGTCGCTTGGCGGCGTGGTCGGGGTATCGATCGGATCGCTTGCTGGAGGGGCGGCAGAGCCACCGGTGCTTTGGAGGTTGTGCTGCTGGAAGAAGGCCTGCAGTGCCGGCGAATTCTCCAGAGCTGTGTCTCCGTTCTGCGAGCCCCAGGCATAGGCATAATCGAAGGCAGGCGACGGAACCAGTGCTGCCCAATGATCTATCATCGTTTGCATCTGTTCCGTCGTTGGCATCTGATGCTTCCCGCCCGTGTCGGTCGTCCAGTTGCCACCGCCAAAAGTCTGGTAGACCGGAATGATCTTGTCGATCGGGATGCCGGACTTCACTGCCGCGCCCACGGCCCTGTCGATCATGTTGTAGTCGACCGTGCTCACGTCATCGCGCACCGGGTACGGGTCCAACCCGTAATAGTCGATGCCTGTATTGGCCGGATTATAGGTGTTGGAAAAATCCGGATTTGTAGGAGACCCCATATTCATCATGGTGACGAAGGTCTTGGCGCCCGGAAAATGGGAATGGATCCAATCCGATTCCGCTTTCAGGTTTTCGGCAGTTGCATATGTGCCCCACCTGCCGGTGGGATCTGGCTCGTCCATCAGGAAAAATCCGAACACCTTCGGGTTGTTCAGAAATGGTGTAACTTTTTCAATGAAGGAGGAGGTGACGCCGTCATGCGCGCCGAGATAGACGAGGCCTTTCATGCCGTCCGGCAAAGCATTGACCTGCGAGAGATATTGAACATCGACCAGGTTGAACCCGGCGGTTGCGACTTCGGTGGCTGATCCACCGGACGCATAATGGAGTGTCATCCAATGATCCTTTGGTTGATTCGATTTATGCCCCGCGTCTGCTTAGGTGATTGCTACATTAGGATGAAATCAAATACGAAACACAGCGAGATAGAATGTTTGATTGATCTAAGTTGTTGCTCAGTAGCAGGTATTTTGCTCAGCCGACCGTGGCACCTTTGAAAGTGTTTGGGAGCAAGGACATACGCCTCTTTTGCCGGCTCCGTTCTGACCAGTTCCTTTAGCGAAAATCGTCATTTTTCGTGAAGTTATCCCCAGACAGGGAGACGTCGGCGGCCGCGTTTCGCCGGTTCATGCCACGAATCCGCTGCATTTTCCTCAAAGTCGACGTATGTAAGCAGAGCGTAATAAGGGGGGCGACGGATAGCGGCTGCTATGCGCATCAAGAAAGGTTTGAGCCATCACAACTTACGGAAGTAACGGCGCGGCAGTGTCGCGCGAACGACCGCTGGTCATGAAAACATCGGGGGCTGGTTCTCCCGAGCTACGTTCCGCCATTCTCGCCTGCATGCCTGGGCTGCTTGGCGTGGCGCTGTTCTCGGCAGTGATAAACATTCTCGCTCTGACCGGTTCGGTCTATATGTTGCAGATTTACGATCGCGTTCTGCCGTCGCAGAGCGTTCCCACCCTGGTGGGGTTCACGATCGGCATGCTGGGTCTGTATGCGGTCCATGGGCTTCTGGATTTCGTGCGGCTTCGCGTGTTGGTCCGCATCGGCAGCCGTCTCTATAGGAATTTGCAGCAAAAGGTGTTCTCCATCTCCCTGTCCCTGCCGCTCAAGGCAGGGCGTGATGCGGACCGTCTGCAGCCTTTGCACGATCTTGACCGACTGCGCGGCTTTCTCTCCGGAACGGGACCGACGGTCATCTTCGACGCCCCGTGGATCCCCTTTTATCTGCTGATCATTTATTTGCTCCATCCTTCGCTCGGCCTGCTGGCGACGGTCGGCGCGATCGCTGTGGTCCTCTTAACAGCGATCGCGGAAGTGTTTAGCCGAGGCCCCGCCGCGCGTGCCTCGGAGGAGCTGCTGTCGCAGCGGGCGCTTGCCGATTCCGGCCGGCGCAACGCCGAAGTCGTTCACGCAATGGGGCTGTCTGGTCGACTGGCTCGACGCTGGAGCGACGTCAGCCGAGCCTATCTCGCCCAGCAGGAACGTCTCTCTGACGTCGTTGGTGGCGCCAGTTCGCTGTCGAAGGCCCTGCGGATGGCGTTGCAGTCCTGTGTTCTCGGTCTCGGCGCTTACCTGGTGATCGGCGGCGAGGCTTCACCTGGGGTGATCATCGCATCTTCCATTTTGCTTGGCCGCGCCTTGGCCCCGGTGGATGCTGCGATCGCAAACTGGAGAGGCTTTCTGTCGGCCCGGCGCAGCTATTCCGAGCTGGCAGCGGTCATGGCGGCATTCGGCCGCCAGGACGAGCCAATGGAGTTGCCTCGGCCGCAGGCGCGGTTTGCGGTCGAGCAATTGACCATTGCGCCGCCCGGCTTGCCAAAGCCAACCGTGGTGAATGTGAGCTTCCATCTGTCGAGAGGCGCTGGGATGGCCGTAATCGGCCCAAGCGGTTCCGGCAAGACAACTTTGGTGCGTTCGTTGGTCGGAGTGTGGAAGCCGCTCCATGGCTCGGTGAGATTGGACGGCGCCTCTCTCGATCAATGGAACTCGGAACAGCTCGGCGCCCATATCGGCTACATGCCGCAGGATGTGGAGTTGTTTGACGGCACGGTAGCAGACAACATTTCGAGGTTCCGAGGCAAGACGGATCCAAAAGGCGTCCTTGCGGCGGCAAGAGCAGCCGGCGTCGAGAAAATGATAATGCAATTCCCTCAGGGATTTCAGACCCGCATAGGCGAGGGCGGAGCGGCCCTGTCGGCAGGGCAGAGGCAACTCGTGGGTCTCGCCCGAGCACTTTATGGCGAGCCGTTTCTTGTCGTGCTCGACGAACCGAACTCGAACCTCGACGTGGACGGAGACGCTGCCCTGGCCGGCGCCATACGGACAGTGCGTCAGCGCGGGGGCATCGTCATTGTCGTTGCGCATCGTCCTTCGGCACTCGCGAATATCGATCAGGTGCTGGTTATGTCGAATGGGACGGTTCATGCCTTTGGCTCGCGCGAGCAGGTCTTGGCGAACGTGCTCCGACCTTCACCGCCTGTTTCACCTCGGCCATCTTCTTTGGCGCCGATACCGGGTGTTGCCGGACATGCATGAAGCTCTGCTCGAAACATTCGTCGCTTTCTCATCGTATGCTCGGACCCTTCGTGGCAGCAAACGGGCTGCCGTGAGCGCGCCAGATCTGTCGGACGGTATACGGGCCAACCTGATATTCGGTTTGGTGATTACAGGTCTGCTGGTCCTTGGCGGCGGCCTGTGGCTGGGGTTGACCAACATCGCCGGCGCTGTGGTTGCACCGGCCACCGTGGTGGTGGAAACCAACGTCAAGAAGGTCCAGCATCAAACCGGAGGCACAGTGGGCGGGATCTTCGCGCAGGACGGAGATCATGTACGAGCCGGCGACGTGCTGGTCAGACTGGATGACACGCTGACTCGCGCGAACCTGCAAATCATCAGTGAGGATCTCGATCGCGCGACCGTCCGGCTCGCTCGGCTGGAGGCTGAGCGAACGGGCCTGGCGGAAATGCAACTGCCGGTCGGCCTGAAGGCGCGAATGAACCAGCCGGAGCTGGCTGCGCTCGTCAATGGCGAGCGCGCGCTCTTTGAAACGCGCGCTTCGGCTTTGGCTGGACAGAAGGCACAGTTGAGAAGCCAATCCCAGCAACTTGAACGTCAGATCGACGGCCTCAAAGCGCAACAGAGCGCGGTGGATGAATCGGTTGCTCTGCTGAATAAGGATTTCGCCGACGTTGATTCCCTCTACGCCAAAAAACTCGTCTCCAAGGAGAGGGTGAGCAACATCAGGCTGGATGCCACCCGGGCCAGGGGAGAATCGGGGCGCCTCGCTGCCGCAGTAGCTGAAGCGCAGGCGCGCATTAGCGAAACGGGGTTGCAGATGCTGCAGCTGGATGACCAAAGGCGCACTGACGTGACGACCGAACTCCGCGAGACGGAAGCCAAGCAGACCGAACTCAACGAACGGAGGATTGTGGCCCAGGATGAATTGACCAAGACAACGATCCGCGCGCCGCAGTCCGGAACAATACAGGAATCGGCTGTCCATACCGTCGGCGGCGTTATCGCGCCTGGCGAGATGCTCATGACCATCGTGCCTGATGCCGACGATCTTGTGGTGGACGCGCTGATCCCTCCGTCGCGAGTCGACGACGTCCGGCCAGGGCAGCCGGTATCGATCCGTTTTCCGGCGTTCGACGTGGGAACCACTCCGGTCTGCCAAGGGTCAGTGAAACACATCTCGGCAGATCTGATTAAAGATCCGCAACGTCAGCTTTCCTATTTCTCGGCGCGGATCAAGGTCGAAAGCAAATCGAATTGCCTGACCGAAGCGAAGGTGCTGAGGCCAGGTATGCCCGCCGAGGTTCATATCCGCACCGATGAACGCAATGTCTGGTCTTATCTGTTGAAACCCTTTGCGGATCAGATGTCCAAGGCGTTTACGCAGTGATGGCGAGGAGGCGAGGCGAGTAGGATATCGGGATTTCTGGCGGCCCGACGGCTTTTTGGGGGCGGGCGGCCGTCGAGCCTAACCGGCGGCGCGGGGATGAAGCGCCTCCGGCTGGAGGAAACATGCGCGTTATGTGCCGCTACCGCATCATTCGAATAGCGAGGCAGTTTGTCCGCTGTCGGTAGTTTTTTGCCCAATGAAATAAACGAACGCGAATGGCGGATGGCGGGCGAGCGGAACCGCAACATTACCCATCAAAGATCAATGTTGCTGTGGTGCGAATTGCGGGGGCGGCCAATCCCCGTGGGCGTCGTGCTGGCAGGAGCTTGCGCAGCCATCGAGCATCACTGGACGGTGGCCTGAGGCGAGTTTGCCAGCCGTGATCTTGCAAAGACTTTTCTATCCCCGTCCAAAATATGCCTGGTACCACTCGACGAACCGCCCCACCCCTTCGGTCACTGTCGTCGTCGGGCGGTAGCCGACCGCCTGCTCCAGCGCCGAGG
>NZ_JAMYSG010000072.1:0-5868 GCF_040321815.1 Mesorhizobium sp. M0239
AACACTCGCCTCGGCGATGGCGCACTTGAACTCAATCCACCTTCCGAGGACGAGCCAGCGGACACTTTTGTTTATGATCCCGGCAATCCGGTGCCGTTTCTGGGGGTTCATGGCGGGAACTCAAGGGGGACGACGATAGGCCCTCGCGACTATCAGGAAGTGGAACTCCGTCAGGACGTTCTATGTTTTACGTCTGAACTCCTTGAACAGGGCGTCGAAGTCAGCGGGTTCGTCAAAGCCGTCCTGTTCGTCTCATCTTCCGCCCCAGACACCGACTTTGTGGCCAGACTACTTGACCTGCATCCGGATGGCCGTGCCATTGACGTCGTCGACGGGATACTCCGCGTTCGGTATCGCGAAGGCTTCGACCGGCCAGTTCTGATGGAGCGGGGCCACGTCTACCAAATCGAGGTTGACCTGGATGCCACGAGCAACTGGTTCCCACCCGGCCATCGAATTCGGCTGGAGATATCTAGTTCCTCGTTTCCCCGCTTCGATCGCAACCTGAACACGGGGGGCGACAACTGGAACGAAACGAAGTGGGAAGTCGCCCACAACAGCGTGCATCACTGCGCAGAGTTCCCCTCCTATGTGCTGCTGCCTATCGCGACCAAGTGAACGTTCGCCCTGTAGCTCACCAATTGGAATCGCGAAGGCGCTCCTGAGACCGTGCTGACATCGCGGATGGAAGGCAAATTGGGTTTAGCAATGAGCCCTCCGGCACCACGGGTCGGCCTGAGGCACCCGGCTTCGTCGGCTGCAAAGTTGGACACGGAGAGCACCGTGCCGCGTGACGAGAATCTCCTCCGCTGTCACGACGTGCCCATGAGATCCACGGCCCAACCGGCGGGCTTCGATTTACCCGAGACCGCGATCCGCTCAATTTCCTCGCCATCAAGCTCGCTTCAGTGCGCATCCGCCTCAGAAATTATGAGTCTGCGAACTAGCGGAACCCCTGTCCGGCTTTCGCGAAATGCGCACCTCGAAGGCGTCTGCCCGGATGGATGCCGGCCTTTTTCCCTCGACCTCGATGGAATGCGTATCCCAGCAGGACTTCTTAGAGGCCGTTTGGAAAATCGGAAAATTGGGATTTCGGCGGAGGCTGGTTTGTGATTCAAGCTGTGGATGTGGACCGAACAGAGCCGTGGCCGGATGGCCAAGATCGCCAAGAAAACCAAGCGCTACCCGTCCGATCTGACGGATGAGGAGTGGAACAGATCGCTCCGCTGATGCCCAAGCCTGGGCGTCGCGGCGTCCTCGGGTTGCGGCTGGCGGATGCTGCCGATCCATTTCGGCGCCTGGCAGACGGTCTACGGCTGGTTTCGCGAGTTGGCGTGGCGCTTTTTGTTCCAGACCATCCACGACGTGGCGCTGATGCTGGACCGCGAGCGAGCCGGGCGCGAGGCCAGTCCTACGGCGGGCGTGATCGACAGATGGGGTATTCGGCTTGAGCCTCTCTTTTGGCTATGATGCCATCAAGGTGCTGCGCTTCAAACTTCTTGCGCCACGGGCGGCAACCACAGAAGACGGCGGTATCGATCCGCCGTGGAGGCGAACGGATCTGGCGCGGAAAGTGCGCATCTGATCCCAACATCATTGCCGAGCTTGTCCGCAAGCGGGCACCGGCCGCAAAGCGTGTCGTGTTCGAAACCGGCCCGCTGTCGGTGTGGTTCTATCATGCGCTGCGCGCCGGGGGATTGCCAGCCATCTGCATCGATGCGCGCCATGCCAAAGCCGCTCTCGACATGGCGGCGACAAGACGGATGCGAATGACGCCGATGGTTTGGCGCATCTTGCTGAAGCGGGGTTCTTTCGCGAGGTGCGCGTGAAAGGCTTCGACAGTATGTTGACCCGCACGCTCGTGGCAGCACGCACCCGATTGGTCCGGATCACCGTCGAGCTTTCCAACCAGATCCGCGGGATCATGAAAACGTTGGCCTGCTCGTCCCAGCAGGTAAGGGAACTACATTGGAAAAGAATGTCCGGAGCCTTCTTATCGATCAGAGCGAGCTTGCTCCGATCGTGATACCAATGTTGGAGGCCTGGCGCGGCATTCGCATTCGCGCCGCCGAGCACGGGCGCCGACTGGTTACGGATGCTCGTCAAAGCCAAGCCTGCCGCCCCCTCATGTCGATCCCGGCATCGGCGTGATCACCGCGACCTCCTTCGTCACCGCCATTGAGGATCCAAACAACTTCAAGAAGTCCCGCTCTGTCGCTGCTTGGATCGGCCTGACAACCCGCCGATACCAATCGGGAGAAGTCGATTATGAGGGCCATATATCCCGGCGCGGGGATCGACATCTGCGAGGGCTTCTCTACGAAGCCGCCGCGGTCATCCTGACACGCTGTTCGACCGGAAGCAGCCTACGTACATGGGTCTAAAGCTCCGGGAGAGTATCGGCTTCAAACGAGCCGCCGTGGCCGTGGCGCGCAAATTGGCGGTGATCATGCTAAGATGCTCAAGACTGGCGAGCTCTTCAATGCGAGTGCAGGAGTCACGGCGTAAATCCAGATAGCGTTCAGAATCTGAGCGCCTGAGGCGTCCCTGCCGGGACGTGAGCCGAGCCATTCCGCTGATGGGATAGCACCGCTGTCTCAGCAAAGTGCGTCGTCCACATTGAAAGCTCGTCCCGCGAAGCTCTATCATGCGGCGGCCGATGTCGACCGCGAAGACAACCATGCACCCGGCAGCGCCGTATCAACGCGATAGATGCTTGACGCCTAAGCTGCGATTAGACAACCCCATCAACCTGCCCGCCCATAAGGCCGCCGGCGTGCGCGACGCGATTGAGGCCGCAGGCGCGAGCCTGCTCTACCTGCCGCCTTACAGGACTTCAATCCGATTGAGAACGCCTTCGCCAAACTCAAGGCGCTGCTGCGAGCAAAGGCCGAGAGAACCATCAAGGCTTTGTGGGACGCGGTCGGCGCGGTCGTCGACCTCTTCACCCCAGCCGAATGTGCCAACTACTTCAAAGCCGCAGGATATGAACCGGCTTCACTTCGGCAGGTTATGGAGGGTACCATGTCTGTCGCTTCGTGGTCAGGGTCGTTGTTGGCTTGGGAGCAGGAGCTCACAGCGCTGAAGGCGCGGGTTGGGCGGGTGCTTCCTCGTCGTGAGTTGCGGGAGACGGGCGCAGATTTCCTTGACGGCCTTCTTTCCGGCATTGAGCGCAAGACAGGCTGGCTGATGGCTGAGCAGTCTGGAGCGGAGCGGCCCTATCGGATGCAGTCGCTGTTGGGGCGCAGCCACTGGGACGCTGATCGGCTCCGAGACGAGGTTCGCGATTATGTGGTGGAGGCGTTGGGCGATGAGGATGGTGTCCTGATCGTCGACGAGACGGGATTTGTGAAGAAGGGCGATCGTTCCGCCGGTGTCGCGCGTCAGTACTCGGGAACGGCGGGGCGGATCGAGAACAGCCAGGTCGGCGTGTTCTTGGCTTACGCGAGCCGCTACGGCCAAGCGCTGGTCGATCGTCGCCTTTATCTGCCGGAGAGCTGGACAAGGGATCGGGCGCGATGTGCCAGAGCGTCGATCCCGGAGATGGTCGAGTTTGCGACCAAGCCAAAGATGGCGCGCGCCATGGTCGAGGCGGCGCTCGATGCCGGCGTCCCGTGCGCTTACGTTCTGGGCGACGCTGTCTACGGGGCGGACAGCAGCCTTCGCCGGATGCTGGAAGCTCGCGAGCAGCCCTATGTCTTGGCGATTCGAGGCGCTCACTTCATGCGCCGGAGGGGATCGTCTGTTTGAGGAAACCTCGCCCGAGGAACTGGCCAGCGAGTTCGAGCCCGACGACTGGGCCTGTCATGCGGCAGGTGAAGGCGCCAAAGGCCCTCGGCTCTACGACTGGGCACGCATCCGCCGCCCTTGGACGTCAAAAGGCGGCTTCGAGCATTGGCTTCTCGTCCGCCGCAAGCGATCGACATCCGGAGAAAAAGCCTACTACCTGGTCTTCGCCCCGCCCGGTTCCTCCTTGGCCGAATTGGCGGCAGTGGCCGGCCTGCGCTGGGCGATCGAGGAGTGCTTTGAGCGCGCCAAGGATGATCTCGGACTTGATCATTGCGAGGCTCGGTCCTGGCACGGATGGCATTGCCACATGAGCCTGTGCATGGCCGCCCTGGCATTCCTCTCGAAGCTATCGGCTGATCTTCGCCGCAGCGCATGGAGCAAACCGAACGAAACGAGTCCAAAGGAGCCAATCGCCGCCTGATCCGGATGGCTGCGCTCGTCCCGAGCGTCCCCGAGATCCGCTATCTCCTCGCCCGGATCCTCATCTTCCCACCGACACAAAAGCCCTTCATCATCGCCTGGTCGCTATGGCGACGACGACATCAGGCCGCGGCCACCATCTGTCACTACAAACGGCATCGACATCCGCAACTGTAGTACTAGAGGTGATGGCGGAGTGGAAGGTCATGACCGCGATCGGCTGAGGTCACCCGCCGCAAGCTTCATCGCGCACATTCAGACAACGTGACATCGCTGTTCCATGTTCTCGGTTCAGCCGTGTTCCATTGAAGACGTCTATGTCCGTATCCCGATAAACTGAGGCGCAAGTATTCCGCCGGCGCGGCGCGAAACACATGGTTTTTTCTCCTTGTTGCCACAAGCTCTTCGGTGGCACGCCGATTGCATCGAACTCCGTGTAAGCGCGCGGGGTCCAGACGAGCTGTTTCCCCCAAACAAGCAAATCCGAGCGAATGAACGTGACAGCGGGCAACATCAAAGGAGTAGCTCATGCGGGTAGCCGTCGTGAAGAACAGTGATTTTAAGGGCGTGATCAACCGGTTCCGCCAACCTGATCCGCAGCCGCAGCCGCCTCTGCCGCAGGGAGCCCATGGGACGGTCGAAAGGCTGGTGGCGGCACTGCAAGAGGGCGGCCACGAGACGCTGCTGTGTGAAGGCGACAAAGGATTGCTCACTACGCTCGAGCAGTTCATGCCACCCGATCCGCAAGCCCGCCCTTCGGGAATGGTGTTCAACTTGGAGTATCGTTACACCCACGTTCCGGCAATGCTTGAGATGGCCGGTGTTCCATACACTGGATGTGGACCGCTCGCGATTGGGCTGACAAACGACAAGGTCATCACCAAGAGGCTCATCCGCGATTGCGGCGTGCCGACGGCCAACTTTCGTGTGATGCGTCACGGCACCGAAAGTACCAGGGACCTGCGATTCCCAGTGGTAGTGAAGCCGCGTCACGAAGAGTGCAGCCACGGATTGCAGCTCGTACATGAGCCTGCTCAGTTGAGGCATGCCGTGGAAGTGATCGTCACGCAGTACGAGCAGGATGCGCTCGTGGAAGAATACATCGATGGACGGGAAATCGCCGTCGCGCTGCTGGGAAACGGAGAGCTCGAGGTGTTTCCTTTGGTGGAACAGGACTTCGGCGAGCGCGAAACGCGTCTTATGACTTGGGAGGCGAAATTCGTGACGGCCGCGGCGATGCCGAAGATTTGCCCGGCGCAAATCGACAGCGGGCTTGAGACGGCGCTGCGGGATATTTCGGTTGCGACTTTCCATGCCTGCCGCTGCCGGGATTATGCCCGGGTCGACCTCAGGATTGATCGCTCCGGCCGGCCCTTTGTCCTGGAGATCAACTCCATCCCGTCACTCGCTATGCACTCCTCTTATGTCCTAGCCGCGATGACCGCCGGACACAGCTACTCGAGCTTGGTCAATCGCATCCTCGATGTCGCCGACACGCGGTACTTCGGAAACAGCACCGTCTAGTGCCGTAATGGGCCGGCGCTCCCCCCAAGCCACCCGGGCACGGGGGGGCGGCGGGGGGGCCCCCCCGCGGAGCACCGCGCGCCCCGCGCCCGCCGCGGCGCGGGGGGGGGGGGGGTGGGGGGGGGGGGGGGTTGT
>NZ_JAMYSG010000073.1:0-5396 GCF_040321815.1 Mesorhizobium sp. M0239
TAGGGGAATAGGGGAATAGGGGAATAGGGGAATAGGGGAATAGGGGAATAGGGGAATAGGGGAATAGGGGAATAGGGGAATAGGGTGTGGGTTCGAGGGAATTCCAAACATACTCCCTTATTCCCTTATTCCCCTACTCCCCTAAATTCTAATTCCCCAGCGCCAGCTGATCCGTAATCTCAAACCGCTCGGCCTCGCCGATGCGTATCATGTTGAGGCTGCCCTCCCGAGTGAAGCGGAAATTGCCGTCCGCGTCGGAACCGGCCGGCTGGCCGGCACGGAAGGAGATGATGCGCGTGCCGCCATCGGGCCAGGTCACAGTGATGTTCGCCTTGTCGGCGGTGTGCACCACGCTGACCTTGCAGCGCTCCATTGGCTGGCCGACATAGCGGGCGCAGGGAATCTCGGGGCCAGAAGCCGGCGTCGGAACGGAATCAAGCGGGACGTCAGGCGCCGCCAGCGCCAGTACGTACGCATCCTGCATCGCGGCGCGGCCGATTTCGGCGGCGGATTTTGGCGTGCTTTCGACTGCCGGACCGGCGCCGCCAAGCCGCGCTGTCAGGTCGGGCGGTGCGACCGGCGCCCTATCGGTGGCCTGCGATTGATCCGGCGCCGAGGCCTGCCCGGCCTCATTGGCGCTGCCGGTGGAGGCAACCACCGGCGAATCGGCCGGTCTTGTCTCGCCTTCGACATAGGGGGCCGGATTGAGGGGGATGAGATAGCGCGCCGGCGCCCAGCCGCTCAGCTTCTCCTTGCCCGTGCTCTCGATCTTGCACCATTTGTAGCCGTTGATGTCGTTGCAGCCGAGATTGGTGACCATGTCGCCGCTGCTCAGCCGCGCCTCGACCGTGGCGACCGGCGATGCGGTGGTGCGGACCTTGAGAAGATCGTCCGGCGCCAGGCCGGTGACGACGGAGATGACGAGGTCCGGCGCCTCTTGGGCCATCTCTTCAGCCATAGCGGGGGCAATCACCGGCCACGCCGTCATCAACAGCGGAGCAGCAATCAGCGCATGCAGGGTTGTTCGGAGCGTAACTGTGCGCCTCATCGTTTGGCCGTGCGCTGACATCATGCCGCGGCGGATCGAGCCCGCCGCAAGCCCGGCCGGTTTTATAAGGGACGACGCGGCGCCATGTAAGCCCGAAAATTCGGCTCGCCGTTCCGCCGGTCCCAACCCGGCCCGCCAGGCCGTGAGCCTACTCAGCCGGGCATGAACGCAAGAGCGTTCAGCCGGGCATGGGCATGAACCCTGTTCTGAGCGCGTGAGCCCATTCCGGCCGGCCCGCCTGTTCGGCTTGCCTGGCGGCCGCCTCGTGGTCGTAGTCGACGGCGATGGCCTCGAAGCGGTCGGACTGGCCGTTGCTGCCCAAGGTGACGATGCCGTAGCGCGCATGCGGCGAGCCCTGCTCGGAGACATGCGCCGGCGGTGTGGAATCGTCATAGGCGGGGCAGCCGATGCTGCCCGGGTTGAAGATGACGGGACCATCGGGGACGCGGATCAGTTCCGCGCGGTGGCTGTGGCCGCACAGCGCGATGCGGCAAGCCGGGTCGAGCGCCTTCAGCCGCCGCCGGATCGCCGTCAGCGGCGCACGCACCAGCTGGCCATTGACGATGGTATCGGCGAGATATTTCTCGTCATGGTCGGGACGGGCGTGGAAAGCGATGATTCCGGGTGCGATCTCCAGCGTCAGCGGCTGGGCGAAAAGCATCTGGCGCTGCGTCTCGGTCAGCCGCTCCTGCGCATAGGCGTCGGAGGGCCACATGGTGTCATCAGCGGGGTCGGCGGCGACACGGCGGTCGTGGTTGCCGCGCACTGTCGGCAGGTTCAGCGCCTCCAACCGCGCAAACGTCTCGCGCGGCCAGAGCGGGCCGGAAACGCTGTCACCCAGGTTGACGGTCAGGTCGGCGCCGCCGCGCCGCTTCAGATCGTCAAGCACGGCGTCGAGCGCCAGCACATTGCCGTGGATATCGGCGAGGACGGCGATGCGCATTTTCGGGAGGCTCCTGTGTGACGCCGCTTTTCCTTTTCCCACGTCCGTAAGGCGAGGAACCCAAATTCTTCGGCGTTCAGGCGTGGATTTCGATGTCGTGGCCGCCGACCGCCGGCACTGCCGGATCGTTGCCGGCGGCGGCGATGACGCTGTCGAGCAGGCCGGGGAAGCGGGCGTCGAGATCGGCGCGGCGCAGTGTGATCATGCGGTTGGTGCCGACCACCTCGGCACGGGTGACGCCGGCCTCGCGCAGTTTGGCGAGGTGGTAGCTCAGATTGGTCTTCGAGCCGAAATCCAGGAACTGGCTGCAGTTCAGCGGCACGCCTTGCTTGCTGGCGAGATAGCGCACGATGGCGAGCCGGGTCGGATCGCCGAGCACGCCAAGCACGATCGGCAGGCTGATCTGGTCCGTATTGGGGTGTGGCAAGGTCATGGCTCGAAACTAAGCACAGTCGGGTCCGATTTCAACGCATCCATCATTGTTGGCCCGCACGCGGCCTTTCTCCGTCTCGCGCCGACCTGTGCTGACACAGGGCTGTCAGGAAGGTTCAGCTATTTTTCCCTGGCTTCATTGACATGATGCCCTATTATGTCCAATTGTTCAATAACTTTTGAACTAAGGACATCCCGCCATGGACAAGCGCCTTTTCTGGCTAGCGCTCGGATCGTTTACGATCTCGACCGAAGGCTTCGTCATCTCCAGCCTTCTGCCCGACATCGCGGCGGATGCCGGCATCTCCATTCCGCTGGCCGGCACGCTGATCACCGCCTTTGCGCTCGCCTATGCGATCGGCACGCCGATCCTGGCGACGCTGACAGGCGAATGGGACCGGCGCCGCGTCATCCTGTGGACGCTGGTGTTCTTCGTGCTCGGCAACATCGCCGCTGCCTTGAGTTCCTCCTTCGAACTGCTGCTGATCGCGCGCATCGTCATGGCGCTGTCGTCGGGCCTGTTCGCCGCAACCGCGCAAGGCACCGCGGTGGCGCTGGTCGATGACCATCACCGGGCGCGTGCCATCGCCGTCGTCGTCGGCGGAACCACGGTGGCCGTTGCACTGGGTGCGCCACTGGGCGCGCTCGTTGCCACCGTTGCCGGCTGGCGCGGCACCTTTTTTGCCATCGCCGGCCTTGGCGCGCTTGCAGGCGCGATCCTGTGGTACCGGCTGCCGCGGGGCATCGTTGGCACCAGGCTGCCCTTGAAGCGCAGGCTGGCGGCAGCGCTGCGTCCCGGCGTGATGCCGATCCTGTTGACGACGGTGCTGGCGCTGATCGGCGCCTTCACCGTCTTTGCCTATGTCGCGCCGCTTGCCATCGAGGGCGGCGGTCTCAGCCAGATCGCGCTGCCCGGCATGCTGCTCGCCTTCGGCGTCGGCGCCGTCATCGGCAACATTGGCGGCGGCCAGGCCGCCGACCGGTTCGGCGCGACCCGCACCGTCGGCTGGTCGTTGGCGCTGAGCGCCGGCATGCTGGTCCTGCTGTCGGTCATCCCGACCTTTCTGCCGCCGCATATTGCCGGACCGGCGCTGATGGCGATGATGGTGCCGTGGGGCATCGTCGGCTGGGCCTTCCCGCCGGCGCAGGCCAGCCGCATCATCAAGCTGGCGCCCGATGCCGCCCCGATCGTGCTGTCGCTCAATGCCTCGGCGCTCTATCTGGGCGTCGCACTCGGCGCGGTGGTGGGCGGTGCCGTGCTGCGCTACGGCGCGCCGGCCGATCTCGGCCTGATCGCCGCGATCTTCCCGATCGTCGGGCTTGGCATCGTGGTGGCCGGCCGCCGGGCGGCTCGGCCTGTAGAGATGCCTGCCGAGTAATCTCTTTGAAAGCCGTCGGCCGGCTCAGCTGGCCGGGGGCAGATCAAAATCCAGCGCGGCGATGTCATCCAGCGCCGCGCGCAGCTTTTCAGCCTTGTCCCTGCCGACGACATCCTCGAAACGCTGCTGGGCGATTTGCCACAGCTTCATCGCTGCCTCGAGCTTGGCCAACCCTTGCGGCGTCAGCCGCACACGCTTGACGCGGCCGTCCTCCGGATCGGCGAAAGTCTCGACATAGCCGTCGCGGATCAGTGGTTTCAGCGTATGGCCGAGCGCCGACAGGTCCATGATCAGCGACGTGGCGATAGCCCCCATCGCCGGCTCGGCGCCGATATGGATCTGGTAGAGCAGGCCCTGCTGCGTCGCCTTGAGGCCTGACGGCTCCACCACATCATCATAAAACTTGCCGAGCTTGCGCGCCGCACGGCGCAGCGCGGCGTTGTTGCAGAGCGTGAGGCCGGGCAAGCTGTCCTTTGACATGATGGTCCTTGGCGCCGGCGAATGAGGCCCGGCTGCTACCCTCAAATAATCCTCGTCCGTATCATTGACAAGATAGTGGCATATGCCTACTTCACGATTAGTGGCATATGCCACTAATTCAAATCAAGCGGCTTTCCGGCAGCGCGGCAGATGCCACGGCGCCGGATCAGTCGAAGCGAACCAGATCAGTCGAAGAAGGAACAGGACAATGAGTGGACAGGGCAACAAGGGCACGGCGGTCGTCACCGGTGCTTCGTCGGGCATCGGCGCGGTCTATGCCGACCGGCTGGCGGGGCAGGGCTACGATCTGGTGCTGGTGGCGCGGCGCGCCGACCGGCTGGAGGAACTGGCCGGGAAGCTGCGCCAGACCTATAGCCGCAAGGTCAGCGTGATCAGCGCCGACCTCTCCAACGACGACGACGTCCGCCGCGTCGAGCAGGCGATCGCCAGCGACGACAGCGTGACGCTGCTGGTCAACAATGCCGGCCTTGGCGGCCAGTCCGTGGTGGCAACCGCCGATGCGGACGCTGCCGAACGCATGATCAAGGTCAATGTCATCGCCCTGACGCGGCTGACCCGTGCCGTGCTGCCGGGGTTTTTGGCGCGCAACCGAGGTGCGGTCGTCAACATCGCCTCGGTGCTCGCCTATGAGACCTCGTTCGGCGGCATCTACAGCGGCACCAAGGCCTATGTCGTCAACTTCACCGAGGCTCTGCACCGCGAGGTCGCGGGTACGGAGGTGAAGGTGCAGGTGGTGCTGCCGGGCGCGACACGGACCGATTTCTGGGAGCTTGCCGGCAGCGATATCGACCAGCTTCCGAAGGAAATCATCATGACGGCCGACGATATGGTCGATGCGGCCCTTGTCGGCCTTGCCAGGGGTGAAGCCGTCACCGTGCCGGCGCTCGCCGAGCCGGCCAAGCTGGACATTTTCCTCGGTGCCCGGCAGGCCTTCTACGGCAGCCTGCACGCCGACAAGCCGGCGGCCCGCTACGCGGCTTGAGGGTTTCCAGGCCGATAGCAGAAACTGGGTTCCTCGCCCCCACGAATGGGGGGAGAGCGACTATCTGGGGTGTCAAGTTGCAATTACGAACTCGTTGCGCGCATCGCGTGC
>NZ_JAMYSG010000074.1:0-4925 GCF_040321815.1 Mesorhizobium sp. M0239
ACTGCTCTCATCGACGACGCAAATCGCGGTCTCTTCCAAAGATACGTCTAATCCAGCAAAATACTTCACGGCTGCTCCTTCCCGAAGTTTGTGGCGCTCCAAGGCGACCACGTTGTAACATCCATACAGGAGCAGCCGCCCGCACCTTGGCTCGGGCGAGACCCCAATCACCCCATCTGTTGAAGAAGTCTGACGTATTGCCTTGAGGATGGCCTCGTCGCCGTTGTGGTAGGCGAATGTGATCTCGATCGAGCCGTCGTCGAGCAATTCGGCATAGCCATCGCCTGTGACTTCATCCATCTCGTCACACCCGGCCCATGTGAAGTGAACTATCGAGGGGCTGTAGCTCAGTTCGAGACCGGCTTGCAGGGCGCCAAAGGCGATCTCGCCGTTATTGTCGGGTCCGATGGCGATGGTTGCGGGTCCACCGAGGTTCAGGTAACCGCGATCCCACAGATCGGCTTCGATGATCCGCCAGCGGCCGATCAGTTGGCAGCCTGCGGGCACGGTCATTTCGACGCCGCCAAGAGCTTGGGCAGCCGCACCAGATTGTAGGCGGCGGCCGCGAAGGTGAAGGCCCACCCAACGCGGTCGCGGCCGCGCAATTTGGTCTTCTCCTGCCCAGCGACGGTTTTGATCCAGCCGAACGCCTCTTCGATGCGCTTTCTGATGCGCTGGCTGACGGCATAGCCACCGTGGCGCGTGGTGCGGCGATCGATCGCCGAACGACGGCCGTTCGTGTTCTGCGCTACGTGGGGTGTCACCTTCATCGAGCGCAACTCGTTGACGAAGTCCTCTGCGTCATAGGCCTTGTCGGCACCGAGCGTGATCGCCCGCGGCCGGTCGGCACGAGGTTCGATCATGTGCAGGGCCGCCACCCGCTCGGCATGTCCGTCGGCCAGCGTCAGACAGGCTTCCACCAGCAGGCCGTGGCGGTTCTCCATCAACCCATGTCCCATGAAGCACAACCTGGCCTCCTTGCCCCGCCCTTTGCGGTAGAGCCTGGCGTCGGGGTCGGTAGTCGAGGTGTGCGTCTCGTTCGATCGCCTCTCGCCGTGGAAGTCCGCTTCCGCATTGCGTCCGCCGCCGTCTGCCGGCGGTTCGCCATGACCGCCGCTTGGGCTGCCCTTTGGCTTGACGCTCTTCATCGAAGCCCAGGCCTCGATCAGCGTGCCGTCGACCGAGAAGTGATCCGTGGACAGGAGCTTCTTGACTTTGGGTTGCGCCAGCACGGCCGCCAGGAACTTCGCCGCGATATCGCCCTCCAGCAGCCGGTCACGGTTTTTGGAGAACACCGAATGGTCCCAGGCTGCGTCGTCGACGCCGATGCCGACGAACCAGCGGAACAGGAGGTCGTATTCCAACCGTTCCATCAAAAGCCGCTCCGAGCGGATCGAATAGAACGCCTGCAAAAGCATCGCCCGCAGCAGCTTCTCCGGCGGGATAGATGGCCGTCCGATCGGCGAATATAGCGCCGCGAACTCACGCTCCAGCCTCGACAGGGCTTCAGTCACGATCGTCCTGATCGCCCGCAATGTATGATTGCGCCGAACCCGGACCTCAAGGTCCACGTAGCTGAAAAGTTCGCCAGTTCGATCGTCGCCGCCGCGCACTCGTCACCTCCGAATCCCTTCGGAGCCAGTGAATCATTGCTGCGGTCCGGTGGCGAGGGCCTTTTTCAACAGCCTGCCTAGGCGCTGTCGTATCAGCGATCTGCGATTAGGCTTGAAGCGGGCGGGCAGGGATCGAGGACGAGACGGGCGCCCTTGTGGTCGCTCATCTGGCCTTCCGACAGGAGCAGGACGATCGGCCGTCCGTCAGCGTCGTAGACGGCATGCAGCTTGTAGTTCAGCCCGCCCTCGGTGCGCCCGACGCGGAGGAACATCCCCGTTTTGAGCTCGCCGCGGTGCGGTGGGCCTTCAGGTGGGGCGCGTCTATCATGATGCGCTCGGGCTTCGGCCCTTCGCTGGCGAGCGCGGCGAAGATCCTGTGGAACACGCCGAGCGGGCTCCAGCGGATGAAGTGGTTGTAGAGCGTCTTGTGCGGACCGTAGCCCGCCGGCGCATCCTTCCACTGCAAACCATTGCGGATCACATAGACGATGCCGCTGACGACGCGTTGATCATCGACCCTCGGCACCCCGTGCGACAGCGGAAAATGCAGCCGAAATCCGCGCCATCTGGCGCTCGCTCAGCAGAACAAATCACCCCTTACGGCCTCCTTCAATGGAGACCGTGATTCACAGCTCAAACGAGATTAATAGGTAGGCATGAAGTTTGATGATGCTTTCATATTTGAACAATTCCGAAGTTTACTGCCTTTATAGCTGCAAGCGTCCTGCTCGTGGCATTCAGTTTCTTCTTCACGTTTTTTATGTGGAAATTGACAGTATTTTCGGAGATTTCAAGAATCTTCCCTATTTCCCACGACGATTTCCCTCTCGCCGTCCACAGAATACATTCCTTTTCTCTGAGGGAAAGGCTAGGGGCGTCCTCGATTCCAGCCGATTTCCCGAATTTCTTGATCCTCAAATGGAAATGTAATGCTGCAAGTTGCAAGTAGGTGATTGTGCGATTTTGGAACTCGCGGCCCCAAGGTCGAGCAAAGCTCATAATCGCAAAGCTGCCCTCGGGGCCGTGCAATGGAACGCTAACGCCGGCCCTTAAGCCGAACGTTGCGGCTTCATCGAAAACGCGCCGTTCGCCTTCAGTCGTGCTTCCGTCGTTGTACACCTCGCTCCAGCGGAAGGCGTCTGCTCGCTTTCGACCCGTTTTTATAATGGGGTCTATCTCGTCATAACCCATTTCGAAATAGCGCTCCTGCCATTCATCAGGATAATTCAGCATAGCAGCCGGACCGCGTCGGGCCAGCTTTAGCTCTCTTTGGGCGGGTACAAAAGAGCCATAGGCCATCCACGGGCAATCAAAATTCACGGCAAAAGCAGATAACAGTTCGAACAATCGCTCGGATTGAGAAATGCCAACAGTCTGGTCAAGAAACCGGCCGAACTCGACAGCAAGCGCCTCCCTGGCAGCTTCAGGGGAATGCGCCGCCGGGACCAAAAAATCGGATACTCTGGTAGGCGTCCCTCGAACTTGAGAGATGGCAGTTGTCCGCCGGCATTCCATGGTCTCTACTCCGCCGCATTGGCACTGGATGTTGTCACTCCCGATGCCGCGTGTAAGGCAACGGTTCTGCACACCCGTCCTTGGTAGCCCAACATCGACGCAGGTCTATCATATGTTGTGATTAAAAATGTTATTTTACGATTAACACGGTGTAAAGAGGCATTAAAGTAGAATAAATCATTATGTCACAATATTATTCGATAATGAACATATGGAAATTCTGGAGTTTTGCAGGCCGATGCCCTATCTATCGCGCATACGCTCTAAACCTGGCGAACCCTACGTTGGCATGGCTGGATTATATCCAGAAGCGTTGAAGAACTTCTGCATTCGGTTTCGCCTGAACAGACGTACGCCTCCGGTGAAGCTTTCGATTACCCACATCGTCGGGCCCATTGCCCCGTATGAATCTGCGGTGACGCCGAATCCGGAGACGTCACCGATGCGAGACCAGACCAGCAGCATCGAAGCCGCTTGGCAGGAAGAGCTTTGCGGGGCGGCGCTTCCCGACAAGCGTCTGGTCCGTCGGCTTCAGCGGTTGCTGGATTAGCTGTCAGCAGCGCCGGGCAAGCCAGCGACATTTCGGGCATGCGTCTCGATGATATCGACTGGCGAGAGGGAAGCTTACCTGTCCGTGGCGCCTGCCGCCTGTGAGCAGATTTTTCTGCGAACCGTTGCTCCCCTATCGGCCACTGGCCGGCTCAAGCGTCTCGAGCATCGTCAGCCTCGCCCTTGCGAGGGCGGGCATCGACGATGCTCCTTCGCGAGGCGCCAATCTTCTCCGGCACTCGGCAGCGACCAGCATGCTGCGGGCCGGCGCTAAGCTGACCACCATCGGAACTGTGCTTCGTCATCGCTGGCTCGACACAACTGCCGGGTTGATGTGGGCCGCGGCCTGCCTCGAGCCGCCAGATTCGAACAGACCGCTGATGTACGAGCCCCTGTTCGGCTTGCTTGCCACCACCGGAATGCGCATTTGCGAAGGCCTCGCTCTTCACCTCGAGGACCTGACGGCCGATGGCTTGGTCCGACAAACCAAGTTCCAGAAGAGCCGATTGCTGCCGCTTCACGTCACGACATACGATGCCATGGATAGGTATCTGTCGGTGCGCGGACGGGTCGGCACCTTGAATAGCGCGTTGTTTGTCTCCGCCACAGCACGCCGCCTGCCAACCATACCTTGATCGCCATCTTCTCTGCTCGCGCGATCGATCGGCCTGCGAGGGGGGCGCCGGTCGACCAGGCCTCCCGCATTCACAATCTGCGGCACACCTTCGCCGTTCGCTCTCTGGAGCAATGCCAGCACGATCGCAATGCCGTCCGCCGCCATATCGTCGCCCTCAGCACCTACCTCGGCCACGCACACGTCACCGATCCCTACTGGTATTTTCAGGCAACGCCGATCCTAATAGGGCAGATCGCGACGGCCGGCGAGGCCTTGTATCAAGGGGCCGTCACAAGACCGCGCTGGCTCCTCATCTTGCCACGGAGCACCTGCCGCACGAGCGGTGGGCGAGCCAGCACACCTGTGAAGCTTACGCCTACAGGATCCAATGCTGCTATGCTTCGCTGCTGCCCGATTGAGGATCACGCCGTCGCGAATCGAGATCGAACAGCTCCCCGCCGCTCATCGTCGCCTTCCTGGAATACATTGAGGAGGAGCGCAGCAACTCGGCGCGCACCCGCAACGCCCATATCGCACCAAGATATAAGTCTACGCAACTTAAAGGCTAGCAGCTGGCCATTGCTGCACCTGATGCCAGCATCAGGCCAGCCTGTCGCCAAGTGCTTTCACCG
>NZ_JAMYSG010000075.1:0-4607 GCF_040321815.1 Mesorhizobium sp. M0239
TTCCCTTGAATTTCGTTCGTGTCCAGAACTTCACCGCCGTCAGACCGAGGGGTGTGCCGGTGAGGGTGACGGCCAGGCTCGAATGTATCAGCACCCCGCACAAGGTCAGCACGTTGGGCTGCCCGACCTTGTAGCGCCCGGCGTTGAGGGTGAGTTGCTCCCTAAGCCACGGCTCAAGGGCATTGATGACGGCCTTTCTCAGCCACGCCAATGTTCGCGACAGCCGTGATCTCAGCATCGGTATAGATGTAGGGCTCTGCCCCCCGCGCCGGCGGCACAGCCGTCTCGAGGTGGCACACCTACTGGTATCTGTCCGCCGCGCCGGAGCTAATGACCCATGCAGCGCGACTGCTGGATGAGCGGTGGGAGGCTCGCTCATGAGTGCCTCGAAGGATCTGGCCGTGCTGATCGAGCGGTGGTTCACCGATCGGCTCATGCCACACAGCCGGCGCAAAGTGTTCGAGCTGGCCGATATCGAAGCGGCGGCGCGCCAGAAGGCGCACGGCGAGAAGCCCAACCTCGTCTATCCGTTAGCGGTTGAAGCCGTGAAGCGCATCGATGCACACGTCGATATCGAGCGCGAGATCAACGGCCTGTCGCGCTTTTGTCCTGCGCAGGTGGTGTTTCTCGAAATCAGTCGGTGACCAGCCCGAACTACTAGTCATCTGGAGCTGAAGTTCATTATTATAGGTTGTGCTCGCGACTGAAGAAGGAGCGAGACGATGGCCAATGCGACGGGATGGCCGATTCGCCGCTGGTGTTGAGTGCGGATGAGCGGGCCAATGTTGAGCGGAAGGTTCGCCGGCGTCGTGTGGCGCGGTCAATGTCTGAACGATGCCGGATCATTCTGCGGTGCGCAGATGGCCTTCCCAGCAAGTCCGTGGCAGCCGAGCTCGGGTTCATGAGCATACCGTCGGCAAGTGGCGGCGGCGCTTTTTGAAGGAGCGCGTTGACGGCCTGCTGGATGAAGCGGGCCCTGGCAGGAACCGGCCGGTCTTTGGTTGGAATGGTGGCCGGCTTCATACCGGAATGGTGGCCGGTGCTTGATCGGAACGGCGGCCGGCTTCACGTCGGAATCCGCAGGTAGCGGCGCGTAAAGCCGGGTCTGCGCCCTCCCAGGCGATCTCGCGCACCGCCGGCAGACCCTCGAGCCGGACGCGAATGGGCTCCGTTCACCCTGGCGGGATAGCGGTGGGCCAGGCGCCTTCGATCAGGAGCGGCGGTGCGGCGGTTGCCGGCAAGCGTCAGATCGCCACGCTTCACCGTGTCGCCGGTTGAGCGCTCCGAGGGCACCAGGCCGAGTAAGGCCATCAGCTGCCGCGGATTGTCGAAGCGACGGACATCGCCGACTTCGCTGACGAAGGTGACCGCAACCATTAACGAGACGCCGCGAAGCGTCTGGTAGGCTGCCACACCGGCGCGAACGTTGTCTTGCTCAATGGCCCGTCCTTTCTTCCCTTGGGGCTCATCTCGGCACTCCCGAGCAACCCCGTTTGCTTAACAGCTGCAAAGACTAAGGGCGGGCACGTCGACACACGCGACTGGATCTGCTTCTCACGTGCCCTGGTGGCGATGTCGGTTGGTGGGGGCTGACCTATGCCAATCACTCGCGGGATTATTGGTAAGACAGTGCCGCGTCGGAAATTGATAAAAGCTGCTACCAGGCGCACAGTCCAAGGTCCAAACTGAATGGCTGGCGACTCGCAGCCGAGGCGCTCAACCAGTCCAAAAAAGGACGCTCGATATGCGAATGGCTCAAAAAGCAGAAATTCACTGCGCGCAAATTCTTTAAGCGCAGGCAGCAGAGGGCGGAAAACATGCATTTCGCCTCCCTCAAAAGCCGGAGGACGACCTGGCGGGTGCGGTATCTAACAAGCTGGCGGGGGCAGGGAATGGTTGTGTTCAAAGTTTCCCGGTCAGCGCGATCATTCAACTGGAAACTTCCGCGATGGATTTGACGACGCAAATCATTAGACACGTTATCAATTCTAGTGAGGAGACAATCCCTACGAAAGCTATCGAACGTGCCAAGCTCTCTATCCTGGACACGCTTGCCAGCGCGATCGGCGGATCGAACGACCCGATAGCCCACTCGGCTCGTCACCTAGGTGCATTGTCCGGTGGCAAGGCAGAATGCACAGTTTGGGTTTCCGGGGAAAAGCTCCCGGCCTGCTTAGCGAGCCTTGTGAACGCCACGACAGCAAGGTCCCTCGATTTTGATGAGACCTACGAGCTTTGTATTAACGGCTGCCACGCAAGCGCGTATGACGTCCCGCCGGCGCTGGCACTGGCCGAACGTGATACATCTATTACCGGACGCGAATTGCTGGTCGCACTAGCGACGGCCATCGATCTGCACGTGCGTCTGGCGCGCAGCGTTACCGCCAATTCAATAAATACGGGCCGTGACAATATGGTCGCTGTCTGGGGCACCACCGCAGTTAGCACCAAGTTGCTACGGCTCAACGAAGAGAAAACCCGAAACGCCTTCGGTATCGCTTACGCCCACGCCGCCGGCGAATTCCAGATGTATGAAGAAGGTTCCCACACCGTCTCGTTGCAGCAGGGGTTGCGGGCCCGCTCGGGGCTTGAGTCGGCGCTTTCAGCCATGGTGGGCTTCAACGGCCCGCGGGAGCCATTCTTTGGCAGGTATGGCTTCTACAGAGCCTTCGAACCTGACTACGACCTCGATTTGCTGATGGGGAAACTAGGTGACGACTATGTGAACGCTTCGATTAGCTTTAAACCCTGGCCCTCCTGCAAGTGTACACATCCGGGGATCGACGGGCTGCTGCAATTGCGCGAGAAGCACAACTTCACGGGGGAGGATGTTGTTTCAATTGAGCTCGGATTGAATCATCTCGCCGAGAGCCTTGTCGTCCAGCCGCGCGATCAAAAGTGGAGCCCAAAGGACCCGGTCGTCGCGCGCTTCAGCCTGCCTTACGTCATCTCTGTCGCGGCGCAACGCGGCAGAGTAGCAATTAGCGATTTCCGTCCGGAAGCACTTGTAGATCCGGCTGTGCGACGGATCATGGCTGCCACGAAGATCGAAGTTGATCCAGAGATCGATTGTACTCACGGTCTGCATCAAAATTCACCGACAGCAGTTACTGTGAAGCTAAGGGGTGGTGCAGAACATTTCATTCGGATTGACAAGCCATTCGGACATCCGGACAATCCGGCCTCGCTCGCCGATGGCATGCGTAAGCTCAAAGCTTGCGCCGAAACGTCCATGTTGCCGTTCTCAGATACACAGCTCGAGCTAGTTGGGGAGTTCGTCGAGGACCTAGATAAGCGGCCTACGTTGGTACCCCTATTCGAGCTGCTTGTTGGGGGTAAGTAGAAGCCGCGTCCAGGCGGTTATCCCGCCGAAAGTAACGCTGCGCCTCACCCGCATGCTCGCGAGAAATACCGTTGGCGCAACCTCGTCGAGCGCCTGCTTGCCGCCGGCCGCAAGTAGAAGCGTTGCAGTCCGCCGGTTGTGACTTACATAGCGCCCTCGAAGAGGATCCGCCGCACGTCCGCGAGCCGATCAGCCGTCCTGTTGGCTTGATTTCGCTGATGCGTCCGACGTTGAACAGCCAGGGATTGTCTTAAGAGTCCGTTTTGAAATTCAGGGATGAGCGTTTCTGCGGATGAGAGGATCATGGCGTGAGAGACGTCGATGCGCTTCTCGTAGTCGCGTCGCACGAGGCGGCCGTATCTTGTCATCCAGCCGAAGGTGCGCTCGACGACCCCCGCGGCGGGGCAAGACTTCGAAGCCCTTCTGGTCGTCGGATCGGCGGATGATCTCGACCACGAAGTCCAGATAGGCGGCCTTGTCCATGAGCTTCAGCCGGTCGTAGGCGCCATCGGCGAACAGGTGTTTCACCCAGGGCCAGCGCTTGCGTATACCATTCAGGATCGCCTGAGCCCCGGCACTGTCGGAGATGTCGGCGGGGGTCAGGTTGACACCATCAACAGCCGGCCATCCGTATCGACGGCGATGTGGCGCTTGCGGCCGACAATCTCTTCGCGGCGTGGTACCCTCTTGTTTCAGCTTGCGGAGCCTTAGCGTGTCGCGATTAATTGGCCTCATATCCGGCAGCTTTGAAGAAGTTCTGCATTCGGCTGGGTCGAACAGGTGGCAGATATCGCCGAGGGCATCGCAGAGTGCCTCGAAGGTTCTGGCCGCCTTCTTTCGCAGCCGCGCCTTGAGTTTTGAGTAGGCCATCTCGATCGGATTGAGATCGGGCGAGTATGGCGGCAGGAACAGGAGCCAGGCGCTCCTTTGGCGGACCGGTTGGGCGGCGCGCTCGTTCTTGTGGAAGCCGACATTGTCGAGAATGACGACATCGCCGGGCGACAGTTCGGAGCGAGCTGGGTTTCGACGTAGTGTTCGAAGATGGTGCCATTCATCGGCGCGTTGACGATCCGCGGGGCGACAAGACCCTGGCATCGTAGCCCAGCGATGAAGGTCTGCGTCTGCCATTTGCCGAATGGCGCATGCGTCCTGAAGCGCTCGCCCTTCGGCGCTCAGCCGGTGCGTTTGGTCAGTTTGCTGTTGGTCGACGTCTCATCGATGAAGATCAGCCGCGCCAAAGCCTTGTTCAAGAGCCGCTTTCGCC
>NZ_JAMYSG010000076.1:0-4550 GCF_040321815.1 Mesorhizobium sp. M0239
AGACTGGCGTTCTGCATCCTGCCTATTGCATAATTCCTACGTCCTTCTGCCTTTTTCTTCCTGCCTACTGCCTACTGCCTACTGCCTACCCTCACAGCCACCCGTTCTTCCTGAACCGCCAGTAGAGAAACGTGCAGATCAGCACGATAGCGCCCAGCACCACCGGATAGCCGTATTCCATCTTCAGTTCCGGCATGTCGCTGAAGTTCATGCCGTAGATGCCGGCGAGCGCCGTCGGCACCGCCAGGATTGCGGCCCAGGAGGCGAGCTTCTTGGTGTTCGCGGTTTCCTGACTCTGGCCGACCAGCAAGCTCGCCTCGAAAGCGAACGCCAGCACCTCGCGCAGACTGTCGATCTTCTCCTGGACGGTGCGGATGTGATCGGTGACGTCGCGGAACAGCGGATGCATGGCGGTGTGTATCTGCGGCAGCTCGGCGCTGGTCAGCCGTCGGCAGACTTCGACCAGCGGAAGCGCGGCATTGCGCAGGCGTAGGAGATCGCGGCGCAGCATATAGAGCCGTTCGATGTCGGGAGCGGTCATCGGCTTCAGCAGAACCTTGTCCTCGATCGCCTCGACCTCGTCCTCGATCTGCTCGAGCACCGGCATGTAATTGTCGACGATGAAATCGAGAATGGCGTAAAGGACGAAATCCTCACCCTTGGCCAGCGAGTGCGGGCAGCTTTCCCAGTGCTGCCGAACGGCGGCATAGGACGTCGAAGGACCGTGCCTGACGCTGACGATGTAGCCTGAGCCAACAAACAAATGGGTCTCGCCGAAGGTGACCCGACCGTCGATCAGCTGCGCGGTGCGAGCGACGATGAACAAGGCGTCGCCATATTGCTCGATCTTCGGCCGCTGGTGCGGGTGCTCGGCATCCTCGATTGCCAGCTCATGCAGGTGAAATTGCGCCTGGACGCGCAGCAACAGGTTACGGTCGGGCTCCAATAGGCCGATCCAGACGACATGACCGGATTTCTTTGCCCATTCGCCGGCTTCCTCGATGGGAATGTCGGCGATGCGGCGCCCGGCCGTGTAGACGCCGCAAGCGATAATGCCGGATGTCGGCCCAGGCGCCGGGGTCAGGTTCCGAACATTTTCCATCACGACCTCCCGGAGCAAATCCACGGACGAGGATAGAGGCAAAGCCCGGAAAGCTTAGCGTAAATCGGATTACGGTTCGAGAGGCGCGTTCACTTCAGCGGCTGCGTCCCGGAAAGGCTGATTTTGTCGGTCTTGTCGCCCTTGGGCCGCTCAGCCGGCAACTGATCGCCGGTGACGATGTAGTAGATGGTCTCGGCTATGTTGGTGGCGTGATCACCGATACGCTCGATGTTCTTGGCGCAAAACAGCAGATGCGTGCAGGGCGTGATGTTGCGCGGATCTTCCATCATGTAGGTCAGCAATTCGCGAAACAGCGATGTGTACATGGCGTCGATCTGGTCGTCACGATCGCGCACGAAGCCGATTTTCTCCACCGAGCGAGACGCGTAGACGTCGAGCACTTCCTTGAGCTGGGTCAACGCCAGGTTGGACAGAGCCTCGAGGCCGCGGAACAGGCTGGTTGGCTGGCGTCCGTCGGTGACGGCGACCACCCGCTTGGCAACGTTCTTGGCGAGATCGCCAACCCGTTCGAGGTCGGCGGAGATGCGAATGGTCCCGACGATCTCGCGCAAATCCCCCGCCATCGGCTGACGCTTGGCAATGATGATGATCGCCTTGTCGTCGATTTCGCGCTGGCCCTCGTCCAGTACGGTATCGTCGCGGACGACCTTCTGGGCAAGGCCTGGGTCGGCATTGACGAGAGCGGCGACCGCCTGTTCGACCATGCGCTCGGCATGGCCGCCCATCGCGGCGATGCGCTTCGACAGATATTTCAACTCCTCGTCATAGGCGCTGACGATGTGCACGGACTGCATGGCAAAATGCCTTCCCACGGGATGTTTTGATTTTGAGTCGTTTCCTCGAATCCCCGCTGATACGCTAGCCGGATGACAGAAAAAAGAAACAGTCCCCTTGAATTAGGGCGATATCAGTGCGTCGGCAAATGAACCGAGAATGCCGCGCCGTTGCCGACTTCGGACTTGATCGAAAGCCGGGCGTTGTGGCGCGTCAGTATATGCTTGACGATCGACAGGCCGAGGCCGGTGCCTTTCTGGGTCCGGCTGGTCTCGACGTCGACGCGGTAGAAGCGCTCGGTAATGCGCGGAATGTGCTCCTCGGGAATGCCGGGGCCAAAGTCCCTGATCGTCACGTCGATGCCCGGCTCTGATCCGGCATCGCCATGCGCTATGGATACAACCACGCGCCCACCAGACTGCCCGTATTTGCAGGCGTTTTCCAGGAGGTTCTCGAAAACCTGGAAAAGCTCATCTCGATCGCCAGGCACATGAAGCGGCCCATCGGCGTAGTGCCGCTCGATGGCAACGGCGTTTTCGCTGGCCAGCGGTCCGAGCGAATCGATGACGCTGTCGACTGTCTGGCGCAGGTCCACCTCGGTTCCCGGCTTCAGATAGGGTTTCATCTCGAGCCGCGACAGCGACAACAAATCGTCGATCAGACGCGCCATGCGACCGGTCTGGCTCTGCATGATCTGCAGAAACTGGTCGCGCGCCGCCGCGTCGTTGCGGGCTGGCCCGCGCAGCGTTTCGATAAAGCCGGCGATTGAGGCGAGCGGCGTGCGCAGTTCATGGCTGGCATTGGCAATGAAATCGGCGCGCATGCGGTCGATCCTGCGCGTTTCGCTCTGGTCCTTGAACACCAGCACATAGAGATCGGTGGCGTGACCGACCGAGGACACACTCACCCGGTAGGCACGTTCGACCGGCAGCTTCTCCATGTAGTCGACGACATCGGAGGCGATATCACCAGATAGTACGCCATCCAGCAGGGTCTGCATCTCCGGTGCCCGGAATTTCAGCGACAGCGACATGCCTGGCGCGATGCCACCGAAAGCGGCGAAGGCGGCGGCGTTGGCATGCACGATGGTGGCAGCCCGGTCGAAGATGATCAGCGGATCGGCGACGGCGGCGGCCAGATATTCACCCGAGAGCCGTAGGCCGATGGCCTCGATGGCAGCGCCGCTGCCGGTGGATTGGCGCGCGCCGGCGGTCGGCAGTATTGCCGCTGCAAGCAGCAACAGCAGCGCCGCGGGGACGACATAGGCTGAAATCCCGGCCAAGGCATAAACAGCGAGAACCGCAACAATACCGGCCGCAAGCAGCCAGCGGCTATTCCACAGCCGTGCGGCCATGGTTTGCGTGACGCCTCTCTGCTCTGTGTCCAGGTCAGCCATTCGCTCGTGACCTGCCCCCCAATGTCTTCGCACCCGGTCGCACGGTGGCGGAAAACTTCCACCAGACCGCTTGCCGCATGACCCCGAAAATCGGGAATCGATTTTCGGAAAGGATCATGCGCAAATTAAAAGTGCTACAGCGTCCTTTGCGCATCCAAACGGACGCGCGGCGCTGTAGTGGCTCCCCATAGCATGAGTCCGGAAGCTGGAAAGGGTTCGTCTCGATGAAAAAAGCCAAGGAAAGTCCCGCCGCGCCAACTTCGGGGCCGCTGAAGATCAGGATCGGCGGCAAGGAGAGGGAGTTCGACATCGATAATCCCGTGCTTCCCGACTGGGTCGAGGACAACAAGCTGACCGCCGGCGGCTATCCCTACGACAAGAAGATGAAAAGCGACGAGTATGACGAGATGCTCGAGAAGCTGCAGATCGAGCTGGTCAAGGCGCAGGCCTGGCTGCAGTCGACCGGCAAACGGGTGATGGCGCTGTTCGAGGGCCGCGACGCTGCCGGCAAGGGCGGCACGATCTTCGTGGTGCGCCAGTACCTCAATCCGCGCACGGCACGCAACGTGGCGCTGACCAAGCCGACCCCGACCGAGCTTGGTCAATGGTACTACCAGCGCTATGTCGACCACTTCCCGACTTCAGGCGAATTCGTCACTTTCGACCGGTCCTGGTACAACCGCGCCGGTGTCGAGCCGGTGATGGGTTTCTGCACCCCGCAGCAGCACGAGCAGTTTCTCGACGAGACGCCGCATTTCGAACGGATGATCTCCAACGAGGGCATCCACTTTTTCAAATTCTGGCTGAACATCGGCCGGGAAACGCAGCTCGAGCGCTTCCACGACCGCCGCTACAGCCCGCTGAAGAGCTGGAAGTTTTCCCCCATCGACGTTGCAGGCATCACCAAGTGGGACGACTACACCAAGGTGCGCGACACAATGTTCGAGCGCACCCACAAGGAATTCGCGCCGTGGATCATCGTACGGGCCAATGACAAGCGGCGCGCGCGGCTGGCGATCATGCGGCGCATCCTGTCGTCTCTGCCCTATGAGGGGCGCGATCTCGAAATCATCGGCAAGGAAGACAAGAAGATCATCGGCGAAGGGCCGTCATTCCTCGGCAAGCAGGATTGACGCTTCCGCGGCGCGGGGGGGGTGGCGCGCGGGGGGGGGGGGGGGGGGTTTGCGGACGGCCCGCGGCGGGGGCGGGGGGGGTATAGGTGTGGGTTTTACCAATCGGGGCGGGGGGGGACTTAGT
>NZ_JAMYSG010000077.1:0-3742 GCF_040321815.1 Mesorhizobium sp. M0239
CCTGGTCATCCTCAATGCAAAAGCACGCGATGCGCGCAACGAGTTCGTAATTGCAACTTGACACCCCAGATAGTCGCTCTCCCCCGATCGACGGGGTAGAGGAAAGGCGCGAGCCTATTGAGCCAGCGCTCCTTACGCTGGGCTCCCTTCCTCTCCCTCCGGAGGGGGGAGAGGTGGCGCTGCGAAGCAGCGACGGAGTGGGGGAAGCCGGTCCTTAAGCGCGAAGCCACTGATAGGTGAGCGCCACCGTGCTGGCCCGATACCGGGAAGTGGTAGGCATGTGAATCGCTCCAGACGGCCAGCCTCCCGAATTCTCGAACGATCTCAGGGCTCCAGTTCGACATCCCAGTACAGATAATCCATCCAGCTCTCATGCAGATGGTTGGGCGGGAACAGGCGGCCATTGTTGTGCAGATCGTGCACCGTCGGCTGGAAAGGCTTCTGCAGCGGCCACATCTTGGCATGCGCCGGCATCATGCCGCCCTTCCTGAGGTTGCAGGGCGAACAGGCGGCAACGACATTCTCCCATGTCGTCGCGCCGCCACGGTGGCGGGGAATGACGTGATCGAAGGTCAAGTCCTCCGGCGTGCCGCAATACTGGCACTGGAAACGGTCGCGCAGGAAGACGTTGAAGCGGGTGAAGGCCGGGTGCCTGGAGGGCTTCACATAGGCCTTCAGGCTGACCACGCTCGGCAGCTTCATCGAGAAGGTCGGCGAGGAGACGGCGTGCTCGTATTCGGCGACGATGTTCACCCGGTCGAGGAACACCGCTTTGATGGCATCCTGCCACGACCAGAGCGACAAGGGATAATAGCTGAGCGGACGGTAATCCGCATTCAGCACCAGTGCTGGAAGCCCATCCGGAGATACGGCAACCGTCACGTGTTCACCTCCTTGGTTCTAGACCCGAACGGCGCGGATACTGTAAGCCCGACATGACAGGGATGTGAAGCGGATTGTCGCGTGGCCTAAGCGCCAAAAATGCGTGATTTTTATCATTTTTTGCGGATTCAGGCCGGCGGCGCGGCGTCCCGCCCTCTGGTTTCACGATAATAGGACCAGAAAAGCCGCGATGCGACACCTCGCCACGGGCTCCATGATTCGGCCAATGCGATCAGGGTTTTCTCCGGCGGACGCGGCTCGATGCAGAGCGCGTGGCCGACCGCGCTCTGCAGCGCGACGTCGCGCGCGGGGAAGATGTCGGGATGCCCGGCGGCGAATAAGAGATACACTTCCGCCGTCCACGGGCCGATGCCGGACACCGCCGTCATCGTCGTGATCGCCTCCTGGGCATCGAGCGAACAGAGGTGATGAAGGTCGAGGCCGTCGGCCACCGCCTGGGCAATTGCGATCAGGCCGCGCTGCTTGGGCCGCGACAGGCCGGCCTCGCGAAACATGTCCTCGCCGGCGGCCAGGATCGCTTGCGGCGTCAGCGGATCGACGAGTTTGGTCAGCCGGCCGAAGATCGCATCGGCACTGGCGCGGGACACTTGCTGCGAGACGACGATCGACGCCAGGCTTCGAAACCCCGGCTCGGACAGCCGCAGCGGCACCTCGCCGGCCATGCCGCGCACCTTTTCCAGGCGCGGGTCGATCACGCAAAGCGCATCGAGCCCCCGGGCAATGTCGTCTGATGTCACGATACGGCGCATGCTTTCTTGTTCCTCGACCGTCGACAGGGTAGCAATTGGCGAAGCGCCGCAAAACATGATTGCCGCCTGAGAGATGACACTCCTGACATTCCGCTTCGCGCCCAGCCCCAACGGAGACCTGCATCTCGGCCACGCCTATTCGGCGCTGCTCAACCAGAAGCTGGCGGCACAGGCGCACGGCCGCCTGCTGCTGCGCATCGAGGATATCGACACGACGCGCTGCACGCCGCTATTCGAGGCAGGCGTGCTTGCCGACCTGAAATGGCTGGGGCTTGGCTGGGAAGAGCCGGTGCGCCGCCAGTCCGAGCATTTCGCCGAATACCAAGCGGTGCTCGAGCGGTTGATCGCGGACGAACTCGTCTACCCCGCCTTCATGAGCCGTGGCGAGATCCGCGCCTTCATCACCGACAGCGAAAAGCGTGGGCGCGACTGGCCGCGCGATCCCGATGGCGTGCCGCTCTACCCCGCCACCGACAAGGCGCTGCCGCTGAAGGAACGCCAGCGGCGGATCGCCGAGAATGCACCCTTCGCCTGGCGGCTGGATGTCGATGCCGCCATGGCGCGTGTCGGCAAGGACCTTTCATGGACGGAGTATTCTGACGAGACGCTTTCCGCGACGCGCTCCGTCGAAGCCCGCCCGCGGGACTGGGGCGACGTGATCTTGGCGCGCCGAGACATTCCGACCAGTTACCACCTCGCCGTCGTCATGGACGATGCGCTGCAAGACGTCAGCCACGTCGTGCGCGGCCAGGATCTGTTTTCCGCCACTGGCGTGCAGCGCCTGCTGCAGCAACTCCTCGGACTGCCGCAACCGGCCTATTTCCATCATCGTCTGATCCTCGGGACGGACGGACGAAAACTGTCGAAGAGCTTCAGTGATACCGGCCTTGCCGCATTGCGCCATGCCGGCGCATCGCCTGACGACATCAGGCGGATGGTCGGGTTTTGAGCTCGGTGAGACCAGGGCGCCACCCCCCAAATGCGCCGGCCGTTGAATTCCGGTGACGCATGGATCAACGGTTTCGTTTTGCGCGCCGGGTTGAAGCGCAGTAGAGCAGCGCCACGGTCAACTCCCTCCAGCGCGGCGGTCTCCGGAACATGCACAGCATCAAGCGGTTCATCCCCGCCACCTTCGTCGTCCTGTGGGCGACCGGCTTTATCGGCGCGCGCTACGCCATGCCGTGGGCGGAACCGTTCACATTCCTCGCCGCGCGTTTCGTCATCGCCGCCACCCTGCTGGCCGTCCTGATGCTTGTGCTGGGCTCGAAAAGAGCCACCCGCGAGGAGGCGCTGCATGCCACCGGCGCCGGCATCCTGATGCATGGCGTCTATCTCGGCGCCGTCTTCTGGGCCATCCACAGGGGCATGCCGGCCGGATTTTCGGCCCTCATCGTCGGCCTGCAGCCGCTGATCACGGCGGTGCTTGCCGGTAAGTTTCTCGGCGAGGCGATCCTGCCGCGCCACTGGCTTGGCCTTGGTATCGGCCTCATCGGCATCGTCATCGTGCTGTGGCCGAAGCTCGGCGCGCTCGGCGGCGGCGTGACCGCGGCGACATTGACCGCCTCGCTGGTCTCGGTGCTCGGCATGAGCGCCGGCACCATCTGGCAAAAGCGCTTCGCTTCCGGCGGCGACCTCGTCGCGGCTACCATGTGGCAATATATCGGTGGCGGTTCGCTGATGCTCCTCGCCTCACTCGCCTTCGAGACCCACACCGTCGTCATCAACGGCGAACTGATCTTCGCCATGGCCTGGCTGGTGCTGGTGCTGTCGCTCGGCGCCATCTTCCTGCTGATGGTGATGATCCGCGACGGCGAGATGTCGAAAGTGGCGTCGCTGTTCTACCTGGTGCCGGCGGTGACGGCGGTCATCGCCTGGGCACTCTTCGACGAACAGCTCAACGCGCTGCAGATCGCCGGCATGGCGATCACGACCTTCGGCGTTGGCCTGGCAACGGCGCGGCAGACCAAGGGAAGAACTGTGGAATTGAGGCATTGAGGCATTGAGGCATTGAGGCATTGAGGCATTGAGGCATAGAGGAATTGAGGCATTGCTGAATTGAGGGCGTGAGGAATAGGTATAGATGGTGCGGG
>NZ_JAMYSG010000078.1:0-3593 GCF_040321815.1 Mesorhizobium sp. M0239
GTCTCCCCATCGAAAGCTTGACCCCAGCACCGCGGTGCTCAAGGCCGCCGGATACGCACGTCTGCGGTCTTCACCGGATGCGTACTATAGACCGACATGTAGTCACGGAACACGCTCTCACTATACGTGGTCACGATCGTTGCCGTCGTACCGGTTGGCACGAGGGCTGACCACACTGACAGATAGACCACACCAGAATTGAAGATGCTTTCCACCTGAGCGAGAAGGGTGGCAGCCACACCCCCAATCGTCATACTGTTGACGGTCACTGCACTTTCGGTGTCAGTGGTCTCAGTTGTCACGATGACACGACGATTAGCGTGTGGCGCGACAAGAAGCGGAATGCTGGTGTGGGTGTAAACGGTCGTGGCAGTCGAGTCTTCGTGAGTGCCATTGAAGACCAGATCTATCGGGAACATTTTCTCCCAGACGCCCGAGCTGCGCACATAGACCTGTCGAGCCTTGGTCCAGAGGCTTGAGATTTTCACCCAGACGGCGCTGGCCGCCCCTCAGACCCCGGAGGCTTTGACGTAAAGGGCCATTACGGCTGCACCCAGAAATCACCGTCCACGCCGCCAGAAGGGGCAGCGGCCGAGATCGTGACGCTGCGATTTGCCATCGTGCCGACGCCGAGAAGCGCCTTGGTCTGGGCAATGGACTGCGGTCGACGATAATTGTCCCCGGTGCCGTCACTCGACACGCGACCGACGAAGCTCGTCACAGCGTCGGCACCTGTGGCGTAGGTCGAGCGGTACAAACGCGTCGTGATATCACCAGCGCCATCGCGCTGAGGCGATGAACATGTATGGCGAGAGCAGAACGTTTGGGGCGGGGCGGGACGAAGAGGTTGCGGAGGGCTGACAAGGTCGAGACGAAGCGTTGCAGGCCTCTCGGCGATCGGACCCCTGCATCATCCGCTCCCGTTTTCGCGGCGGCACATGGGAATTCTCCGCTCCGTTGTTCAACCCCTTGTGCGACCGGTGCTTGACGTCCGGCATCACCTGTCGCTTTGCCGCTCCATACGAGCGCAGCTAGTCGGTGATCATGCGCTTCGGCGCGAGCCCCTGCTTCTTCAACAGCCGCGTCAGCAAGCGCTTGGCGGCCTTGGTGTTGCGGCGGTTTTGCACGATTTCGTCCAGCACATATCCATCCTGGTCGACGGTGCGCCACAACCAAAGCTTTTTGCCGGGCGATGGTGACGACCACTTCGTTCAGGTACCAGACGTCATTCCGGCACGGCGGCTTGCGGCGCAAGCAGCGAGCGCAGTCCAGCCCGAACTTGATGCCCCACCGGCGACTTGTCTCATACGAAACCACGATGCCGCGTTCCAGCAGCATTTCCTCAACCAGGCGCAGGCTCAGCGGAAACCGGAAATAAAGCCAGACCGCGTGGGAGATAATAGGCGGCGGAAATCGGGGGGCGTGTAGCTGACGGCGGGCGTATTCATGCCCCCCGGCGTCCATGTCGCAAATCTTGACGATTGCTTTGTGTGTCAAGCCCGCCGCAGGTCTCAACGCGTTCAATGCAGACATTGTGAAAATCGCCCTATTCCGCCTTTTTTTACCGCCCCTTAAGTCCCCCGCTCGCATGCTTGTCGATGCCATTGAACTCATAGCCATCGGCCAAGGATTTTGGAAAATATGTTTCCGCTCGCAGCAGAAAACGTGAGAGTCGCTGTAGGCCTAACGTTAAGGGGAGAGAGCGGTTTGATTGGACGAAATGGGTACCGGAGTACCGAGTCATGAAGCCACGAGGTAATCTGGTCCGACTGAAGCAATTTCAGGTGAATGAGAAGCGGCGACAGTTGCACCAGCTAGACATCATGATTGCCGATTTCGAACGCATGGCGCGAGAACTGGACTTCCAGTTAAACGCCGAGGAAACGAAGGCCGGCATCTCCGATGTCAATCATTTCGCTTATCCGACGTTCGCCAAGGCCGCTCGCCTACGTCGTGACAACGTCAAGAATTCGCAATCGGACCTTCTGCGGCAGAGAACCGCAGCCGAGCCATGCCTCGCCGAGGCTGAAGCAGAGCTCTCCAAGGCGCAAATGCTAGAATCGCGCAGCGGCAGAGGCCACGACCTCGAACCCGGCAACCGAAGCGCCATGATCGGCTGAGCCGGATGGCTTCAGCGCGCCTCATTCGCGACACCCGACTGGCCGTTGGCGCGCGAGAGGCGTGCGGGCACTGTAAAGATATCAGCGTATTGATGCAGCGATAGCTGGTCGGGACGGCTGTCATGCTGCGGCGACATACGCGATTTTGTTCCAGATTTGCATGGCGGCGTTACGCAGGTATTGGGGGAAAGTGGAACTGGTTGGCACTCGGATCATCGGTGGAAACGAACCGCTGCCGGCGGATCGGCGCCTGGCGGCAACGCCTGGCGCTTTCGGCGGCGGCGGTAACGGCAAAGCAGGCTGGCCGGTCGAGGATGAAGCGGCACCTGCGCGATGCCGTTCTGCTCACGGCCGGGAGACGGGGTCGGCCCCGCCGGCCGGATGCTGCTCGCTTGGCGCGGCATCGTAAAGTCAACCGACAGCTTATGAAGATGTGCGTACATTGGGCCATGTCAGAAGTTGCTCGTGATCCGCTCTATGGTCGCCACCGCTTTCCCGCCGAGATCATTGCGCACGCGGTATGGCTCTACTTTCGCTTTCCGCTCAGCCTGCGCATGGTTGAGGACATGCTGGCGGCCCGCGGCATCATCGTCACGCATCAGACCGTTCGAAGCTGCGCGGAGAAATTCGGACGGCATTCCGCCCAGGAGATCAATATCAGCCGGCTGCCTGGGCGATAAATGGCATCTCGACGAATGTGTCGTGGCTATCAGTGGCAAGAAGCAGTGGCTCCGGCGTGCCGTCGATCAGGACGGCTTCGTCCTCGAAGTGCTGGTACAAAGCCGCCGAAATGCCAAGGCGGCAAAGCGTCTGATGCGCAAGTTGCTGAAAGCTCAAGGGCGGACACCACGGATCATGATCACCGACAAGCTCCGATCCTATGATGCCGCCATGCGCGACCTCATGCCCGGCGTCGAACACCGGTCGCACACAGGCCTGAATAATCGAGCGGAAAATTCGCACCAGCCGACCCGACGACGCGAAAGGATCATGAAACGCTTCAAGTCGGCACGCCAGCTTCAGCGGTTCGTTTCCATCCATGATCCGACTGCCGACCTGCTCACTTTCCCTGCAATGCGCTGTCATCGGCTCAACATCGAGACCTGCGTAACGCCCCATGCAAATCTGGAACAAAATCGCGTGTGTCGCCACAGCGTGACAGCCGTCCCGCCAGCTATCGCTGCATCAAGCCGCTGAAACTTACAGTGCCGGGCGCGCTGCTACCTGAATTTCCTTACCGCTCAATCAATGTGACAGCACCGATTCTTCTCAACCGCGGCATGCCCTAAATCGTCACTTGCGTTCCGATCTCGACGACGCGTCCGGTCGGGATCTGGAAGTACTCCGTCGCGTCGGCCGCCGTACGCGCCAGGCCGATGAACAACCGGTCCTGCCACACCGGCATGCCGGAATTGGGCGAGGCCTTGAGCGAACGCCGTGACAGGAAGAACGAGGTCGTCATGATGTCGAACT
>NZ_JAMYSG010000079.1:0-3416 GCF_040321815.1 Mesorhizobium sp. M0239
GCAAAGAGGGCGTTCTTGCGGTTGAGCGCCATCTCGGGGTCATTCTGCCCATGTTGGGCAGGAGGTCGAGGTCCATTACCGTTGGCACCCGTATTTCGGACGTCGGCTTCGCTGCGAGAACAGCGAAGAGCGCGCCAACGGCCGGATCATTCATCTCGTCGTCGCGCCCGGGCATGTCATTACCGCTCCGGCCTGGATGATCGATCCCGTGGCTTGCGCGGCGATGGACCTGGGCCCCCCGCGCGTATCGCTTGCCGCGCTGCTTGAGCTGCACAAGCTCTTGATCGAACGCCGTTTCCGGCGAGGCTCTTCGGATGGTTTCACCATCGCGGAGGCGCAACATGAGAACCCTGCCACCCCCGACACGATCTCTGGTGGTCGTTCGCCAACTCAGCTTGCCGCTCGACTCGGAGAAGCTGAACGGGCTGAGTTCAGCGCAACGGACCATAGTGATCGCCCGGCTCGCCAACGTACTGATGGCCGCCGCCGGCGTGGCAACGGAGGAGGAGAGCTGCGATGACGAGCGGTAATCTGATTCCGACTGCCGTCCTCAAGCGCAAGGCCGTCGTCTATGTGCGTCAGTCCACTCAGGCGCAGGTCCAGCTCAACCTTGAGAGCCAGCGTCGGCAATATGAGCTTGTCGACGTCGCGCGGCGCTGGGGATTCCGCAAAGTAGAGGTGATCGACGAGGATCTGGGACGAACCGCAAGCGGGGCTGTGGAGCGTCCCGGTTTCGAGCGCCTGGTCGACGATCTGTGCACCGGCCATGTGGGCGCCGTGCTTTGCCTGGAGGCGTCCCGCCTGTCGCGCAACGGGCCGGACTGGCATCGGCTGCTCGAGTTGTGCGGCGAAGTCGATGCACGCGTGATGGAGTCTACGATCCGGGATTGCCGAACGACCGCCTGCTGCTCGGTATGAAGGGCAGCATCAGCGAGTTCGAGCTCGGCGTGCTGCGTGCCCGCATGTACGAGGCCGCCCGCGCCAAGGCACAGCGCGGAGAACTGCGCATCTCCGTGCCCTTCGGCTATGTCTGGCACCGCGATTACGGTCTCGGGTTCGATCCCGACATGCGCCTGCAGGAGACCATTCGCCTGATATTCGCGCGCTTCCGCGAACTCGGCAGTGCGCGTCAGGTCCTGATCTCGATGATCGACGATGGCGTGCATTTCCCCAGACCCTCCGACGGCAAGAAGATGGTGTCCTTCGACTGGGTTCCGATCCGCTACCGCAACGTGATCTCGATCCTGAAGAACCCATTCTACGCCGGCGCCTATGTCTATGGTAAGAGCGAGAAGCGCACTGAGATCGTCGATGGCCGCGTTCGCAAGAGCTATGGCCATTACAAGCCGGCTAGCGAGTGGGCGGTGGTGCTCAAGGACCATCACGAAGGCTACATCGGATGGAGCGAGTACGAACGGAACCAGGAACTGCTCGCGGCCAACGCTTATGGCAAAGCCGGCGGCGTCAAGTCGGGCCGCGGCGGTCGCGCGCTGCTCCCCGGTCTCATCTCCTGTGGTCGATGCGGGCGAAGACTGGTTGTCATGTATGCCGGACGCGGCCAAGGTTATCCGGTATATCGCTGCGAGCGCGGCAACCTCATGATGGCCCAGGCGCGATGCATGTCGTTCAACGGCTTTCGCACCGACGCGGCGGTGACCCGCGAAGCGCTGGAGGCGGTTGCGCCGATGGCGATCGAAGCGGCGTTGGAGGCTGAACGCATGCAGCTGGAGAGCGAAGCCAAGCGGCGGCAGATGATCGAGATGGACCTGCAGCAGGCGCGCTATGAGGCATCGCTTGCCGAGCGCCGCTATGCCGCTTGCGACCCGGAGAACCGGCTTATTGCGGCCCAGCTCGAGAGGAGTTGGGAAGCCACGCTCAGGCGCGTGGAGACCTGCGAGGCCCGGCTGAGCGAAGTCCAGCGTGTGGAGCCTGTCGACGCGGTTCCGGACTTCACGGGCCTCGCCCAGGATCTCGAGGCCACCTGGAATGCGCCGGGTGTCGACATGCGCTGTCGTCAGCAACTGCTGCGCGCACTCATCGAGGACATCGTGGCGGATGTCGATGACGATGCGCGCGACGTGATCTTGACCATCCACTGGCATGGAGGCCAGCACTCGCAGGTACGGGTTCGCAAGCCCAAATCCGGAGAGCATGGCCAGCGTACGCCTGAGGAGGCTCTGGCGATCATGCGATCCATGGCAACCCGGTGGTCGGATGCCGAAATCGCTGCCACACTCAACCGCATGGGCATGCATGCAGACCGGTCAGGGAAAGACCTGGACCGCGCGTCGCGTCCAATCGCTGCGCACGGTGCACAAGATCAGCGGCTATCGCTCTTCCGACAAGAATGGCGAGTGGCTCACCATGTCGGACGCGGCCGCCCGGCTTGGAGTCTCGCACCTCAAAATCCGCCGGTCCATCAGGGATGGCCTCTTGCCCGCCGAGCAGGTCATGCGCGGCGCGCCCTACCAGATCCGCGCCAGCGACCTCGAAGACGAACGGATCAAGGCCGATTTGGCGCGCAATACTCCGCGTCGCATCCACGACGACAACCAAGAATCGCTGTTTTCCGCCATTTGAAAAGGAGGTGCATAATGAATCGGTCTTCGCAATCGGACGGATGGAGCGCTCGACCACGTTGCTGTCGATCTCAATGCGGCCATCGTCAAGGAAGCGCGAGAGGCCTTCCCAACGCGAGAGCGTGTAGCGGATCGCCTCGGCGAGCTTGGTTTTCTGGCTGATCAAGCCGAGCTTTTCGCGCAGCCAGGGTTCGAGATCGGCGATGATAGCGGGGCTATTTTCCTGACGCATCGCACGGCGCTCCTCGGCCGATCGGCCGCGGATGCCGTCCTCGATCTTATAGAGCTCGGTGATCCGTCTCAGCGCCTCACTGGCGATCGGCGCGGGACCGGCTGCCGCCAGTTCATAGAAGCGTCGGCGCACGTGTGCCCAGCAGAAGGCGAGCATGACACCGCTCTTTTCAGCCAGCACGCGATAGCCGCCATAGCCGTCGACCTGAAGGATTCCGGTGAAGCCAGCGAGATGGGCGATTGGACGCTCGGCCTTGCGGTCGGGCGCATAGACATAGGCGACGCCCGGCGGGTCGCCGCCATTCCATGGTCGGTCATCGCGGGCATACGCCCAGAGTTGGCCTGTCTTGGTCTTGCCGCGGCCCGGATCGAGCACCGGCGCGGTCGTCTCGTCGGCGAAGAGTTTTGGCGAGGACTTCAGCTTGCCAAGCAGCCGCTCGTGCACCGGACGCAGATGCCAGGCGGCGCGGCCGACCCAGTCGGCGAGCGTGGACCGGTCGAGATTGATGCCCTGCCGGGCGTAGATCTGCGCCTGACGATAGAGCGGCAGGTGGTCAGCATATTTGGACACCAGCACCTGAGCGACCGTCGCCTCGGTTGGCAAAC
>NZ_JAMYSG010000080.1:0-3287 GCF_040321815.1 Mesorhizobium sp. M0239
GCATGAAAGGGCCTCCAAAGAGCGAGTTGCGATGGCCCACTCTGCCAGAGTGCGGGCCACGATCCACTCCCCATGGGATCTGCCGTCATTGCGACCGTACCGGCATCAACACGCCGGTCGTGACCGCGCCGATGCCCGCGCAACCCTTGCCGGGCAGCATCGCCACGGCTTCGACGCTGGCCTTCGCGCTCGTTCACAAATACGTCGACGGCACACCGCTCTACCGCCTGGCGCAGGCCTTCGAGCGCGCGGGCGTTCCTGTCAGCCGTGGCGCTTTGGGTCACTGGGTGATCGGCTCGAGCGAAAAGCATCTCGCCCGCATCTATGACGTGCTGAAGCTGCGGCTCAGATCGCAGCCCCTCATCCATGGCGACGAGACCACGGTCCAGGTGCTGAAGGAAATGGACAGAGAGGCCACCAGCACCTCGTACATGTGGGCATACCGGAGCGGCCACGACAGTGACGAGCCGATCGTGCTGCTCGATTATCAGCCGGGTCGCGGCCAGATACACCCGCAGACCTTCTTGGGCGATTACCGCGGCATCGTGATGAGTGACGGTTATTCCGCCTGGCGCACGCTGGAAGGGGCAACGCATCTTGGCTGCATGGCCCATTCCAGGCGGCGCTTCGTCGATGCCCTAAAGGCGAGGAAGAAAGGCGGCGGCCCGCCGGAACAGGCGCTCCGGTTCTTTGAACAGCTCTATCGGGTTGAAAGGCAGGCGCGGAACGAAATCCCCGATGACGGCGAAACGCGAGATCACTGCATTCGCCGCTTCCGCCAGCAACATAGTGTCCCGATCCTCCAGGCTCTCAAGGCATGGCTCGACGACTTCGCTCCAAAAGTCTTGCCGGACAGCAAGCTCGGCGACGCCGTCTCCTACACCCTGAACCAATGGGGATATCGGGATATCTGACTCGTTACACCGAGGACGGCAGCATGCCGATCGACAACAATCTTCTCGAGCGTGACATCAGAATCTTTGCCACTGGCCGGAAAAGTTGGCTGTTCAGCGATACCGTCGACGGAGCCAGGGCCAGCGCCGTCATCTACAGCCTGATGTTGACCTGCCGCGCCTGTGGCGTCGAGCCGTTAGCGTGGCTGCGCCACGTCCTCACCGAATTGCCTCAACGCAACGAGGACGCTGATATCTACGATCTGCTGCCCTTCAACTTCGCCAAAGCAACAGCAGTCTGATCAGACCAGATACCGTTCCCAATTCGAAGGCCATCCGTCGAAAGCGCCGGCGTCAACGTGCAGGGAAAATCGCGCCTACGCTTCAACCGACGCTGCAAGCGTGCTGTCACCGGAGGTGGCATATCGATGAAACCTACATCGCGCTAACTAGTTTCCGTCCATAAACGTGCGTATTTCACAGCGTTTACAAGATCTTGTGCTGGACCTGAAAGGCGCCTTTGACGGCAAGGACAGGATCAAGAGCACTAATTGTCGACAGGATGGTGTCATCGGCACGATCAGGCACAGGCCACCGCAGGCGGCGTTTGCCGGCTGAGACAGCAGCAATGCCGAGTTGGGATCAGGTTGGTTGGAGGCGAGTGAAGAGGACGAGGTTGTAAGCCACGACCGAGGACCAGACGTAGGTCTTGAAGTGGTCAAGTCCGCGCCAGGTGCAGCGTGCCAAACCGTAAGCGCGTTTGAGGCAAGAGATGCCAGCTTCGATGCCGGCACGGAAGTTGCGTAGCTTGCGATAGACCCACTTGCTTCTGACCATGTCCTCGATCCGGAGGCCGGCTTTCTTGTGGAAGGCCATGTCGGAGGCGCCCCACGCCTTCGCCGTGGCTAGGTTGTTGCGCGTGGCGAAGCCGCCATCGGCCGCCGCTTGCCGCGGCACTTGCCCATAGAAGGCGATGTTGCGCTCCAGCATCGCAGCAAGCGGTCGCTGTCGGCCGGATTGCCGGCTTCGATCACCAGATCGAGGATCATGCCGCTCCTGCCGGTGGTCAGGTTGAGCTTGTGGCCGTACTCGGTGTCGCGGCTGCCTTTGACAATGATATCGGCATGCGGCTCGAACAGGCTGACCAGCTTCTCGCCGGCCGGCACCGGTTCGCCGGCCAATACCCGCCGCTCGCTCTGTCTGATGATGCGTTCGACCAACGGCCGATAGTGACGGACCTGGGCCTGCCACAGTGCGATGAGCGGAGTGCTCACTGCGGCCAATCGCTCGGTCGCCTGCGTCAGATAGGCCAAGGTCGTGCGGGTGATTGCGATCAGCTCGCGGTAGAGTTGGACCCGATTGGGTCGACCGCGCGTGAACTGGATCTTGCGGGCGCGCTTCTTGGCTGCGCGGCAATGATCGCGCCATGATGAGCCGGCGCCGGCCAAGGTATCGGCCCGCTTCAGCAGGCGCACCATGACCCGCACTGCATCCCAAAGCAGGCTGCTGTCGCTCGGCTCGTGAATGAGTGCCGAGGTCGCGGTGCTGTCCAGCCGCACGATCGTGCCGTCTTCGAGCTTCGCCTCCCGAGCGCCCGACAGCAGTGTCCGATTGATCTGTTCCCAAGTCTCGGGCCGGATCGCGCTAATGGTCTTTTGTAGTACAGACTTCTATGGGCTCCATGACCACGGCAGGCGGGCAAAGGCGCGAAACGAGGCGGAGTCCTCGAGGTGGAACGCCAGTTCCTGGTAGCTCAGTTGCCGGTACTGCTTGAGCATCGCGCAGCGCAACACCGCTTCGCCCGGCAAGCCCTGCCGCCCGGTGGCCTTGACGCCGACCCGAACCAAATCGCGAGCCACCAGCCGAGCAGATCGCGATGTTCGTCCAGCCATTGCGACATCGCCTTCAACTCGTGGCCGATCTCGTGCGTGGCGAAAAACATCGAATATGCTGGCTTGGACGGTGCGTTCTTGGCGCATTGTCGGGCTCCGGCGGTGACAGGTTTTGGACTCAGTAGCATGATCCAAGATACCTGAAACCGCCGGGCCTTGCTCGCGCAAAGCTACGATTCAATCAATAAAATCAAATATTTGCCCGTTTGTGGACGGAAACTAACTAGGTGCTGTCCGGCATCGAGATGGTTCGTACCCCCTCCGGTGAGGCTTCCGATTACCCACATCGTCGGCGGGCCTATTGCCCCACATGAATCTACCGTGATTCTATCCGTGACGCCGAATCACGGAGGCGTCACGGATGCGAGTCAAGACCGGCAGCAGCGAAACCGCTTGGCAGGAGAAAGAGCTTTCTGGGGCGGCGCTTCCCGACAAGCGCCTGGTCCGCCGGTCGCAACGGTTGCTGGATGAGATGTCAGCTGCGCCGGGCAAGCCAATCCCG
>NZ_JAMYSG010000081.1:0-3052 GCF_040321815.1 Mesorhizobium sp. M0239
TATCGTCAATCAATTCGTATGGGAACGCTCCAGTATCAGGAAAAATAACACCGATTTTTTTCTGCATTCGCCGCTTCCTCTGTCGATGAGTGGGTTTTGGCTAAAGGGCTACGGATGCAAGCATTCCGCTATGGTTTCTCTGGTTGCGTTTTCGCCATCAGTGCTCCCACCGACCAACCAAGCCAACCGCCGGCGCTCACTGTTATTGTAGTGCGTCCGCTCTTCATCTATTCGGCACTTTTGGCAAGCTCTGCGCAGAATTTCGGCATTGTTGAGCATTATACGAAGAAAAGACGATGATCATGGGTCGCGTCCTCACAGGTGGTGTAGCTCGGCGGTAGCGAAGCCGCTCGCGAGCGCGCTCTCGATAGCGCTGTAGCGAGCGAGCGGCTTTGCGGTGGTCATCGACAGTTCGCCGGTAAGGTCGGGCTGCTGACACCAACCTGATTCGAAGGAACCATCGATGACCGACGACATGATGAACCTGCGCGCGCTCGTGGAGAAGACTCCGGATTCCGATCTCTTGCGCGAGATGATCGGCTTTGCCGCCGAGCGGCTGATGGAACTGGACGTTGGGGCCGCCACCGGCGCCGCCTATGGCGAGAAGAACCCGTTGCGCACGGCCCAGCGCAACGGCTATCGCGATCGCGATTGGGAGACGCGGGCCGGCACCGTCGAGCTGCGCATCCCCAAGCTCAGGAAGGGCTCCTACTTCCCCGGTTTCCTCGAACCGCGCCGCATGGCCGAGAAGGCGCTGACCGCCGTCATCCAGGAGGCCTACGTCCAGGGGATCTCGACCCGCTCGGTCGACGACCTGGTCAAGGCCATGGGCATGAGCGGCATCTCTAAAAAGCCAGGTCAGCCGGCTGTGCGAAGAGATCGACGGCAAGGTCAAAGCGTTCCTTGAAAGTCCCATCGAGGGCGACTGGCCATATCTGTGGATCGACGCCACCTACCTGAAGGTGCGCCGCGGCGGCCGCATCGTCTCGGTCGTCGTCATCATCGCTGTCGGCGTCAACGCGGACGGCCAGCGCGAGGTGCTGGGCATGGAGGTCGGCACGTCTGAGGCCGAGCCGATCTGGACGGAGTTCCTGCGCAAGCTGACCCTGCGCGGCGTCAAGCTCGTCGTTTCCGATGCCCATGAAGGCATCAAGGCGGCCGTCACGAAGGTGCTGTGCGCGACATGGCAGAGGTGCCGCGTGCGTCCACTTCATGAGGAACGTGCTGGCCCATGCCGGCAAGAGCGGGCGCCGCGTCGTCTCCGCTTACATCGCCACCGCCTTCGCCCAGGAAACGCCGGAGGCCGCAAGCACGCAATGGCGCGCCGTCGCCGACCAGATCCGGCCGAAGGTGCCGAAGCTGGCGACAATCATGGACGACGCCGAGCCCGACGTGCTGGCCTACATGACTTTCCCCAAGGAACACCGCGCCAAGCTGCACTCGACGGATGACATCGACAAGCCTGATTTCGACTTTTTCGATTCCTGTTGCGTTTCTTTGTTCGGCTCATGTGAGCCTGTTTCTTCGTCCCGGCCCACAGGTTTCCAGGCCACGCCTTGACGGCGTCGAGCACGGCGCCATTCTGGAGTGGACCGAGGGCGTCGGTCGTGCCGCCAGATTTCCTTGTGCTATATTTGTCCGGCACGGACGACCACGTGGCAAAGAGTGGTGCGAGAGGATGAGAGTGCCGCCACGCAGCCGTTATAGTCGTTCCTCGTTTGTGGCGTCCGTGCGCCGCTTCGGCCCTCGTGACCGCCAATGCCGAACCATCAGCTCGTAGGCACGTTCGGCATTCTCGGCCGCGGCTTTCTCGCTGTTTCGCAACTCCTTCACGTTGTAGGCGTAAGCCGAACCGCGGCGACCGACACCGCGCTCGCCCGGCGCGCCAGCCTTGAGAGCGAGCTGCCTCTGCTTTGCCGCCATCAGCGCCGGGCGAGCCCAGAAGTAGTCCTGCTCCTTTGTCAGCAGATGCCAGATTAACACGGCGAGCTTGCGGGCGAGTGCCACGGCTGCGACCTGATGGCCGCGTTTGTCGCGGATGCGCAGGAAGAAAGCCCTGAGCGGTCCGGGCGCCTTCGCCGCCGCCCAGGCGGCTTCGACCAGCATGGCGCGGGCATGGGAACGCCCATGTTTGCTGATCCGGCCATATTGCGCCAAGCCAAGACCGGATTGACGCACACGAGGATTCAGGCCGAAGTAGCTCACCAGCTTCTGCAGTTCGCGAAACCGCCGCATATCGCCGACGGCGGCGATGATACCGCTCGCGACGATGGCATTGACGCCGGTGATCGTCTGAAGCCGCCGGACTTGCACATCATCAATCGCTTCCCGGGCGATGTCGCGATCGAGGTCGGCCAGATCCTCGGCCAGGCGGTCGATCTCGCGGATCTGGCGAGCGATGGCGGCCCGCTCGTCGTCGGGAAGCACCTGCCGCTCACCGTCATGATCATACCGGTTACCAACCCGATCGAGCGCCTCAACGGCGAGATCAAGCGGCGCACCGAGGTCGTCGGCATCTTCCCAAATGATGACGCCATCGTCCGCCTGGTTGGCGCGATCCTGCTCGAACAGAACGACGAATGGGCCGTGCAGCGCGCCAGATACATGACGCTGGAAACCATCACCCAAATGAGCGATGATCCTCTGATCAGCCTGCCAGCCGTGGCACGCTGATCAGCCCGGCCCCATGCCGGAGAACGCGGCGACCAAGCCGTCAGCTACACCACACCCTGGGACACGATCTGATCATGTCCTGGAGTGGTGGTGTGCTGCCTCGTCGTTTCTTTCCTCCACCGTGGCTGCTTCTCTTGGCCTGCCGTCGTTTCAAGTTGCTGCGGCAAGGCCGCTGAGCTGCGTCGGTTGATCGCGGGCCATACGATCGACCGACGTTCAACACACGTGCGTTTGGTCAGTTTGCTGTTGGTCGACGTCTCATCGATGAAGATCAGCCGCGCCAAAGCCTTGTTCAAGAGCCGCTTTCGCCGCCCGATCCACAGTTCACGCGCCTGGCGCACGTCGGCCCGCTGCTGCTCGCTGGCCAGTAGAGTTTTTT
>NZ_JAMYSG010000082.1:0-2836 GCF_040321815.1 Mesorhizobium sp. M0239
GTACGCCTCCGGCGAGGGCCGCCTTGCGCGAGCATGGCACGGTAGCGAGGCTGCGCTCTTAAGGTCGTCCTTACGAGCGAAGTTGGCAGCACAGCATGAGCCATGTGACGTTATTGACCGGGCCTGAGCGTCGTCGTCGTTGGAGTGAAGCGGATCAGTGCCGGATACTGGCGGCGGCATTCGCGCCCGGGGCCACAGTGGCGGCGGTGGCGCGTCAGTACGATGTCGCGACCAGCCTGATCTACAAGTGGCGCCGCACGATGAGAGCCCGCGAGACGGGCTTTGCCGAAGTTGTCGTGGCTCCCGATGAGCCTGTCGCCGTTTCGCGGCCGGCGGCGCCACAAGCGGTGATCGAGCTGGAGATCGCCGGCAAGGTGCGGCTGCGGATTCCGTTGACCACGCCGCCGACACTGGCGGCGGCGATGGTGAAGGCGCTGGGCGTTTCATGATCCCGGTCCCGAGCCAGGTCCGGATCTGGTTGGCGGTCGGCCGGACCGATATGCGTCGCGGGATGCAGGGCCTCGCTCTGCAGGTTCAGGAGACGTTGGGCCGGGATCCGCATGCCGGCGATCTTTATGTCTTCCGCGGCCGCAGCGGCAATCTGATCAAGATTATCTGGCATGATGGGCTCGGCATGTCGCTATATGCAAAACGGCTCGAGAAGGGCCGGTTTCTATGGCCGTCGCCGGCGGACGGTACGGTTTCCATATCACCGGCGCAGCTCGCCTACATGCTCGACGGGATCGATTGGCGCAACCCGCGCCACACGTTCCGTCCGCAGCGCGCGGGCTGAGTTTTTCTTTGAGTTTGCGCCATTTTCCGCGAGTCAGCGGACGCGTTTTATGATTCACTCCAGGGCATGGTTGCCACCGCCCAGGATGCTGTTCCGGACGATATTGGCGCGCTGAGAGCAGCGCTGACCGCGGCGCTGGCCAGAGCCGAAGACGAGGCCGCGCGCGCTGCGCTGGTCGAGGCCGAACTGGCGGTCGCCAGGGCCAAGGCATCGGATGATGCGGCGCTGATCGCGCATCAGCATCTGACGATCCGGAAGCTGCAGCGGGCGCTGCATGGTCAGAGTTCTGAACGCTCAGCCCGCCTGCACGACCAGATGGAACTCACCTTCGAGGAACTCGAGAGCACGGCAACGGAAGACGAGATCGCCGCCGAACAGGCCGCGGCCCGGACCACCGAGGTGGCGCCTTACATGCGCAAGCGACCGGCGCGCCAGCCATTTCCCGAGCATCTGCCGCGCGAACGCGTGGTCGAGCCGGCGCCGACCGCTTGCCATTGCTGCGGCGGCCATCGGCTGCGCAGGCTGGGTGAGGATATCACCGAGACCCTGGAGGTGGTGCCGCGGCAATGGAAGGTGATCCAGCACGTACGGGAGAAGTTCACCTGCCGCGACTGCGAAGCGATCAGCCAGGCTCCGGCGCCGTTCCACGCCACCCCACGCGGCTGGGCCGGTCCCGGCCTGCTGGCGATGATCCTGTTCGAGAAGTTCGGCCAGCATCAGCCGCTCAACCGCCAGGCTGACCGGTATGCCCGCGAAGGCGTGCCGTTCAGCCTGTCGACGCTCGCCGACCAGGTCGGCGCCGGCGCCGCGGCGCTGATGCCGCTGTTCAAGCGGCTCGAAGCCCATGTGCTGGCCGCGTCACGTCTGCACGGCGACGATACGACGGTGCCGGTCCTGGCCAAGGGCAAGACCGATACCGGCCGATTATGGACCTATGTGCGCGATGACCGACCGTTCGGCGGCGCCGATCCGCCGGCGGCGGTGTTCTACTATTCCCGCGATCGCCGAGGCAAACATCCCGCGGCGCATCTCGCCGGCTGGAGCGGCATTCTGCAGGCCGATGCCTTTGGTGGTTATGGCGATCTCTATGCGACGGGTCGTCAGCCGGCGCCTATTCTGGAGGCCAGCTGCTGGGCCCACAGCCGGCGCAAAGTGTTCGAGCTGGCCGATGTCGAAGCGGCGGCGCGCAAGAAGGCGCACGGCGAGAAGCCCAACCTGGTCTATCCGCTAGCGGTGGAAGCCGTGAAGCGCATCGATGCCCTGTTCGATATCGAGCGCGCGATCAACGGTCTGTCGCCAGGCCAACGCCACGCCGTGCGCCAGGAGCGGAGCGTGCCGCTGGTCACCGAGCTCGAGCGCTGGATGATCGAGACGCGCGACAAGCTCTCGCGCGGACATGATCTGACCAAGGCCTTCAACTACATGCTGCGCCGCTGGTCATCCTTCGCCCGGTTCCTCGACGACGGGCGGATCTGCCTATCGAACAATGCAGCCGAGCGAGCCCTGCGCGGCATCGCTCTCGGCAGAAAGTCCTGGCTGTTCTGCGGTTCCGATCGCGGCGGACAGCGCGCTGCCGTTCTCTACAGCCTGATCGTCAGCGCCAAGTTGAACGATATCGACCCGCAGGCCTGGCTCGCCGACGTCCTCGCCCGACTGCCCGCCTATCCGGCCCATCGGATCGATGATTTGCTGCCGTGGAATTGGAGATCCGCAAAACTGCGGACCCAACCAGCGGCGGCCTGATCATGCAGCGCAATAAGGTGCATCACGTCTACACCGTCGAACGTGTCGCCAGGGACCTCGGCGTCAGCGAAGCGCTCATCCAGGACCTGACCCTCGGTCTCGAGCCCGAGGACGGCGTCATCTGGGTGTACGGCGCCAACGATGACGACGGAATCTTGGCCTTCACCGATGAAGGCATCGAGGAGGTCAAACTCCTTCTCGAAGAATATCATCGCGTCTCCCCATCGAAAGCTTGACCCCAGCACCGCGGTGCTCAAGGCCGCCGGATACGCACGTCTGCGGTCTTCACCGGATGCGTAC
>NZ_JAMYSG010000083.1:0-2617 GCF_040321815.1 Mesorhizobium sp. M0239
TGCGGATTCCGACGTGAAGCCGGCCGCCATTCGGATCAAAGACCGGCCACCATTCCGATTTGAAGCCGGCCACCGTTCCAATCAAAAGCCGGCCAGTTTTCGGCACTGAAGATTACCTCCTGGGTCAGCAACTTTGGCATCAATCACCTTGCCATGAACGGGGACATTTTGATGGCAAAGAGAAGGCTGACCATGAGACAATTGAGACAAATGCTGCGGCTTGCCGGAAGCGGGACGAGCTCCCGCGAGATTGCGGTCGTATTGGGGATAGCGCGCAGTACGGTGCAGGATAATTTGCAGCGTGCAGCCGCGGTTGGATTGAGCTGGCCCTTGCCGGGCGAGCTGACCGACGATGCGCTTGAGCACAAGCTCTTCAGTCGCAACGGCGTCAAACAGGGCACGCGACGACGCACGGAACCGAACTGGCCCGATCTTGCGGTCGAGCTCAAGAAGCCCGGCGTCACCTTGCTCATCCTGTGGGAGGAGTATCGTGGGTCGCATCCCGACGGTTACGGCTATAGTCGCTTTTGTGAACTTCTAAGGGGATTTAAGCAGCGACTGTCACCGACGATGCGCCAGGAGCATGCGGCCGGCGACAAGGTCTTCGTGGATTATTCCGGCAAAAAGATTCCGATTGTCGATCGCAAGACCGGTGAGATCCGCGAGGCGGAGATCTTCGTGGCGGTGCTGGGTGCGTCCAGCTACACCTTTGCCGAGGCCACCTGGACGCAAACGCTCCCCGACTGGATTGGCTCGCATGTCCGGATGTTTCGTTTTTTTCATGGCGTTCCCAGACTCGTCATTCCCGACAATCTGAAGTCTGGCGTCAGTCGAGCCAGTTTCTACGATCCCGAGATCAACCGCAGCTACGGCATGATGGCTTGCCACTATGGCGTCGGCGTTCTTCCGGCACGGCCAAGAAAGCCCCGGGATAAATCGAAAGTGGAGAATGGAGTGCGTTTCGCCCAGTCCTGCATTTTGGGGCGTCTGCGCAATCAGACCTTCTTCTCGCTTGCTGAAGCCAATGCCGCCATTACCCAGGCGCTCGATCGCATCAACGACCACGTCATGCGCCGGCTGGGCGTCAGTCGCCGGCAGCTCTTCGAGACCGTCGAGCGCCCGGCTTTGGCCAGTCTTCCACTGGAGGATTACGAGTTTGCCGAATGGCGTTTGGCCCGCGTCTCGACGGATTATCATGTCGAGTTCAAGACCTTCTTTTATTCCGTGCCCCACAGCCTCATTCGTCAGCAGGTCGATCTGAGAGCAACGGCGCGCACCATCGAGATCTTCCACCGCGGCAAGCGCGTCGCGGTGCATCAGCGCCGCTATGGAGGTCCTCGCCATGGAACCGATCCGGATCACATGCCCAGTTCCCACCGGCGCTATGCCGAATGGACGCCGGAGCGCTTTCGCCGCTGCCACCTCGATCGGGCCGCAAACCCGAAGGTCTGGTCATCGCAATTCTCGCCAGCCGTCCGCATCCCGAGCAGGGCTTTCGAACATGTCTGGGCATCCTACGCCTGTTTCGGGACATCGATCGCAATCGGGCCGAAGCCGTGTCAGCCCGCGCTGTCGAGATCGGTGGCCTGAACTGCAAGAGCATTGCTTCGCTCATCGCCAACCACAAAGCCGCACGCCATTCCACCGAACCAACCGCCATCGTCGATCACGCCAATCTGCGTGGCCCTGATTACTTTCATTGAGGAGATCCACCCATGCTGATCAATCCCACCATCGACATGCTGCGAGAGCTCGGCCTTTACGGCATGGCAACCGCTTTCCAGGAACTCGACGCACAGTCCGAAGTGCGCGGCCTCGAGCATGGCGAATGGCTTGCCATGCTGCTCGACGCGAGGCGACCATGCGCCGCCAGAAGCGTTGAGGCTCGCGCCAGGGCTGCCAAGCTTCGCCATGACGCGCAGATCGAGAATGCCGACTTCCGCGCCGCACGCGGCCTCCACCGCAATATGTTCATGGCGCTTGCCGGCTGCCCTGGATCAGAAAGCATCACGGTCTTCTTGTCACCGGGCCAGCCGGCGTCGGCAAAAGCTGGCTTGCCTGCGCTCTTGGCCACCAGGCCTGCCGCGAAGACTTCTCAGTCGCCTACCACCGGGTTCCCCGGCTGTTCGCCGCCCTCGCGCTTGCAAGAGGCGACGGGCGATACGGCAGGATCCTCAAATCTCTTGCCAGGACCGACCTGCTGATCCTCGATGACTGGGGACCTGAAAAACTCAATGACGACCAACGCCGCGATCTCCTGGAGATCATTGAGGATCGCTACGAACGACGCTCAACCATCGTCACAAAGTCAGGTGCCCGTGGATCGCTGGTGGGAAATTATTGCAAACCCAACTTTGGCCGACGCCATCCTGGATCGCCTCGTTCACAACGCCTATCGCATCGATCTCACCGGTGAAAGCATGCGAAAACAGGGCCCGCCGATCGTCCCCGAAAACACCGAAGCTTGACCTGAAACAAAACCCAACCCAAACATCAACGAGACCCAGGATCAGACCGAAAACTGGCCGCCTTCAAATCGGAATGGTGGCCGGAATGAAATCGGAATGACTGGCCGGCTTCAAATCGGAATCGGTGGCCGGCTTCATCGGAATACGCA
>NZ_JAMYSG010000084.1:0-2583 GCF_040321815.1 Mesorhizobium sp. M0239
CGCGAAGAGAAGCGAGTGACCCGCGGGGCGACATGGTCCGGAAAAAAGACAGGAAACGCTTGACCTCACCGACCCCAATCAGAGAGGCCTGTTAGTTTAGACGAAACATTTAGCTGAAAAGAGCGGCATACAAGACGAACCCGCGCTCGGGGTTTAATTCCATCCTCACCGCACATTCTAGGCATCTCTCACGTCTTCGTGCCCAGAGGCGTTCCGCGACAAAATTGTACCGACCGATCGCGAAACCGCGAGAAATGCACAAAACTAGATTCTCCGCCCTGCTGTCATCAATTGGGGTTGGGGCTGACGGGCTAGCCGGATAGAGAAAGACGACGCTGTTGATATGCATCCAGCCAAGCCCAATTGAGCTCTGATCTCGATCGGCATGAGACGGCGCGTTTACGAACAATGATGACTTTTCTCGTTTGACGACCGAGACTCCATAGACCGCGCCATCGCATCCGGCGCCACCCTGGTTAGAGTTGTTCTGCGCTCTGCTGAAACGGCTGACGCTGATGCGTCGCTCAAGAGCATGTTGCGGTATTGTGCGCGAATGACGCGAAAAACGCCGGTTACCTGTGTTGATAAAGGGAAATTCGTTCAAAGCGGCCCATCAATGCTTTACTAATACCCGGAATATAAGGACGGCCTCATGGCCGCCATGGGAGGAGGAAGTATCGAAATGTCGGAGGAACTCGACTATCTCAGCCATAGGGTCGCTGCGAGGCGGCTGAGCCGACGTGAATTTCTCGGCCGTGCAACGGCGCTCGGTGTCTCCGCGACGTTCGCGAATGCGCTGCTCACCAGCGCTGCGCGAGCCCAGGGGCCGGTCCGCGGCGGCTCGCTGAAAGCCGGCCTCGCTGGCGGGGCGGCGACCGACACTCTCGATCCGGCGACCTTCTCAACGTTGTCCGCCACCTTCGGAAATTGCTGGGGCGAGTCGCTCGTGGCTCTGTCCCCTAACGGCGGGCTGGAGAATCGCCTGGCTGCGGAAATCAACTCATCTAAGGACGCCAAGATCTGGACGATGAAGATCCGCAAGGGAGTCGAGTTCCACAACGGCAAGACCGTGACAGCGGAAGATGTGGTGGCGACACTCGCGCGTCATTCCGACGCCAAGTCAAAATCTGGCGCGCTGGGCCTAATGAAGAGCATCGACACAATCAAAGCAAATGACGACGAGGTCGTCGTGACACTGAAGGATGGCAATGCTGACTTCCCATATCTGATGACCGATTACCATCTCATCATTCAGCCGAACGGTGGCAAAGACAATCCGGGAGCCGGCATCAGCGCCGGGCCCTACAAGATGACCGTCAACGAGCCCGGCGTCCGCTACGGAGGCGAGCGCTTCGCCAACTTCTGGCAGTCCGACAAAAGGGGCTTCGCCGACCAGGTCGAGCTCCTCACCATCAACGACAACACCGCGCGCATATCCGCGCTGCAGGCCGGTCAGGTGCACATGATTAACCAGGTCGGGCCCAAGGTCGTCGATCTGATCAAGCGTGTGCCCAACCTGAGAGTCGAGCCCGTGTCGGGTCCCGCCTACTATTGCTTCAACATGTTCTGCGACACGGCGCCCTTCGACAATTACGATCTGAGGATGGCCCTCAAGCTAGCGATGGACCGCGAGGAGATGGTTGACAAGATCCTGCGGGGGTTCGGCACGATCGGCAACGACTTTCCGATCAATGCGACCTATCCGCTGTTCCCCGACGACATCGAGCAGCGCACCTTTGATCCGGACAAGGCCAAGTTTCACTATCAAAAATCCGGCCATAGCGGGCCGATCCTGCTTCGCACCTCAGACGTCGCCTTTCCGGGCGCCGTTGACGCGGCCCAGCTTTACCAGCAGAGCTGCGCAAAGGCCGGCATTGCCCTCGAAATCAAGCGCGAGCCGAGCGACGGCTACTGGAATGAAGTCTGGCAAAAGCAGCCCTTCTGCGCCACTTGGTGGTCCGGGCGCGCGACGCAGGACCAAATGTACTCGACCGCCTATCTGTCGACGGCGGCATGGAACGACACGCACTTCAAAAACGAAAGGTTCGACAGGCTTCTCCTCGAGGCGCGCGCCGAATTCGACAAGGATAAGCGCAAGGGCCTCTATCGCGAGATGGCCATCGTCTTGCGGGACGAGGGCGGCCTGATCGTGCCGATGTTCAACCAGGAAATCGACGCCATTTCGGATAAGCTAGGCGGCTATGTCGCCTTTCGAAACACCCTGATGAACGGTGACGCGTTCTCTAAATGCTGGCTGATTCCTTGATCATAAGTCGTGATCTCGCCCATTGTGGCACTTATCCCCCAGCGCATCGCGCTGGGTATCCTGCTCCTTTTCCTTGTCTCGATCCTAATCTTCGCCGGCACGCAGATCCTACCAGGTGACGTCTCGCAAGCCATTCTCGGACAGTCTGCAACCCCGGAAGCGCTGGTAGCGAATTTGGCTGCGATGCAGCCAGCGACCGCAGCTTCCATCGGCACGTCGTCGAAAAGGATAGACGGAGCGTTGCCGCCCAGTTCGAGCGAAACTTTCTTGATGGTCTTTGCGGACTGCTCGAGCAGGATTCTGCCGACCTCGGTCGA
>NZ_JAMYSG010000085.1:0-2565 GCF_040321815.1 Mesorhizobium sp. M0239
CAAGAACGTTCCCTCAGAACCGATTTAGAGATTGCAAGGGGCGCGAGTCAATGAATGGTTAAGGACGTACATTTCGGGTTTTGTCCCGGTTTGAAATGCAGAAAATCGACGGCGGCGTTGCGGGCGTCTCAAAGCCCCGAACGCTTCGAAGGTCGTAACTGATGGTGTGGGCGCCCGAAAACAATGGCAACGAACCCTCCGGGTGTAGATCGCGGCGGCTGTCCTGACCGTAGCCTTTCGCGCTCTGCTACAAGCTGCGATGATTGAGCCGACAACCTCTCAGTATCTCGGATCGTCTAGCATCCAGCCGGCGTGCTACCTCGTCCGTTCGCTCTAATGTCCGCTCCTCGATGCGGCCAGGGTTCTGCTCAACATCGCTATGAGGCGCAAACCCGCCGCTCGCTCGCTACGGCGCTGTTTACGGCGCGCTCGCGAGCGACGCGCAGACTTATTCTGAATGACTGCTTTTCGCTTTGGAAACGAGTGTTTTCGGCTCCGTGCCTTCGAGATGAGAACATTGGTCAATACCGGAATCCAGGTATCTGTCGTGATGTCGGGTTCAGTGACGTCATGTTGGTAGCGAGCGAGTTGCTTGCGCCGCTTTACTGCGTCAGACGAAACCGTAAGAGTGTGTCAGCAATTGACCACGGATGGCTCGAGAAATACCCCGCGCACCTGAGCAAGGGGTACGCCTCCTGTTACAGATTCGCTCGGCCCCAGTTGCCAGCAATTGGCAGCGGATATCCGGGATCGATGCTGTTAACGTTCGGATCTGAATAGCGCAGGTACTCTCGACCGCGGGTCACATAGGTTTTGCCATTGGAGAGCTTAACCATAGCGTCGAAACCACCTTCAAACGGCTCGGGGAGCCCCAATTGCCGTTTAATGGTTTTGGGTAGCCTTGATCGACCTTGTTGGCACTGGCGTCTGAATAGCGCAAGTACTGGGCGCCACGGGTAATGTAGGGTTTTCCGTAGGACAGCGTACAAATCGAGTCGAATCCACTCTCGAACTCGCGCGGAAGGTTGCCCCAGTTGCCTGCAAGACGCCGCGGATAGGTAGGAATCCGCAAAGAAAGCTGGGGGCAGCGCACCCCAATTGCCGGCAATCGGCTTTGGGTATCCGACGTCGATCCTATTTGCGCTAGCGCCGGAATACCGAACATAAAGGTGGCGGAAAGTCGCGTAGGTCTTGCCGTTCGGCAGAGTTGCGATCGAATCGAAGGGGCCAGTGAGGGGAACTCCAAGGCTTTGATCATCATCTCCAACGACGAGGCGCTTCCACACAAATTCTGACAGCACCGGCTCCTGATTCCAAAGATCTGGCCATTTCGTGACGTCGTTAACCGCCGCTACACCAATGTCGTAAGTAGCGGCTTTCGCCGGGAACGTCGCCGAACGTTGATCTTCTTTGGCATGCCGCGGATTTAAATGCTGGCCGTTCTCAACTCTCGCAATCACAAAGCTGTCAACGTCCGTAGTTCCAGGGCCCTTTCCCCAACCGACATGAATGTATCCGCCACTGGCTCTGAGCTCGGTGATCGTCGGAGTTGATGGCTTACTTGTTGTCGCCGGGAGGCCTTCAGACGCAGGTGCAGGTAAATTTACAACTATTTGCGTCCAGATGCTTCGATCCTCGATATTCACCATTTCACCGGACGGCAGTCTGGTTTGAACCAGTAGCTCACCCGTGGAGGATATTGTTCGCGGCAGCAAAATAAATTCGTTTATGGTGCTGTATGACAGGTCGATCTTGAGCTCTCCGAAGTTGCCTTTCGCACCGGAGATCTGCTGGAAGTTCGGCGGGTTTTTTGGGTGTGGCGGCGAATTTGGGTTACGGGCCCGACATCGTTTGAGGGACAACCGATGCTCCGCCGCCACCAGCCTCAATCATTGTGGCACGATAAGTTCCTCGAACGCGCGATCGATGCAGGACGGAACCATTGGTCTTTTAAATCGTTTTAAGGCCATTGGGGCTTCAACCACCCCTTAAGGAGTGTAATGAAAAATATCATATCGGGTTTTCTGGCCGTCGCGTTGTCGGCTTCATTTGCGGTGACGGCCGCTGGGCCAGCTCATGCAGCTCAGACTTTCGTCCCCATGGCGTCGACATCTTCCGACACCCAGATGATCGACTACAAGCCGTGGCGGAGGCATCACTCATCCAACGGCAACTTCTCCCGCAACGATGGCGCTAATTGGAACGGCCATCGCGGATACCGTGAGCATCGGCGAGGCTATCGTCGGCATGGTGATTATTGGTTCCCGCTCGCAGCTTTTGCGACGGGCGCGGTGATCAGCGGCGCGATCATAAACAGCCAGAGCCGCGTTCACCGCGGCGATTCGCATATAACATGGTGCTATGACCGCTACCGCAGCTATCGTGCGTCGGATAATACCTTCCAACCGAACTATGGACCACGCCAGCAGTGCAACTCGCCCTACTGATGAGATAGATCGGGTCGTCAAAGCCCCGCTTCGGCGGTAATGCAGTTCACTTAGGCACCTTCAGTGTTCTGACAGGATATTTGGCTGGTAGCTTTTTGACGACACGGGGGCATGATCG
>NZ_JAMYSG010000086.1:0-2521 GCF_040321815.1 Mesorhizobium sp. M0239
TATCGTCAATCAATTCGTATGGGAACGCTCCAGTATCAGGAAAAATAACACCGATTTTTTTCTGCATTCGCCGCTTCCTCTGTCGCCCGCTCGTAGCGCATGACCGGCTCAGCTGGCTCGATGTCCTTCAACCGCGACAGCCCTACCCCGTTTCAGCACGCGACTGGCCGGCGAGAGGCCGACCTGGACCGCGATGTGACTGCCGGCCCGCGACGCCGCCGCAGCGCCACGATGCGTTCTGCGATCGATGAAGCGGTGGCCTGCTGCATGCGATCCGGCCGCGAGGACCGGTCGGCCATGCCGGCACGGACTTCGGTCTTGTAGCACTCGACCCAGCGGGCGACGATCTTCGCCGTTTCCTGCAAACGCGAGATGTGGAAATCGGCCAGTTCCTACAAATATCAGAGGCTTCCGATTTCTTCGGGGCCGAGTCGCTAAATCATAATTGGCGGCTGATGCAGCTGTCGCAATGACTCGCTCCTCGCTTCAGCGTGCCCTGCCACTGAACTTTCTTTCGGCGGTCGCATTGACAATTGTAAAGCGTCGCCTCAGAGATCCCGCGCTTGCAGGGCCAGATCACCCGCCGTCGTCCCCATCTGATGCTCGCGCGAAATCATGATGATTTGCTCTTCTGTTAACCGCTCTCATCTCATCAATCCGAGAGGTAATGGGGCGCAGATTGTTCCTCTCCGCCACTGGTCGGAAATGGCGTGATCGACCAATCGATTAAGTCGACGGCACGCTGCACTATCGCCTTGGTCTGAGCAGCGCTGGGTGAAGCGGCGATGACATGTCCAATGCGGTCTCGGTGATCGCCTTTCCTGATGATCGGCGTCTTGGGTTTGCCAGACCATTTGACTTCGGCGACGCCTGGTACATCAGCCGCCTGACTGTCGCCACTGATCCACTCCAGGGTGCCATCGCGATCAGGAACCAGGAACCGCACGGCCGCAGAATGCGAATGCCTTCTGCGCAAATCCCACTCCTCGCCAATGACGCGCTTGATGTGCTCAGTGATAAGATCGATGCCGTAAGCCAGCTGAACCAGTTGAGGATCGGCCCCACCAACAAGACGCGGATTGACTTCAATGACGACTGGGCCACGCTTCGTCCACCGGAATTCAACGTTCGTTGGCCCCCAGCCAAGGCCGAGAGCTGTCAAACAGCTCAGCGAAACATCGGCCATGCGCTCATGCTCGTCATCAGTCAGCACGGCCGGATAGGTCACCTCACGAAAGACGAAATGCGGTGGGGGGCCGAAGTCACCAGCGGCAATCGCAATGACTTCATTTCCCATAATATCAGCGATATAATAGGGGCCTTGTGCGAATTCTTCGACCAGTATCCTGGGCGAAGACTCCCATATGTGCTTCCCGCCCAACAGATAGGTCGTATGTTCGGCCAACTCATCGGCGTTGCGGCACAATCGGACACCGCTGCTGCCGCTGCCTACGGCTGGCTTAAGAATCACCGGCAGGCCGATCTCCGCAGCAGAGCTTTCTACGTCCGCCGCATTCGCTGCCAAGCGAAAAGCAGGTATTGAAACGCCAGCCTCCGTGAGGAGTTGACGTTGAATGAATTTATCGCAGCATCGTTCAATGGATGCAGGATTCGGTCCCGGTAGATCGAAATGCCGGCAGAGCTTGGCAGCCGTCGCATAGAACGACTCCAAGCTGCTCGTCATACCCGCAATGTCATAGGTCGCACGCAGCCGGCAACATTCGCGGATCAGCGCATCGAGATTGGCTGTATCGACACGGATTGCCTCAATGCTTTCCGCCGCAAGATAGTCGTACTGAGCTGGATCAGCTGACAGGATAATTGGATGAAGACCAAGACGCTGGGCCGCTTGGACGAACCGCAGACCATTAGTCATTGTGCCCTCAACCAGGATGAGCGCTCTTCTTGCCATTGGCGTTGACCTCCGTTGCGCCCTGAGCGTAAATCGGCATCAGTCCTTTTTCAGCCGTGCCTGACCTCAGACCTTGGGTGAACGTACCATCGTCAGCGATTTGCGGTTGTGAAGTTTCTGTAAATTTATTGAAGTGCCTTCTGTCAGCACGAAGACTGCCACATTATGCCATCGGATCCTTAAGCCGGCAGGTCAATCTAGGCCGGAGATGACGAAGAAACCGGCGGCGTAGAAATAAGCTCAATCCACCTTAGACAAACCGTCAAAGTGTTACGAGGCAGTTCCACACCGGCGATCTCCTCGGTGGAATTGCCTTCGTTATTTCATAAGTCCCCGAATGGGCCAGATTTCGGCCTCAGATGAAGGAAAAGCTCGGCAACAGGACACATTTGCAGGAGGATGGCTTAGGAAAGCGCAATTGCGCTGATGATCGTCTCTCTAACGGCGATATGTTTTGTGCAATCGAATGCTCGATTTGGAGTCAATAAGAAAGGCAGCTTAGGCGTTGTATTAGCCGGCCTTAAAGGTGGCAGCTAGCGAACCGTGTGATGTTGATAATGCGGTCTATTTCGCGAAAACCGCATTCCCGCGGTGGCGGGACTTGCTTCC
>NZ_JAMYSG010000087.1:0-2215 GCF_040321815.1 Mesorhizobium sp. M0239
CACCCCCCCCGTCCCGCGGGCCGCGCCGACACCCCCTCACGACCCGCACCGCGCCCCCCCCCCCCCCCCCCCCCCCACGCCCCCCGCGCGCCCCCCCCCCCCCCCCCCCCCCCCCCACGCCGAAATTTTGGCGACCGCATTGCCGCCGCCCTGGACCTATGTCGCCACGGCGCAAGCCTATGATGACGAGATGCATGAACGCATCGCGTTGCACCGATCGCGGCGCGGCGAAGGCTGGACGACCATCGACGCACCGCTCGATCTCGCCGGTACGCTTGCCGCCTTGCCGGACGATCGGCCGGTGCTTGTCGATTGCCTGACGCTGTGGCTGACCAACCACATGCTGGCCGAACACGATTTCGAGCTTGAATGCCGTCGGTTGGCGGACGTGCTGTCGCGGCCGCGCGGGCCATGGTTCGTGGTGTCCAATGAAGTCGGCCAGGGTATCGTGCCGGACAATGCACTGGCGCGCCGGTTTCGCGATGCCGCCGGCCGGCTCAACCAGCAGGTCGCCGCCGTCGCCGATACGGTGCTGCTGATGGTGGCGGGGCTACCGCTCAAGGTGAAATGACATGACCGACATCGACGATAAGGACGAAGAACGCCACCGCGCCAAGATGGCCAAGCGCAAGGCGGTGCAGGATGCCGAGGTGGCGAGCAAGACGGTCGAGAAGGGCTTGCTCATCGTCAACACCGGACCGGGCAAGGGCAAGACCACAGCCGCCTTCGGCCTGGCGCTGCGAATGCTCGGCTACGGCAAGCGCGTCGGCGTCGTCCAGTTCATCAAGGGCAAATGGCATACCGGCGAGAAGGATGCCTTTGCCGCCTTCGGCGACCGCGTCGTCTGGCACGCGATGGGCGAGGGGTTCACCTGGGAAACGCAGGATCTGAAGCGCGACATCGCCGCGGCCGAAGCCGCGTGGGCCAAGGTGCTCGAGCTGATGGCCGACCCGTCGATCAGCCTGCTGGTGCTCGACGAGATGAACATCGCGCTGCGCTACGACTATCTCGATCTCGACAAGGTGGTTGCGGCGCTGAAAGCGCGGCGCGAGGGCCTGCATGTCGTGGTCACCGGCCGCAACGCCAAGCCGGCGCTGGTCGAGGCGGCCGACCTCGTCACCGAGATGGGCGTGACCAAGCACCATTTTTCCGCGGGCGTGAAGGCCCAGCAGGGGATCGAGTTCTGAGAGCTGTTGTCCCCTTCTGTGGGTAGGCCGTTCAAGTCTGGTCGCCAGCGCTCTCAGCGAGGCTCCCTTCCTTTCCCTCCGGAGGGGGGAAAGGTGGCGCTGCGAAGCAGCGACGGATTGGGGGACGGCGATTATCGAACGCGCGGCCGCAGACTGGCAGGCGCGACCCGGCGGATGCGAAAACGCGACTGCCGAGCTGGTCGACCCCCACTCCGTCCCGGCTTCGCCGAGCCACCTTGTATCTACACGAGAGAGATTTCGTGGGATTAGAGCGATTGAGCCAGGGCCGGGCGGCCGCCCGGACCTTGGCTTGGCGAAGTCGCCCGTACCACCTGAGGTTACAACCGCGGGAGAGCTTGGGATCTTCGCCTTCGTCACGCACGACCGAACAGTCGCTTGGTTCCAACCGTACGCACAAGGCAGGTTACCGTGAACAGGATTATTTGTGGAGTTGATGTTTCGAAAGATTGGCTGGACGCGCATGTCCGGCCTGGCGGAGCGGCAGCGCGCTTCGCCAACGATGCGGCGGGGATTGCAGCTCTTTGGCTGTTCTGCCGCAGCCATGGCGCAGCCCTTGCGGTGATGGAGGCATCGGGCGGCTATGAACGGCTGGGGTTCATGCTCTTGTGGGCGCACGGCATGCCGTGCGGCGTGGTCAATGCCAAGAGCGTGCGCCGTTTCGCCGAGGCGATGGGCTATCTGGAGAAGACCGACAGGATCGACGCCGCTGTCATCGCCCATTACGGCGCAGTCAAGAACACGGTGCCGACGCCACCGCCAAGCGCTGCCCAACAGCGGCTTACCGCGTTGGTTGGCCGGCTTTGCCAGATTGTCGGCGATGCGACCATCAACAAGCAGCGTAGAAGTGCCGCATGCGACGCCGAGGTATGCGCCAGCATCGAGGCGACGCTGGCCTTCCTCAAGCGCGAGCAACGGCGCCTGGAAGGCGAGATTGCCTCGATGATCGATGACGATCCGCTGTGGGCCAGGCTGGAGCGAGCCTTTCGTTCGCTCAAGGGCGTAGCCGG
>NZ_JAMYSG010000088.1:0-2029 GCF_040321815.1 Mesorhizobium sp. M0239
CGGTGAAAGCACTTGGCGACAGGCTGGCCTGATGCTGGCATCAGGTGCAGCAATGGCCAGCTGCTAGCCTTTAAGTTGCGTAGACCTATATCTTGGTGAGCGATATGGCCAACACAACGGCCTTGCCGCGTGTCGCCTCGCTTGTCAACAAACTGATCAAACGCGCAGGCAGACCCGTTCGCTAGTGGATTGATTCCAACGTTTGGTGCCTTCGTCTGACGGCGGCGATGATGTCGCCCGGATCGGCCTTCCATGCGAAGGGCTTGGGCTCGTGATTGTGCTCCTTGATGAAGCGGTTGATTGCGGCCTGGAGGTCGACGACGGAATGGAAGATGCCGTGCTTCAGGCGTCGGCGGGTGAGCTTGGCGAAGAAGCCCTCGACAGCGTTCAGCGACGAGCAGGATGTCGGCACGACGTGGAAGGTCATTCGCGGATGCCGAGCCAGTCAGGCCCTGACTTTCGGTTGCTTGTGGGTGGCGTAGTTGTCGAGGATGACATGGACGGCTTTGTCGGTCGGGAGTTCAGCCTCGACCGCATTGAGAAAGCGGATGAACTCCTGGTGCCGGTGACGCTGCATGTTGCGGCCGATCACCGAGCCGTCGAGCACGTTGAGGGCGGCGAACAGGGTGGTGGTTCCGTTGCGTTTGTAATCATGCATCATGGTGCCGCCGCGCCCCTTCTTCAGCGGTACCCCGGTTGCGTGCGGTCGAGGCCTGAATCTGGCTCTTCTCATCCACCGATAGGACGATCGCATGGGCGGGCGGCGAGACATCGAGGCCGACCACGTCGTGCAACTTTTCGGCAAAGGCCTTGTCGTTCCAAAGCTTGAAGGTGCGCCAGCGATGCGGGGCAAGACCGTGATCGTGCCAGATCTTCACGACCGAAGACGCAGCGATACCGGCCGCCGCCCTCGCCATCGCACGGACCGTCCAGTGTGTCGCTTCGTGAGCAGGCGGCTCAAGCGTCAGCGCGACGACCTTGTCGACCAGCACGGCTTTCAGCGGCGCGATGCCGGGCGGCCGGGTCTTGTCGCGCAACAGGCCGTCGACGCCCTCGGCCATGAACCGTTCCTGCCACCGCCATACGCCAGGTCTTCGACTTGGCCGTAGCCGCCATGACAGCCACAGTTCCCAAGCCTTCGCCGCTCAAAAGGATGATCCGAGCTCGCCAGACATGCTTCTGCGGCGAGCCTCGAGCCGCCACGATCGCCTCAAGCCTAGCCCTGTCGGATGCCGTAACGTCGATCATGATACCTGTGCGCATCCCCCACCGCCGCATGCCGCGACAACGAGGGGAATCCCAAATCGGACTCTTCCGTCCCGACCAGTCCACTAGGTTGTCCATCCGGTCCGGACCGGGAAAGCTGAGATTGCGAAGCTTCAGTGGTTCTCGAGGGACCAGATGAACGTTCATAAGAATGCCCGGCTGACGCCGCGTAGTCGAGAGCGAATTATTAGGCAGGTCGAGAGCGGGCAGACGCCGCAGGCCGTGGCCGAAGCCGCAGACATCTGCTGGGGACTGTCCGGGAGTGGGTTGAATTGGCTGGCGCATATGCTGGTGAGAAAGTAGCGAATGCTCGTGGTGATCGCCCTAGCTAGAAGAGGGCCAATCGCTGTCTGCGCTCCTAGGCCCGATGTTAAGCTATCCTCGCGGATACGGAAATAAGATGTTAACGGAACTGCAGAGTGGAAATGCAGAGAAGGAAGTTCCGCTGCAAGACCATCATCTTCTATTCCGTAGTCACAATCTCATTCGCCAGCAAGTCGACTTCAGAGCAACGGCACGCATGCTCGAGATCTTTCACCACTGCAAGCGCGTTGCCGTCCATCAGCGTCGCTATGGCGGCCTGCGTCATGGAACCGATCCGGATCATCTGCACAGCTCCCACCGGCGCATGCCGAGTGGACGCCGGATCGATTCCGTCTCGGGGGGCGCGCCGGCGGGCGCCGCGCGGGGGGGGGGGGGGGGGGCCGGCCCCGGTCGCCGCCGATCGGGGCGGTTTTAGCCAGTAACCGCGGTGGCGGGAGCA
>NZ_JAMYSG010000089.1:0-2016 GCF_040321815.1 Mesorhizobium sp. M0239
TTGGACTAACCCGCTCCGCGATTGCGGAGCGGCAAGGAGGGTGTGTGCCGGCGGCGTGGTGTTGATCGCGTCGACTGTCGCGCTGGTGGTCATGTGTCCACAACAAGCTCGGACTGCGTCAGCATGGAGTGGCTGCTTACAGCCCATTCCATCGGACAAAGGAGCTTGTCATGACTCACCTTCGCCAGCGCATGAGCGAGGACATGCAGGTGCGCAACTTCGCGCTGAACACCCAGCTGTCGTATCTGCAACAGGTCTCGCTATTTGCCCGCCACTTCGGCAAGTCTCCGGACTTGCTCGGGCGGGAGGATATTCGGACCTATCAGGTTTATCTGGCCAACGAGAAGAAGCTGTCGCCCGGCTCGATTCACACCGCCATTGCGGCGCTGCGCTTTCTCTACAATGTGACGCTCGATCGGGACTGGGCGCCTGAAGAGGTCCTCCCGCTTCCCAAGAAGCCGCAGAGGCTGCCGATCATCCTCAGTCCCGAGGAAGTTCAGCGGTTCCTCGGTTGCGTCCTCGACGTCAAACACCACGCCATCCTGACCACGTGCTATGCCGCCGGCCTGCGCATCTCGGAAACGGTTCAGCTGAAGCCCACGGGCATCGACAGCCAGAGAATGGTCATCCGCGTCGAGCAGGGCAAAGGCCAGAAGGACCGCTACGTGATGCTGTCGCCCAAGCTTTTGGAGATCCTGCGCGATTACTGGAAGATGCGGCGACCGAAGGAATGGCTCTTCCCCGGCGATCGTGCCGACCAGCCGATCACCAGCAGTGCGGTGGGACAGGCCTGCGCGAAAGCGCGCGACCTCTCCGGATTGTCCAAACCGGTCACGCCACACAGTTTGCGTCACGCCTTCGCCGTCCATCTGTTGGAGGCCGGCGCCGACGTGCGCACCATTCAACTGCTGCTCGGTCACCGCAGCCTCTCGACCACCGCCCATTACCTGCGGATCGCCACCAACAAAGTCTGCGCCACCTCGAGCCCCTTCGAGCTCTTGCCGCGTCCGGCGCCCACCGTGCCGCTGCCCGCCAAGCCGCAATACTTCTGAGCGGCGCGGCAATGGCCCGCTCGGGGCCGGAAGTGGCGGATATCTTCCGCTGCTACGGCGAAGCCTATCGCGCACAGCATGACGCGTCGCTGTCGACCGCCCAGCGCCGTGTCATGACGGCGATTGAACTGTGCCGGACCGCCGCGCTCGGCGGGCACGTCGAAGCATGTGATCAATGCGGCCACCGGCGCATTGCCTTCAACAGCTGCCGCGACAGGCATTGCCCCCGCTGCCAATCGCTGGCCCGCGCACAATGGCTGGAGGATCGTCGTACCGAACTTCTCGACACACAGTACTTTCACGTCGTCTTCACGCTGCCGGAGCCCATTGCCGCCATCGCCTATCAGAACAAGGCGCTCGTCTACGGCCTTCTCTTCCGCGTCACCGCCGAGACCATGCGCATCATCGCCGCCGATCCCAAGCACCTGGGCGCCGGGATCGGCTTCTTCGCCGTGCTGCATACCTGGGGCCAGAACCTGCTTCATCATCCGCATCTGCACTGTGTCGTCCCGGGTGGTGGGTTCTCACCGGACCGCACGCGATGGATCGCTTGCAAGCCCGGCTTCTTCTTGCCCGTCCGGGTGCTCTCGCGCCTGTTCCGACGATTGTTCCTGGAGCATCTTGCGAAAGCCTTCGACGCCGGCCAGTTGAAGTTCTTCTCTGACTTGCAGGCCTTGAGCGAGCGCGATGCCTTCCGGCGCTATTTGGCGCCGCTACGAAAGGCCGAGTGGGTCATCTATGCCAAGCCGCCATTCGCCGGACCCGAACAGGTCCTCGACTACGTCGGGCGCTATACCCACCGCGTCGCCATTTCCAACAATCGGCTCGTCGCCATCGAGGATGGCAAAGTCGCCTTTCGCTGGAAGGACTATCGGCAAAGCAGTCGGCAGAAGGTCATGACCGTCGCGGCCGACGAGTTCATTCGCCGCTTCCTACTACACGTCCTGCCCGAGGGCTTCCATCG
>NZ_JAMYSG010000090.1:0-1970 GCF_040321815.1 Mesorhizobium sp. M0239
GTCGCCAGCGGCGAGCCGCCCTCGTTCGTGAGGCGTATATAGTCGCCACACTCGACAACTGTCAACACACATCGACAATGTTTTTTCGATTTCTCGCAGAGATATCCACCGGGCCGAAATTCATGAGTTGGCTTGGCTGAATTGTGGGCGGCGTTCTAGCGCCTCCATTCCTGTGATGCGTCCCGAGCTCGAGGCGCTGATGTGTGCCATCGCACCCGCCGCGCCTGGAGGACTGCACAGCAATTCTCCACCGAAGCGCCGTTTAGAGCCGGTCCTCGAGCAATTCCGGTGTGATGTTCCGGTCGGCGTAAAAGATGCCCAGGATCAGGACTCGCCTGCCCCCCGACGGCAAAGGCAATGCTGACGCCGCGGTAGCCAACAATCCGCAACCCAGGCATGATCTCGACCCGCTCGGTGCCCGCCGTGGAAACGTCGACAGGTCGAGACAATGGTCGCGGATACCCGCAATGAAATTCCAGGCGATCGCCGGCGACGCACGTCCGGCTATGTCATCGTAGAGTTGCTCCAGCTCGGCTTCTGCCTTGGGGTGGAAGACAATCCGATACTCCACCCCGACTTGGCTTTCGCCTGCTTGGCGCGATGACGCGCCTCCAGCCGGGAGAAAACCGTTTCGGCAGGGATGCCCTTCGATGAATCCTGCCGGAGTTCAGCAGGCGCCCCGGTATCTCGTCGCGCAGCCATTTCTCCCGCTCCGCCTCGAAATCCTCAAGCATGCGCAGGCCCGCGCGGACAACCTCGCTGGCATTACTGTAGCGGCCTGATTCGAGCTGCTTCCTGATGGAGCTCTCGTAATGGTCATTCAAAGCGCAATTTGGCATTGGCACCGCCCTGCGGGAACATGGGAGTGATCCCGAACCTGGATAGATGTCAGCTATTAGCAAAATTGGCTGATTCGACCATGCCACGCCTTGCGCCACTCATCCCCAGAGAATCACCCTTCACTTGATTCGACTTGATCGAGGCGTCGCTTCAACGCCCCGGGCCGTTCGGCCAACGGCACTTGCGGCTATTGCGGCGTGACACACCCAACGGCCGGCGCGATCGAGAATCCACATGCAGGTCGATTCGCGGTCCTCAGTCATTGTCATGGCCGAGGGTGGCCACAAAAGCCGGCTGAATAGAACGCCACCCCGACCCAATTCATTTCGTATTTGATTGCAAGTCATCACCGACATCACTGACCGATGCCTGACAAGAGGATCGGATGCTTCGTCTTTTTTGCCTCCGATTCGGTTGATCCGGTCATGGCGGCGGCTGGGCACTTCACTGCCAGTCCCCTAAACGCAAACGGCCCGCGGCTGCGGGCTGTTTTGAATTAGGTTTTGTCGAGAGGCTTGTTTTGTTGTCGTAGCTTGTCGGCTGAGGCCTCTTTGTGCGCCGAGGAGTGCCGCGCTTGCAGGCACCATTGTCCCCCGAATGCGAACGGCCCGCTGGCTGGTGCCTGGGGGACTGTTGTTTGGTGCAGATTGGTTTGCGGGGGACGGGATTGGGTTTTTTGTCCCGCAGCTTGGGCTTCGCCTTGTTGCGGGCGCCTGATCCGGGGCAATCGATGGCCAGCCCAGCCGAACATCAAAACGGCCCGCGGGCTTTGTGCCAGGCGGGCCGTTTGATTACCGCAGATTGGTTGCGGGGACAGGATTGAGTTTTCTGTCCGGCGGCGTCGGCTCCGCTTGCTTGCGGGCGCCTGATGACAGGTTAAATCGCCGGCACCACGGCACAATACAAAAGAGCCCGCACGAGGGCGGGCTCTTTTGTATTTGGTTGCGGGGACAGGATTTGAACCTGTGACCTTCAGGTTATGAGCCTGACGAGCTACCGGGCTGCTCCACCCCGCGTCAACCCTAAGCAAGCGTTTGCTTGCATTCCCTAAGCAAGCGTTTGCTTGCATTCCCTAAGCAAGCGTTTGCTTGCATTCCCTAAGCAAGCGTTTGCTTGCATTCCCTAAGCAA
>NZ_JAMYSG010000091.1:0-1797 GCF_040321815.1 Mesorhizobium sp. M0239
GCCGACGCAACTCAAGCGGTAGCGGCTTGCCCATCGCGGTCTCCTTTCAACCGCAATGAATCACGAACTCAAATCAAGGGGAATCTGGAATCCCTTAAATCGCGACGCGCTTTAGCCTCTCTATTCGGCGGTTTGAATTCAAGCGCCTTGTAGCTCTTTTCCGCTTCGCCGGCATTGGAGGTCTTTCGCGGGGCCTTGCTTCTCTCCGGGATCGGCGCTCTGGCCCTACCTCTTTATGGGGTTTCAGAAGAATGAGGTGGAACAATCTGTCGAGCGCCTTGATTGCCGATGATGGGCAATCCAGGCAAGCCAGTCGGCGAACTCACCTCATCCTCATCCCGCGAAGGACAGCTTTCCACCTGCCGGTGGACCTGTGTCGCAACCTCCTATCGGGGGCGATGATTGTCACATTTGATCCTGGTTCATTCCCTATCGATCTCCTTGTTCGGGCGATTGGGCGACCATCTCCTCGTCCCGATCTGATTCCGCGCTGCCCGCCGCGCGCAGTGATCGTCAAGGGTGGGGACCGAAGGGCCCATCGCGCAACGACTTGCCCTTGACGGGCACGATCACGGCGGCATGCTCACGCGCTGGTCGTGACACGGTCAGCCGGCGGCGGGCATGATTTCCGTCCTGGTCCAGCGGAACTGTGTGCCGTCCCTCCAGATGCGACGCATGATCACCGCCAGCCGGCGGGCGAGCGCAACCATGGCTTTCTGCTGGCCGCGCCGCTTGGCGACGGTCATCGCCCAGGCCTTCAGCCAGGACCATTTAGTCACCCGCGTCAGCAGGGTCTGCGCGGCCTCGTAGAGCAACGTTCGCATCATGCCGTCGCCGCATAACGAGATCCCGCCCACCCGGCGGCTTTCGCCCGATTCATGGAGCGCCGGCGTCAGGCCCAAAATCGACCCGACCGCCTTGGAGTTGCGGAAGCGAGCCGGGATATCGATCGTCGCGGTGTAGGCCAGCGACACGACGGGGCCGACACCGGGGATCGACATCAGCCGGCGGCAAACCTCATCATCTCGGACGATCGCCAGTAGCTTGCGGTGCAGGGCGGCAAAATTCTGGCGCAGCATGCGGCGCGCGTCGAGCAGCGGTTCGACGATCTCAGCCAGATCGGGCATGCCTTCGGTGAGCTCGCGGATCCGCTCCTCGAACTTGACCGAACCGACCATGCCGACCTTGAGCCCAAAATTGCGCAACAGCCCGCGAACGTCATTTTCAATGGCAATCGCCTTTTCCTTTAAGAGCTTGCGCGCCGTCAGCAACGCCCGACGCTTCTGGCTCGTCAGGTCTTGATATGCACCGGGCGGAACAGATTGACCCGCATCATCTGCGCGATCCCGCGAGCATCATTGCGGTCGGTCTTTTTGGATCGCCTGCTTCACCATTCAACTGTGATCACCATCAGGGGGGACAGCTACAGGCTGCGCGAAAAGCGACGGTCCGGCCTTCTGCAGAAGGTCGGCTCGGTGCCCGAAACAAACGAAACAGCAAACCACTGAAGGGGTCAGTTCTTCAGTTCGCCAAAGGGGTCAATTCCTGGATTCGTTTGACACCATGAGCCTTCGGTGATCGATTTGCGGGTCAGCCAGGTCAGGCGCGACATCGCGCCAATGATTAGCAGTCGGCGGATATCAGCTTGGCCCGCCTTAGAAATGCGTCCGAGCCGCTCTTTTCCACTGGAGGAGAATTGGCGCGGAACAAGACCTAGCCATGCGGCAAAGTCGCGCCCGCACCGAAAGCTCTCTATGGGCGGGGCAAAGGCCTCAACAGCCAGGGCGGTCAACGGGC
>NZ_JAMYSG010000092.1:0-1447 GCF_040321815.1 Mesorhizobium sp. M0239
AATGAACTGACCCCATAAAGTTGGACGGTTCATTGAGTTGGTAGGTTTAAGGGCTGGTTCCTGTATTGCACAGGGGCCAGCCCTTTCAGTTTCAGTTTGATGCGGCGGTGGTTGTAATAGTCGATGTAGTCCGTGATGGCGTCGTCCAGGCTTTGAACGGTGTCGAAGGTTCCGGGATGGAAGAGCTCGGATTCGAGGATGGCAAAGAAGCTCTCCATTGGGGCGTTGTCGAGGCAATTGCCTTTGCGTGACATGCTCTGTTGGAGGCCTCTGGCTTCCAGCCTGCGTTGGAATGCCGACATCTGATACTGCCATCCCTGATCGGAATGCAGGATCGGCCTTTCGTTCTCACCAAGCCGGGCGAGGGCTTTGGTCAGCATATTGTCCACCATTTTGAAGCGTGGCCGCCGCGCCGTCTCGAACGCGACGATCTCGCCATTGTAGAGATCCATGACCGGGGACAGATAGAGCTTGTCGCCGGCCAGGCTGAACTCCGTCACGTCGGTCACCCATTTGCGGTTGGCGCGGTCGGCGCCGAACTTGCGCTGCAACAGATCGGGAGCGGTCCGCCCAGCCTCGCCCCTGTAGGAGCGATACTTCTTCGGCCTGACCAGCGACTTCAATCCCATCCCGGCCATCAGGCTCTGGACGGTCTTGTGGTTGACGCGCCGGCCCAACCGGTGCAGTTGCGCAGTCACCCGGCGATAGCCGTAGCGACCCTTGTGGCTGTCGAAGATGGCCTTGATCGCCGCCTTCAGCGCCGCATGGCGGTCCGAGCGCTTCGCTGCTTTCTGTCTGTAATAGAACGTGCTGCGCGCAAGCTTCGCCAGCTCGAGCAGCCCCTCAAGCGAATGCAACGGCCTTAACGCCTGGACGGCTTGCGCTTTTTGAGCGCATGTCCCTGCGTTAAGGCCTCTAGTTTTTTTAGGTAGTCGTTCTCCATCCGCAGATGCTTCAGCTCAGCCAGCAGTTCTTCGCGGCTTTTGGCCTCGTCACTGGCTGCAACAGGCACTGCGGGGGACGGCGGCTTTGACATGGGTCGTCCTCTGGGACGTGGGCCGAGCGCCTCTATCCCGCCCGCATGATAGCGCTTCTCCCAGCCCGTCAGGCAACTGGCATTGCGGATATTGAACAATGCAGCCGTCTGCCGATACGACAGACCTTCCTCCCACATTCGCTCAAGCACCGACAGCCTGAACGCCGCGTCGTAACGACCGTACTTACCAGATAGCCCGGCATCGCCATGCGCCTGGTACAACGCAACCCACTTGCGAACAGTGGCCGCATCAACGCCATGCATCGACGCCGCACTCGCGCAGCTCTCATCCCCGCCTAAATAGCTATCGACAACCGAGCGCTTGAAACTCTCGCTGTATTTGGACATGCAAAACCCCCGAAGGTTGTGTCCAACTTTCGGGGGTCAGTTCAAAACGGGGCTTTTTTCATT
>NZ_JAMYSG010000093.1:0-1403 GCF_040321815.1 Mesorhizobium sp. M0239
TAATGCAGTTCACTTAAGTTGGGCTGGATGAGGATCTGGTAAGACCTATCGAACAGGATGGAGATTCGTTTCCATCCTGTTCGTGTTTTGAGATGCCAGGTCGCATAGGACATACAGCCGATTTATCGGCACTTTCGGGTGCAATTGATCCGGAATGGATCGCCTTGGCGCTTGCCAGCAGCGGCAAGGCGAGCATCCGCAAGCGCAAGCTCCCCGCCGAGCAAGTTGTCTGGCTGGTGATTGCGCTTTCCTTGTATCGTCATCAGTCCATGCCTGAGGTGGTGGCCCATCTGGATCTGGTGTTGCCCGATGAGGTGAACCCGGACATTGCCAAGAGCGCCTTGACGCAGGCCCGCCAGCGCTTAGGCCAGGCGCCGCTGGCGCAGTTGTTTGCGATGAGCGCGACGTGCTGGGACGAGCGACACCAAGTCGGGCGAGGCTGGCGGGGTCTTGCGCGCTATGCCGTGGATGGCAGCACATTGCGTGTCGCCGACAGCGTGGAGAACCGCGCGCATTTTGGAGCGCAAGCCTATGCATCCGGCGCTGTTGCAAGTTATCCGCAGCTACGGCTCTTGACCCTGACGGCGCTCGCCACGCACCTGGTGCGTGATGCGGTGTTTGGGATCTACGGCAAGAATGAGATGCTCTATGCCAAGAGCTTGCTCGACCAAGTGCCGGACCAATCCCTGACGGTCTTCGACAAGGGCTTTTTCAGCGCCAGCCTGCTGCTGCAGCTTCAATCGAAGGGCAAGCAACGTCATTGGCTCCTGCCGGCCAAAGGCAACAGTGCATGGCAGCGCCTGGACCAGAACGCCACCGACTATCGGGTGCGCATGAAAGTCTCGCCGCAAGCACGCGAGGCCGAGCCCGACTTGCCGACATTCTGGGAAGCTCGGGCGATCGAGACGGTCAACCGGCATGGGCAAAAGCGAATATTGCTCACCTCATTGACGGACAAGAAGGCCTATCCTGCCCAGGAGATCGTGCAGCAATACGAAGACCGCTGGCGGATCGAAACCAGCTATCGAGAGCTGAAGCAGGAGCTTCTTGGCAGCGAATTGACGCTGCGCAGCGGCACACCGCAGACCGTTTATCAGGAAGTTTGGGGAGCCTTGCTGGCTTACAATCTGGTGCGGTTGGAAATGGCCGAGGTTGCCTCTGAAGCCGAGGTCAAGCCAACCGAATTGAGCTTCACCACAGCCCTGCACTACATTCGTCACGAATGGGGGTGGATGGCGATCGAAGCGCCAGCAAAACTACCCGCACACCTCATCCGATTAAGACAACGGCTGGGAGACCTCATCCTCCCAAAAACACGGGGGCGATCATGCCCCCGTGTCGTCAAAAAGCTACCAGCCAAATATCCTGTCAGAACACTGAAGGTGCCTAAGTGAACTGCATTA
>NZ_JAMYSG010000094.1:0-1305 GCF_040321815.1 Mesorhizobium sp. M0239
CAGCCCGTTGCACCACTTGATGCCCATTCATCGTAATCTTCGGGGCCGCCGCGGTTCGCCACCTGGGCATTGATGCTGGAGCCGCCACCCATGATCCGGGCCTGCTCGTAATGAACCGGCTTGCGGCCGTCCCGTATCATCGTCGCTTCAAGTGTCGCCCACTGATAGTCGGGATTGAAGTAAGCACGCGTCGGATTGCCATCGAGGATGTCGTCCGGGACGGCGTTCGGAGGCGTATCGGGACCAGCCTCGATGAGCAGCACACGATTTCCATCGCCGGAGAGCCTGTTCACCACGACGCATCCCGAGGACCCCCCACCCACAATGATATAGTCGAAAACCAACGCAATGCTCCGCTTTCCATCGTTCGGCCCCACAAGGGCAGCAGGTGTTAACAGGCTGCTGCCTGGACACGCTTTCGTATCCATTAGCCTGCGCGTCAACTACCAGATGCGGTAGTATCAGTGCTTGCCGGAAACTGTAGAAGCTATGTTTGGTCAGCCCAAAGATTGGGGTGCAGCGGCATGGATAGCAATGTGACGACGCTAGAGGTTTCGAACTACCTCGATGCAGCACAAGAGTTGGGACGCAAGTCCGGCCTCCATATTACGATGGGTGACGATTTTGAGGAATACATTGCGATTACCAGCAGAGTTCCCGGTAAGTCACCGACCTATCCAAGCTTTCGTCCTGATACGTCTGCTCTTCCACCTGGAAAGGCCTTTTGGATCGTCGGGCGGGATGGGAAAGGAAGGGTAGCGCATGTCCAGGCACTGCGTTTAGATGATCTATCCAACGTAGACCTTGCTGAGCACCTTGGATCGCTCAGAGCCTGGTTCGCGGATCCTAGCCTCAAAGCGGGGGCCGGTTCCTCGTCTCGTAGCGATGCGCCGACTGCTCGCAGCATAACCGGGCAGGTCGCGTATCATGGCGACATCTGGTTGCGAGAGGACTTTAGAGGCCGGGGACTCTCTACCCTTATTGGTCGCATAGCTTTCGGGCTGGCATGGGCTAAATGGTCGCCGGACTTCATTTACGCTCTGGTTGCCGGCTGGCATATCGAAAAAGGCATAGTCGATCGCTACGGCTATCTCCATTGCGAACCGCACGGATCAGTCCTGCACTTACCCGCACAGGGGATAAATGACGACGATTGGCTCGTTTGGCTGACACGAGACGAACTGTTGAAGACGCTTCGTACTTCCGCATCGGAGGCCACGCGGTGAAAGCACTTGGCGACAGGCTGGCCTGATGCTGGCATCAGGTGCAGCAATGGCCAGCTGCTAGCCTTTAAGTTGCGTAGAC
>NZ_JAMYSG010000095.1:0-1292 GCF_040321815.1 Mesorhizobium sp. M0239
CGCACATTTCGGGAGGCCTTGGCAATGCATCGCAGTGTCGGTCGGCTGGCCTACTATCAGGGCGCCCGACCTGGCTCGGATTTGCGGAACAGCCGGGCATAGACTTCGAGTTGGCCATGAAAGCTACGGCCGCACCGATACGCCTGACCGACGCGGCTGCGCGAAGACCCTATGACTAACCAGCTACCACCTCGCAGCTATTCTGAGGCAGGTAGCTGCTTCACGCTCTCTTGATTGAGGAGAGTTGCCAGCCCGATAATGATCTGCGGCATAACAAACGGCTTGGTGATCATCAGGCTGTTGGGCACTCCAAGCGACGGCCAGTCGTCCGCGCCATCGCCGCTCATGTATATCACCGGCATAGTGGGATTGACGGTTCGGAGGTGTCTGGCCACATCCCACCCGGTTCGGCCGTCTCCAAGCCTGATATCTGTGAGCAGAGCCGCAACTCGCTCCGGCTCACGATCAAAAATTGCAATGGCTTCAAGGCCCTTTGAGACGGGAATCACCTCAAACCCGGCCTCCGGAGGGAGCTTTCGATGTCCAAGAGAATGAAGCTTTCATCTCCACAACCAGTACGGAAACCGACGGCATTGAAAGGTATGCCTCCCTGAGTATTCCTCGGCAATTCAACGGCCGCAGGCCCGAAAATGCTCCTTAGACAATAACATATGTTAATGCGGCGAAAGCGGGCTGGGACTCGGAGGGCGCAGCCGAAAGGGAGGAGCCTCACGCAAAACAGTCATTTAGATAGGAACTTATAAACATATGTTATAGTTTGGAGGGTTCTGAGTGGTAGGTCATAGGGGAGCACGAATTTGAGGTCTGACTCGAGCGTCGCCTTGTCCCAAGGCTTATCGGAGAGACAGACATCACAGAGGCGCAAGCCCTGGAGTTGATATCGCTTCTAGGAGCGAATTGGTCCTCCCTGATGCGGGAGGCCAAAGGCATCAAGCACAATCTAAGGTCACCAACCATGCCGCCCTCGAGAACATTAGCGCCCCCAGCAAGTTAGGGCCAACCCCAAACAGGTTCTTGATGGCACAGGCTCCCTCTTCGAACATTTTAATCCGCAAGCTCCAGACCATCTCGGAACTCGCACCGTCAGATATTGCGCTCTTGGGGAACATCTCGATTCAGGAGAAGGAATATCATGCCAACGAAGACATTCTGCGCGAGGGCGACAAACCGACCCTTTCCTTCGTCGTTCTGGACGGCTTGATAGGCTCGACCAAACTAACCGGCGACGGCAAGCGTCAGATTTCCTCCTTTTTTGTTCCGGGCGACATTCC
>NZ_JAMYSG010000096.1:0-1247 GCF_040321815.1 Mesorhizobium sp. M0239
CCGGCGATGGCCGCGCCCTGCCGGCCCGCATGAAGGCCCAGATCGGCCGCGAACTTGACCGTCTCGAATTGCTGCTCGGCCAGATCAAGGCGGTGGAGGCCGAGCGCGACGCGCTGCTCGCCGCGACGGCCGTGGACGCCTCGACGCCGGCGGCGATGTTGCTCAAGCTGAAGGGCATCGGGCCGGAATTCGCGACGATCCTCCACGCCGAAGGGCTGTTCCGGCATTTCAACAACCGCAGGCAGGTGGCCGCCTACGCGGGACTGGCACCTTCCCCATGGAAGAGCGGCACGATCGATCACGAACAAGGCGTGTCGAAGGCAGGCAATCCGCGGCTGCGAACGACGATGGTCGAGCTTGCCTGGCTGTGGCTGCGCCATCAGCCGGCCTCGGGCCTGGCCCGCTGGTTCAGCGAACGGGTGGCGCGCAACGGCGGCCGCCTCAAGAAGGCGATGATCGTCGCGCTCGCCCGCAAGCTGCTGGTGGCGCTGTAGAAATACGCGACCGCCGGCGTCGTCATCGAGGGAGCGCTCATGAAAACCGCATGATCGCTTCCATCACCCTTTTCCTCCCATTCCGCAAAGGCCTGATCAGCCTTTCGGATCCAGGTGGGCGAACCGAAAATATGCATGGCCTCAACAGCCGATCGGCAGAATGGTTTCGTCTTCCTGAGCCTGCGCCCGCCGCAAGCGGGATATTGGTGCTGCCGCCAGGAGCGGCGACCGCATGTGAGGTGGATGAGGCCCGGCGACCGGGCCGCGTCACGTGATCGGGCTCAGACCTTGGACCGTGCGAAGGAGGAAAATCACACTTGACCATGTAATCCCCATGTGAGGGATATTTGGGCCGGCGCGCACGACGATCACACGCAGCTGCGCCGGAACGATGTCGAGCCGCTCGCTCACGTCCTCACCGATCCGATGCAAGCCATTGCGGCAGCCCGGACAGGCATGGCCCTCGATGTCGACGACCATTTCCACCCGCGGCAGATGGGGTGGCAACGCGCCGCGGTTTGTCCGGCGCTTCCTGGCGCGCTCCAGACGCTCTGCGGGAGATGCTTGTTCATTCTCTTCCTCGTCGGCGGCCTCGATCTGCTCGGCCTCTTCGAGCCCCAGCAGCAACTGATCCTCGGGAAGCGTCTCAGCTCTTCGGCCGAAGCGGTGACGCTGCAATTCCTTGATGATCTGGATCAGCCGGGCGTTCTCGACGTCGCGCGCCAGAACCATCGCCTTCAGCGCGTCCGGATC
>NZ_JAMYSG010000097.1:0-1239 GCF_040321815.1 Mesorhizobium sp. M0239
CCTGGAAGCTCGGCATGGCCGGCCATGCTGCTCCCGGCTGTACCGATTTCATGTCCTGCGCCGGAAAGACGCAGATAGCTTCTAGATTGAGGCCGAGGCGACGGACAGCATCCGCGACCGGCTTCAACTCGCCGAAGGGATCCAGCGTTCCCCTGGTTATGATCTCCAGCACGACGCTTGCACCAATCAACCGGGTCAGCGCTGCGTACCGTTCAAGTTCATCGTGGCCGTGCCCGAGACGGAGATCGACCTGGCAGGCTATCCACTGCGGAGCCAATTGCCGAATTAGATCGGAGTTTCCAAGGGCGTGCCTGGCCTCGTCGGCGGCGACGCCGACGCCAATGCGAGGCACTCGGCCGGCCGGTCCGCCAATCGTCACTTTGATCGGCGGGTCAGGATTTTCAGACATCGGCGCAAGAAGCGTCCCCGACATATGCAGCCGGACGGCCTGGGTGAATTTCTGGCCCTTGGGCAGTCTGTAGGGCCACGGGCGACGCAAGGGACGAACATAGGTTTTATAGGATGCGTCAGACCAATTGCGTTGATCCTCCATCTCAAAGGCATCACCATCCATGGTGCAGGTGGCCCAGATCCCAGGCGCGATCTCATGTGACAACGCGCGCACGTCGGTGAACGGACATTCCGGATCAATAAAGTCCGGAAAATGCGAAAGCCTTTCGAGACCATCTTGATGCAGGACCCGCACCGGCTTGCCGGCCAAATCTGCTATGGGATGCAGCACGACGAAGCCGGTCCGGTTGGTCAAAAGGTCGGTCTCAGGCTCTGCTTCTGTCACAAACGACAGCGCACCATCGCTACTGCCCGAGACGCGTGCCCGGTAAACCAGGCGGCCGGATGTTGCGGCACATGTTGCACGGTATTCAATGGCGAACGCATCCGGCCTCTCGTCGATCCGCAGATCATCGAGAACGGGGGTACATGTTCCCCAGTTTTCGTCCCGTACAAGAAACGAGATTCCGCGCAAGATCTCGATCGTCCCGATGCGGATGTAGCGCAACGCCCCATTGTCGAACGCGACCGACAAGGATCCGGCGCGCAGTGTGCGCAGCGGTGCCTCGTGCTGTTCGGTGCCACATAAGCGGACTGCCAGGGAAGCTGTCGAGGTCAAATTGCCCGCTCCGTCGTGGCGTCGAAGATCGAGGCCCGGTTCATGTTGATGTCGATCGCAAGCTTCTCGCCCGGACGGCTGACGTCGTGCGCCTGCAGCTCAGCCATCAC
>NZ_JAMYSG010000098.1:0-1219 GCF_040321815.1 Mesorhizobium sp. M0239
CCGTCGCATTGGCGGCCAGATTCGTCTCGTCGACCGTCAGTACCGGCTGCGCCGTTGCCGAGGGCGTGATCGACGGGCCGTCATCATTGAAGGTAACGGTCAGCGTGCCTGCTGCCGTCGAGCCGTCGGCATCGGTGATCACATAGCCGAGATCGACCGTCGCATTGTTCTCATCGTTCGGGCCCTGTGCCTGCAGCACATTGTCGACCAGCGTCACCGTATAGGCGCCGGTTGCCGGGTCGGTCACATGCACCGTGAACAGGACGCCGCGCGGACCTGTCGCCGTCAGCGTGTCGTTGCCGGCGTCCCAGCTGTAGGTCACGTTCTCCTGGCCGACCGTGCCGTTGGTGCCATCGAGCGTCGCGAATGAGAAGCCGTTGGCGCCGGCGCCGTCGCCGCCGAGGCTGCCGCCGAGCGTGCCGTTGTAGGTCGCTTCACTGGCGCTGAGCGGAACCTCGCCCGCATTGGCATCGATGTCCCCTGTCGTGCTCGCCGCATTGCCGCCGGCAAGGCCGTCATCATCGACCGTGGCAGTAGCCGTGCCGCTCGTCGGCGTGTTGGCGTCCGTCACGACGAAGCTTATGCCGGCCGTCGACGTGTCGCCGTCGCCGTCCGTTACGGTATAGATTGCAGAAGCCGCACCCGTGCCAAAAACCGAATTGTCGGCGGTGAACGAGTAGTGACCGTCGGCCATGACCTTGATCAAGCCATCGCCGATGTCGATTGGCTGCGAGTAACCGTCGCCGCCGAAGACAAGGGTCGTAGCGCCGATATGCGTCACCGTGGCGCCGTCGGCGCCGGCGACGAAGTCCAAAGTGCCAGTGATCGTCGCGCCTTCGGCAACGTTCTGCGAAGGCTCGGCGGAAGCCGTCGGCACGTCGTCGGACACCGTCACGTTGACGGTGCCGGTTGCCTGGTCGCCGTCCGTATCGGTGGCGACCAGGCCGACATGGCCCAGATTGACCAGGTCGTCGGCGTTGATGCCGGGATGTGCGTCGTAATTGTTGTTCAGCGTCGCCGTCACGGTCGCCACGTTGTTGGCAACCGACAGATCCAGCGTCACCACCGTCACGGCGCCGTCCTTGCCCACGACCTGGGTGTCCGAGACCCTGGTCCAGGTCAGGTTCGCGGTGTTCAGGCCCGTCAGATCGGTGCCGAAGGCGATCGAGGCGATCGCATCCGAGCCCGGCGTGAAGGTGATCGAGTTCGCGGCGAAGTC
>NZ_JAMYSG010000099.1:0-1209 GCF_040321815.1 Mesorhizobium sp. M0239
TCGGGAAGGAGCAGCCGTGAAGTATTTTGCTGGATTAGACGTATCTTTGGAAGAGACCGCGATTTGCGTCGTCGATGAGAGCAGTCAGATCGTGAAGGAAACACGAGCGGCGAGCGAACCACAGGCCTTGTCCGATGCGTTGCGGAAGCTCGATCTGCCGCTGGAGCGCATCGGGCTTGAAGCGTGCTCGCTGACGGCCTGGCTTCACGATGGATTGTGCGCCGAAGGTCTGCCTGCGATCTGCATCGAGACGCGCCAAGCCAATGCGGCCATGAAGACGATGCCGAACAAGACCGATCGCAACGACGCCCGCGCGCTTGCGCAGATCATGCGCACGGGCTGGTATCGGCAGGTGCATGTCAAGAGCCGGCAATGCCGGCTGTGGCGTGCGCTGCTGGTTGCCCGCCGGACGGTGCTGAACGAGATGCGCAGCATCGAGAATGTCGTGCGCGCCATGCTGCGAGAGGCCGGCGTCAAGCTCGGTACGCCATCGCGCACCGCCTTTGCTGATCGCGTGCGCGAACTGGCCAGTGCCGAGGTGATGGCGATGGTCGAGCCGCTGCTTACGATCCTCGGCACCATGCTCAAGGAGTTCGCCCGGCTGACCAAGAAGGTTCTCGACATCGTCCGCAAGGAGGAGGTCTGCCGGCGGCTGATGAGCGCGCCAGGCGTTGGTCCGATTACGGCGCTCGCCTTCCGCGCCACGATCGACCGGCCGGAGCGGTTCGGCTCCTCGCGGGCGGTGGGAGCGCATCTGGGGCTGACGCCAGCGCGATACCAATCCGGTGAGACCGACATCCAGGGCAAGGTCAGCCGCTGTGGCGACGAGCTCGCCCGCACAGCACTCTACGAGGCAGCCCATTCACTGCTTGTGCGTTCCAAAAAGTGGTCGAGCTTGCGCGCCTGGGGCATGAACATCGCCAGACGCCGCGGCATGGCGCGGGCGCGGGTGGCGGTGGCCCGCAAGCTGGCCGTCATCCTGCACCGCATGTGGGCCGACGCAACCGAATTCCGCTTTGGAAAGGAAGCCGCCGGATCGGCATGAAATAGCGCAAGGAACAAAAACGAACACAAACAGTGGTTCGCCCGCGAGGGTGATCTGGATCGTTCCCGTGGGGACGATGGGCAAGGCGATCTCGTTAGCAGGCACGATCCTGGGCGAAGTCTCCCAAGGTCGTTCAACAGATTGAGACGCCTCGCTCTCCTGAC
>NZ_JAMYSG010000100.1:0-1000 GCF_040321815.1 Mesorhizobium sp. M0239
GGGCCCGTTGCGTTATTAAGTTATAGGGGCAAGGAGGGAGGGTCAGGCCAATGTGGGGTGCCTTGCGGCTCGGGTTTGAGGCCGGATTGGCTGGGGTTTGACGGGTTCGGCGGATTTCGGGCGCAATGCGACCCTGTATTAGGTCGCCAGCGTCACCCAGCGGCGCATGTTGAAGGCCATGGCGGCGATGAGGATCTGTCCTGCCGCCTTGGCCAAGCCGCGGTAGCGGATGGCGCAAAGCCGCATGCGGTTCTTCAAGGTGGCAAAGGTCGTCTCGACGGCGAAGCGTTGCCGCGCAATGAGCCGGTTGAAATGCTTCAGGCGCGCTGGCAGATGCGGATGATGCTTGTTGGCGCGCCGCATCAGTCTTGGCTTGATCCCGCGCTCCCTCAGCAATACCTGGCGCGCCTTGGTGTGATAGGCCGCATCCGCCAGCACTGCGCCTTCGTCGCCACAGATCAGATGATCTGCCTCGACCGTGTCGTTGACGTTGGCCGCTGTCGTTCTCACCCGGCGGATCAGGCCAGAGCCCTGGTCGACACCGACATGGGCCTTGTAGCCATAGGAGGAGCCAGGCTTGCCCTGCCGGCGTGTAAAGCCGGCATCGGGATCGCCAGCCTCGCCGGCCTCGTGCGCCGTTCCACTGGGTGGCCGTGCCGCCGCCGTCTCGATCACCGTGGCATCGAGCATCGTACCGCGCCGCAGGATCAGCCCGGCCTTGTCCAACTGACGGTCCAGTTCGCCAAACAGCTTCTCCAGAAGCCCCGCCTCGACGAGACGATTGCGAAAGCGGTTGAGCGTGGTGTGGTCGGGCACCGTCTCTTCGAGCGTCAGCCCAACGAAGCGGCGGAACGACAGCCGATCGGCGAGCGCCTCCTCCAGTTCGCTGTCCGACAGTCCATACAAGGACTGCAGCAGAAGCGCCTTGAACATCACCAACGAATTGTAGGCAGGCCGGCCTGGTCCGGCCGGCGAGCGCAGCCGTGCCAGGATCTTCTCG
>NZ_JAMYSG010000101.1:0-945 GCF_040321815.1 Mesorhizobium sp. M0239
TGGCCTCCAATCCAGCCAGCATCTTGAATCACAAACATCCGGCTTTGGGAATCCTACGATTCTCTCAAAATAGGAATCGCTCTAGGCCCCGGCAGGATCCGAACGGCCTCTCGGCGGCTCGAATCCCGCAAAGCTGAAGACCCTTCGCTCGCACTGCGTTCTGCCGGGCTACGCGTCGGCGGCGGCTGGCCAAGGGGCGCCGGTCAATGGGCAGAATGCACGGTTCGTGAAACGCGTTATGGGAGGTGAAGAAGATCATGCCGCGGCCGGCTGCTACGCACGATCGGTGATTGCCTCTATCTCCGGCTACCGGAGCGCTCTTCGGCTTCATCATCGATCCCGATCGGGGCTTTCCCGAGCATCTTCAGTGCCTCGTCCTTCGTGAGGCCGCACTTGCGCGCGAAGTAGAGCGCCTCGATCGCCTTTTCGCGGTCCGCCGTGGATTCCGTTTGCTGTCCTGGCTTTTTGCCCATCGTTCTCTGTCACCTCCGAGGCCACCGAACCATCACAGTGCCGCGTTGTTCCCTTCTCATCGGATTTGCTGAACTGCCGGAATGCGAATTCCTGTCGCCCACAACAGCATTGCGCCAGTTTCCTCCTGCGGTAGGAAACCAGTGATTGTTGCTTCCCCTGCCAAGGAGACATCGAACATGGACGTTTTACACGGCAGACCAGTTCGAAACTCAAGATCTGCTGCTTTCGCGCTATGCGTTTGATTGACCAACGATGGGTTTGGGGTCGAAAACGAGATGGATCCCAGGCGCAGCCTTAGAGCCTCACAGAACTATCACCCTCTTCCTTGTCGGGGTTTTGGCCAAATAGCGAAGATCGGGCTAGGTAGAAGACGGCCGATCGAGGTTGACTCGCGCGACGGCGTAGGCGTCAAGCGAGATGAATTGGTCATCCAGCGGTCTTGCGGAAATTTCCATGAAGTTGGGATCGGTT
>NZ_JAMYSG010000102.1:0-838 GCF_040321815.1 Mesorhizobium sp. M0239
CAGATGGTTGGCTGATCGTAATGTGAGAGATACGGAGTATATTTCGTTAAAAATACCCGACAGAACTGCTGATATGAGCTTGTCAACGCCACTTGAATATTGCGAGAACTACGCCACGGAAGGTGAACTTTTGGCGGCTGCATATCAGCTCGCCGGCATGGGATGTACTTCGGTCATTTGGGGTTGCACAAGTGCTAGTTTCTTTCGGGGAATGAAGTTCGCGCAGCTGCAAAGTCAACTGCTGTCTGAAAGTTCTGGGGTCCCCGCTTCGAACACCGCAATGGCTTTTTTAGCTGCACTTGGTGTGCTTCGGGCTGTGCAAGTGGATATTCTATCGCCGTATGCAGGTGAAGTGACGCAAACGTTGGTCTCGTTTCTCTCTGACGCAGGTATCAGCGTTAGAGGCATCCGAAATATGAGGCGAGGACCGCGCCAACATGTTTTTGACATAGACTGCGAAGCAGAATTGGCGGAGTTCGTTGCGTCGACGCCACCTTCCGATCATCCCATACTAATTCCGTGTACTTCGATCAGTTCCTTAGAGCGCGTCGATATTTTCGAAAGAATTTCAGGTCGGCCTGTTATTACCGCCAACCAAGTGACGTTGTGGCACGCACTTGTACTAGCGGGGCTCTCCCCGAACATCGCAGATGCGGGATCGTTGTTTAGATCATGCGCTCGGACGAGCGACCGCTCCTCAGTCTAACGTTGTTGGGCTCGGAAACAACACAAATTTGGGACGTGCGGCTGCTCAGCGATGGGACGATCTGGAATCTGCTGAACGAGGCCACCGCGTGGCATGACTGCCTCACCAAAATCCCGCACTCGACTACCGGGT
>NZ_JAMYSG010000103.1:0-789 GCF_040321815.1 Mesorhizobium sp. M0239
CAACTTCGCTCGTAAGGACGACCTTAAGAGCGCAGCCTCGCTACCGTGCCATGCTCGCGCAAGGCGGCCCTCGCCGGAGGCGTACGGTCTATACGACCACCGATTGGGATGGTGTGGTGGGCACTGTTGCCTCTGACAACAATTCAACGGGTGGCCTGACAACGACCGTCAGCATTGGTGCCCTGGGCGCAGCGATCGCAATTGCGGGCAACGCCACCAAGGGGGCATCGGCACTGCGACATGGACCGGGCTGACCCAACAGTTCTCAAACACACCAGTCACGGATACAAACCACAGCGGAGCAATGGCCATAGCTACCGCCGCCCAAGCTGCCCTCACCGTAACCTGTGCCTACAGCACTACTCCAGCACTTGCCGCACTGCTGGTGGTTCCGCGGTGCGCAACTCCTGACTGGCGACGGCGTCGGCGACATGCCTTACGGACTCGTATTGCCAGAGCTTGTAATCGTCGACAAACCAGCCAAGTCGGCTCTCGATCGCCGTAGCAAGCTCGTTATAGTCGAGGCTGTCGAGGCCGAGATCCCGCATTCTGGTTGTCATCGAGACCTCTACTTTTTCGGCAACTAGAGCGTTGAGGGTTTTGAGAACCAGTTGTTCAATTTCAAGTAATGTCATCACTAATACATGCCTTTTGATTGCAGATTCAGGTAGTGCAACCCTGATCGGGGCCCAACCCCCAAAACGAGGTGTGCCGTTGAAACATGTTCTTGTCATTGACGATGATGCCGCAATGCGGCGCCTCATCGCCGAGTATCTCACGATGCATGCC
>NZ_JAMYSG010000104.1:0-694 GCF_040321815.1 Mesorhizobium sp. M0239
TGGATGCTCGCGGGGTCAAGGTCTCGCACAATACGGTGTGGCTGTTCCTGCGCCGCGAAGGCCTGAGCTTCAAAAAAAACTCTGTTCGCCCTTGAGCAGGCGCGTGCCGATATTGCCCGCAGGCGCCAGCGATGGCGCTCTTGGCAAAGCGGTCTCGATCCACAGTGCCTGGTCTTCATCGATGAGACCTGGATCAAGACCAACATGGCTCCACTGCGAGGTTGGGGGCCGAAAGGCAAACGGCTGCGCGGCTTGGCTCCACACGGCCACTGGCGCACGCTGACCTTCCTCGGTGCACTACGCTGGGACCGGCTCGCAGCACCTTGCGTCTTCGACGGACCGATCAACGGCCAATGCTTCCGTGCTTATGTCGAGCAGCAGCTCATCACCGTGCTGAAGCCCGGCGACATCGTGGTCATGGATAACCTGGGAAGCCATAAGTCGGCGGCCATCAGGCAGACGATCAAAGCTGCCGGCGCCAGGCTTTGGTATCTGCCGCCCTACTCGCCGGACCTCAATCCGATCGAGCAGGCCTTCGCCAAGATCAAACACTGGATGCGACAAGCTCAGAAACGCACCGTCGAGGACACGTGGCGCCACATCGGCCACCTCGTCGAAACCATCGAGGCAGCCGAATGCAAGAACTACTTCGAAAACGCAGGCTACGCTTCCGTCAAAATATGAAACGCTCTAG
>NZ_JAMYSG010000105.1:0-638 GCF_040321815.1 Mesorhizobium sp. M0239
GGACCATACACCGTGAAGAAGCGAAGCCCGGTCGTCGGCAATCGGAACAGATGGCTGTAGCTGTGCGCCATCAGCTCGTTGGCGCGCTTGGTCGCGGCGTAGAACTGCAGCGGATGGTCGGCCGGACGATGTTCGGAAAACGGCATGTCGGTGTTGGCGCCGTAGACACTCGACGTGCTGGCATAGGTCAGGTGCGCGACGGCGCTGTTGCGGCAGGCCTCCAGCATGTTGGTGTAGGCGATGATGTTGCTTTCGACATAGGCATGCGGGTTTTCCAGGCTGTAGCGAACCCCGGCCTGGGCGGCGAGATGGATCACCCGGTCGAATGCATGGTCGGCAAAGCAGGCGTCGACCACGCTCTTGTCGGCGAGATTGCCGCGGATGAAATGATAGCCGGCATTGGTCTTGCGGCTCGCCTCGTCCAGGAGCCGCAGCCTCGCCTCCTTGATCTGCGGATCGTAGTAGTCGTTGACGTTGTCGATGCCGACGACCTCGTCACCGCGCTCCAGCAGCCGCTTGGCTACGTGATACCCTATGAAGCCGGCCGCGCCGGTGACCAGAACCCTCATCAGAAGCGCCCATCCGTAACATGCCTGGGGAACAGACCCTTGATGTCGTAGATGACGCCCGGGGTCTTG
>NZ_JAMYSG010000106.1:0-597 GCF_040321815.1 Mesorhizobium sp. M0239
GACTCGCGCGACGGCGTAGGCGTCAAGCGAGATGAATTGGTCATCCAGCGGTCTTGCGGAAATTTCCATGAAGTTGGGATCGGTTGCCGCCTGCTCGAACTGCTCGGCGCCGAGAAGAGCAATACGGGCGCTGCTCGGCGCATCCGAAAGCCGCACAGATTGCGTCTTGGCGGTGAGGTTAGCGACCCACAGGGTCACGCCCCGATCGTTTTCAGCTGCGATCGTCACAACGCCGTCAGCGCCGAAAGTTCCTACGGACAGCAAGGTGGCTCCGCCGAGCTTTGAGAGACCAGCCAAGACATGGAAAGCGGGATAGACCGTTCGGGAATCCTGCTGGTCAAACCATGGCTGCACGAAATCAGCCTTCCTATGGATTTGGCCAAATGGACCGGTGAAGTCACCGAAGACGACGGCCTCGATGCCCTCGCGAGCGCATGCGGCGAAATAGCCGACGATCCAGGCCGCATTGAACAGCCCGCGCTGACGAGGATCGATGCGCGATAGGCAGACGCGACCATTCGCTTCGTTCTGCGCCGTGGAGGCACCGTAAGGGTTCTCGCGGCAGCCGAGCTGACTGGGACCCACACGCAGCGGCAA
>NZ_JAMYSG010000107.1:0-596 GCF_040321815.1 Mesorhizobium sp. M0239
CATTCGAGCCTGGCCGTCACCCTCACCGGCACACCCCTCGGTCTGACGGCGGTGAAGTTCTGGACACGAACGAAATTCAAGGGAACGCTCGCGCTCAAGCGGCACATCAAATTCACGCGCGTGCCGATCGAGACGAAGGAGAGCTACCGCTGGCTGGAGAACTTGCGTCAGTCCATCGCGCTCGTGGGCGCACCCGAGCGCTGCGTGCATGTGGGTGACCGGGAGAGCGACATCTACGAGCTCTATTGCACCGCGCAGGACCTTGGTACCAGCTTCCTCGTGCGGGTGCAGACGAACAGGCTGGCCGAGCGGCCTGCCGATGCTGCCCCACACGATCCTGCTCATCGCGTCTTCGCCCAACTTGCGGCGGCGCCTCGGGCGGGACGGCATCGCATTACGGTCGATCAGGACGAGACGACCTGGCTGCAGGTGAAATTCGCCGCCACCAACACCTTGCCGCCCGTGGGCAAGCAGAAGCGCTACAGTCCGCAGGTTCTGACTTACATCCACGCCCTCGAAGAGGATCCGCCGCCCGGCCGCGAGCCGATCGACTGGAAGCTGGTGACCAACTTGCCGGTCGACGATCTCTCCGCAGC
>NZ_JAMYSG010000108.1:0-594 GCF_040321815.1 Mesorhizobium sp. M0239
GCGCATGGCTTTCGACAACGGCCCACCGTGGGGAGATGGCGGACGAAGCAACTTCACACGCTTCACCGTCTGGCTGATCGAGCACGGCGTCGCCGTCTCCCATTCCAGGCCTCTGCATCCGCAGACGCTGGGCAAGGAAGAGCGCTTCCACCGCTCGCTCAAGGCCGAAGCGATGGCCGGACCTGCTTTCGAAAATCTCGATCGCGCGCAGAAAGCCTTCGATGCCTGGCGCGACCTCTACAACACCGAAAGACCTCACGATGGCCTCAAGGGTTGCGTCCCCCTCGACAGATACACACCCTCGCCGCGATCCTTCTGCGAGGCCGTCGAAGCTTTCGACTACCCACAAGACGCCATCGTTCGCAAGGTCCAGAAAGAGGGCCGCGTCGCCTTGTGCGGCTACATCCTGCGCCTCTCCAAGGCATTTGGAGGGAAAGCCGTGGCCTTCACCCCCACCGGCAAGGACGGCGTCTTCCAAGCCTTCTTCAGACATCAGAAAATAGAAACAGTCGACCTCAACCTCTGCAGACGATAAGTGACAAAACTGTTCGCGATGTCCTCGCACACCTGTTCGCGATGTCTCCGGTCCAAACA
>NZ_JAMYSG010000109.1:0-523 GCF_040321815.1 Mesorhizobium sp. M0239
CGGCGCGCCAGCCAGTCGGAATGTCGCGTAGCTGCGCGAGCCGGTCGGCTGCAGCAGGTCGATCGTTGCCTCATAGCGAAACGTGCCCTGCTCCGGTGTGGCAGTGTGCGCCCGAGTGAGATGTTCTGGCCTCAACCCGAGCAGCACCTGCTGTCCGTCTGCGACGCCCTTCAGCCCCCTGCCCGGCGCTAAGGGCAGCAGCGCGTCCGCGAGCCGGATGGCGGCGGCGCTTCCGTCCAAGGCAAGGTTGCCTGGCAGGAAGCTCATCCGCGGCGAACCCAGAAACCCAGCGACGAAGGTTGAGGCCGGGTGCTCGAACAACTCGAGTGGCGCGCCCTGCTGCTCTATCAACCCGTCGCGCATCAGCACGATGCGGTCAGCCAACGTCATCGCTTCGATCTGGTCATGGGTGACGTAGATCATCGTTGTGGCAATGTCCTGGTGAAGGCGTTTGATTTCGCCGCGCATTTCGTCGCGAAGCTGTGCGTCGAGATTGGACAGTGGCTCGTCGAACAAAAAGATG
>NZ_JAMYSG010000110.1:0-521 GCF_040321815.1 Mesorhizobium sp. M0239
CTCTCTCTAAGCCACTTAAGAAACCTGTTCCCTCCAATCGACCGGCGGACTCTAGCGGCAGCCCACTGCCCTCTGAACGTGGTTCCGACATGGCAACTGCAGACGATGTCATGCAACTCACCGTCAGACAGTTCGAAGAAGCGCTTTGCTTCCCCATAGGTGTCATCCTTCAGGCCTAACGCACGCAGTAGCGGGTCCTCGAAGGCCACTGTAATTGGCGAGCCCTCACCGCGTGCTGCGTCGCGGGCTTCCCGCTTCAGATACTCAGTGCCGGTAAGGGCTCTCAGGCGTCGCTCGGGATGTTGTGCCAGCAACTCTGCCCAGCGCTCAATACGCTGTTGCCGGGTCATGATCGGGTATGTCGAGAGGGGTTCTACTTCTGCAATTGTCTGCAATTGACTTAGAGTTTGGTGTTCCATCGTCGGCTCCTTTTGATCGAAGTCCCTTCCCCACAAAAACTATCGCGCGCCTACGCACTGACAAGAGCCGGTAAGGCGGCCACTTGCCCGACATGGATTGCG
>NZ_JAMYSG010000111.1:0-515 GCF_040321815.1 Mesorhizobium sp. M0239
CCTGCGCCACGGGATGTTTTGACCAGGCGAGGGTTGGCCGCATCAGCCTCCAGCTTTCGGCGCAAGCGCATGATTAGGACATCGATACTTCGATCGTACACCTCTTCTCCACGCACACGGCTCGCGAGCAAAAGCCGTTCTCTGGATAGCACGTTGCGGGGGTTCTCCAGAAATGCGATCAAGAGATTGAACTCACATGCGGTAAGCTTGACCTCGCCACGCTCCGCACAGATCAGTCGCCGCTGCTTCACGCTGAGCTTCCAGGCCCCAAAGCGAAATGAGCGCTGCTCTCTGGTTCGCGGACTAGAAATGCGCTGGCGTAGCGCTACTCGAATGCGGGCCAAGAATTCGCGCATCCCGAAAGGCTTGGGAATGAAATCGGTTGCGCCGAGCTCCAGTGCAACCACTTTTTCCGCCTCATCAAGCCGGTCGCCGCTGATCACTATGATAGGAACATCCGATTTTGTCGCCAGATTGCGGACGATCGCAAGTCCATCCTCCCGGCCTAGGTTAAG